>DAIRUQ010000125.1:0-7106 GCA_036803245.1 Chloroflexota bacterium | reverse complement strand
GGCGGCGGTGCGCGTCAAGCTGGGATTGCGGCGGCGTGGAAGAGTGCGAGGGGGCGCGCGGCTCTGATCGGCCGGGCGCCCCCGGTTGTTTGTGGTGGACGTGAGGCGCTTAGCGCGTCACCAGCGGCAGAAAGGCCGACGGCTCGCCCCAGTCGCAGACAAAGCTGCCGTACCAGCTCTGGTTCATGTCCAGGTAGAGGCTGGACTGCGCCGCCCCGCCGGCGACCCAGAGATGCTTGCCAAGACAGGCATGGCCAGCGCGGATGGCGGGCGTGGGCATGGGCTGGCCCTCGATGGGCTGCCAAGATCCGTTGGGCCAGTCGGCCAGGTCGTAGGACTCGCCATCGCTGCGACCCGTCCATGAGTCGCCGCCTCCCCAGCATGAGATGATGCCGTCGCGACTGATCACACAGCTCGGCGAGTTGCGCGTGGCCAGCATGTTGGGGCCCTGTTCCCAGGTCTGGGTGCGGGTGTCATAGCGGAGCATATGGTTGACGCTAAAGCTGCTCAAGACATAGATGGAGCCGCGGTAGGTCACCTGGCCACCATAGGAGTGCTGGGGGACGGGCATGGCTGGCCCGACGAACCAGGTGTTCGTCGCGATGTCATAGACTTGGGTGTCGTTAAAGGAACCACCGCCGTTGCCGCCAAAGAGGTAGAGCACGTTATCGACGATGCCGATGGCTGCGCCAGACTTGGCGGTGGGCAGCGGCGCCAAGGTCTCCCAGGTGTCGCTGGCCGGATCGTACCGATGTAAAGCGTTCGAATAGTAGACGTCCTGCCATCCGCCGGCGACATAGATCATGCCGTCGCGCGGGTTGTAGGCGACCGATAGGTTCCCCATCGGCTCGGGCAGGGGCGCTTTGGCCGTCCAGGTGGCGGAGGCCCGGTCATAGTGCCACACCTCGTCTAGGTAGGTCGTGCCTGTACTTCCCCCAAAGATGTAGAGGTTGTCATTGTCGACGGTGGTGCCGGCCACCAGGTAGCGCCCCCCGGTGGGGATGGTGGCGTGCAGGCGCCAGGGATCGGGCGGGTAGGCGGCGGGCTCGGCAACGGGGGCTGCCTCCAGAAGGTGGGGCGGGGCGTCGCTGATGTCGCCGCCGGGTAGCGGCCCGGTGGTGCCCGATACGGGCTTCAGCGGCGATGAGCTGGCGGCTTGGTTGGCCAGGGCCACCGGCGCTGCAGCCAGCAGCAGGCCCACGAGTACCAGCAACATCCAGCGAGCACGGTGGCGGTGATGATGTAGTGTCATGGAGCTCCTTGATGGGGTGGATGGTCCCGTGTGATGGATGGGCCGGTCTGTCTGGGCACCTCCTTCTGGCGCGATGGGTGGTCGCGCTAGACGTACCGCAGCCGACCCTCGACCGACCGCGTGACGTTCTGGTGCGTTTGCAGCCACTCTAGCAGGACGTCTTGGGTGCTGGTGCTGACGACTCTGGGCGGCGCGTTCTGGGCCATCTCTTCGGGCGAGACGCCCAGGTAGATGCCGGCGTTCTTGGCGTGGTAGCCCTGCATCCCCACCCGATAGTGCGCGGCTGGATCAACCGGCAGGCCGTGGATCTCGAGCGAGAGCAGGCGGCTCTCGGCCTCCGAGTAGACGGCGCGCACGGCGCCGTTCACCTGATAATACTCGCCCTCGCCGTTGCGGTTCTCGGGGCGCATGAACTGGCCCACCATCCGCGTGAGCTGCTCGCCCGTGACGGTAAAGCGGGTCAACGAGTCGTTGTAGGGAAAGATCGAGATAAAGTTCCCGCGGGTGACCACGGGCCCCAGCCTTTCCCCGCGGATGGAGCCCGACCCCAGCAGCATCACGTCGAACCCCTCGGCATCGGCTACGGCGTCGGCGAACAGGTTGCCCAGGCTGGTCTCTTCCTCGCGGCGCGGGTGGGTCAGCTCGCGGCCCATCTTGCAGAGCAGGGCGTTGTACTTGCGGTCGACCTCGGCCTTGTACCCCTGAATGTAGGCTTCCAGGTCGTGGTCCGGCTCGGCGACGTCGCAGGTGATGGGGATCAGCTGCCAGGCGTACTCGACGATGCTGTTAGTGTCGTCGTCGACGACGATGTCATAGCGGCCGATCTGATCGGTGCCCACGCCAGCCTGGGTGATCAGTATGTCGTTGACCACGGCGGGCTCTTCCAGGATCGTGTGCGAGTGGCCGCCGATGATCATGTCCACGCCCCAGGCGGGGTCCAGCATCGCCGCCAGCTCGCAATCGGATTCGAACCCGATATGGGTCAGCAGGATGGTCAGGTCGATGTCCTCGTTCTTGTAGGCCGCGGTGATCTTGCCCACCTCGCTGGCCGCCTCTTCCAGCGACACAAAGGCGCTGATCTGGGGGTCACTGCGGAGGGCGTCGATCACCTTTTCGGTGATGATGCCGATAAACATGACGTGCAGCCCGGCCATGGGCAAGATCAGGTAGGGGCGCATCAGCCGCTTGCTGTACTTGCGGATGTAGAGGTTGGCGTTGACCACGGGAAAGTTGGCCATCTTTTCGAGAAAGAGCAGGTGGGGCAGGCCATAGTCAAACTCGTGGTTGCCCAGGGTGACCACATCGGGCGCCAAGTAGTTCATGATCTCGATGGTCGAGATGCCCTTGTACTCCGAGTCGATCAGCGACCCCTGGACCATGTCCCCCGCGATGGCAAAGATGACATTGTCCTCCTGGGCGCGGACCTGGTTGACATAACCAGATAGCAGCGCCAGGCCGCCGACCATCTTTCCCTCGCAATCGCCCCCGGCCTCGGCGAGAAAGTCGCCGTGCATGTCGTTGGAATGCAGAATGGTGAATTTACGTAGGTTTGACATGCTGTGCTCCCTTGTGACATGACCACGCGCCCGCTGGATGACGCCAAGATTCTGCCACCATCTGGAGGGATGTCAACGGTGGAGGGAGTGAATTCTGCGTAAAGGTGGGATGGCTAGCGCCGGTCCACCCAGGCCACTACCTGGCTCAACGAGGTGAGCAGCGCGTGGACGGGCTCGCCCTCCAGACGGGCCAGATCGCCCTCGTGGGTGATGCCCAAGGCGGCGACGCCGGCGGTGCGGGCGGCCTGCATATCCTCGGGGGAATCGCCCACGAAAGCCGCCTCGGCGGGGGCCACGCCCAGCGGGTCCAGCGCCAGCTGGACGATGGCGGGGTCGGGCTTTTTCAGGCCCACGGCGCCCGAGATGATCACCACGTCCAGCAGCGGTTCCAGGTTGTGCTGGCGTAGCAGATTGTATACGTGGGGCGGATGGTCAAAGTTGGTGACCAGGCCGGTGGCCAGGCCGCGCTCGCGCAGGGCGCCCAGGGTGGCGTGCAGGCCGGGGGCCAGGTCGATATCGCGCTGCCAGATGGCCAGGCCGTCGTTGGCCATGGCGCGAGCGTCGGCGGGGCCCATGTGGGCGCCCACCTCGTCGGCCAAGGCCAGCAGCCGCCGCTCGTGGACGGTGAGGTCGTCCTGGGGCGCGGGTTCGGGCTCGTAGCCCTCAAAGACGGCCATGAGCTGCTGGGGCCAGATGGCGGGGTCGATGCGGCCGCCGTGTTGGGCCAGCCGCTCGGCCAGCAGGCCGCCCCAGGCGCGCCAGGCGTTGCGCATGTCGCCATAGGCCAGCAGCGTGCCATAGAGGTCAAACAGGACGGCGCGGAGGCGTCGGTTCATGATCTGTCCTTTCGTGGGTTGTGGGGGGCGGGCGGCGTCGCCCCCAGCCGAGACGCGATCGGGCAGCGCAGACGGCGCCGGGGCACACCATGATGTGCCCTTGTACGGAATGCGGCTTATTCCAGTGCGTTACGGTAGGGGCGAACCTTGTGTTCGCCCGTTCCCCGAGGTTAGCTCTTCCTGGTGGGCGCGCAGGGCGGCATGCTGCTGGAGGAACGCTGCCAGCTCCTCGTGGTAGGCCGAGGGCGGCAACGCCCGCACCAGGTGAATCCAGGCCAGGCCGCGCGGCCCCAGCCGCGTCACGCGGACTTGGGTCGGGTCGGCCCGGGGGATGCCAGCGACCTGATCGGCGCGGCGGGGAGCCTCAGCCCAGCAGGCCCAGGCGCCTTGATCGGGCAGCAGGGCCAGGCGGCGTCGCCCGCCGCCCCGCGAAAGCCAGCCCACGGCCAAACCGGCGCGGGCGCCCACGGCGAACCCGGGCCGGTAGCCGTACCAGATGCGCGGGTAGCCGCCGCTGCGGGCGGGCACGGGCACCAACGTCTCACGGGTGAGGATCGCGGTGAGCGTCTCGACGCCGCGGCTACCGCCGCCGGCATAGCCAGCCGCCAACAGCAGGGCCAGCGCATGGCCGTTGGTCAGGCGGCGGGTGGGGTCGGCCTCGCAGGCGGCCACCATGGCGAGGGTGGCCGACCAGGCGCGGCGGTCGGCGATCATCAGGTATTTGAAGGCTTGGCAGGAGAGCTCGTCCAGCAGGGGGGCCAGTGTGATCATGACACCTCAAAGATAAGGGTGATCGTTGTGGCGGGGATTGTAGTCGCGGCCAGGGGGTGGTGGCAAGTTGAGGGGAGGGAGGGGGCGGAACGAGAATCTGGTTGACGAACGGGCAGAGTGCGCCTATACTATGGGCAGTTAGAGCGCGCCACTGGTCACCGAACCCCGTACCGAGTGTACGGTGAGCCCTCCCAAGAGGGTGTTAGGAACTAGGGCGCGTTCTGCTTTTTCGCCGAGGGATCCCACACCCAGATGTTGAGCTTGGTTGCATAAGGTGGTGTCCTGGTCCGCAGCGAAGGCCACCCCATTCCCCGCGCGATGTGCTTGGCCAATGCGACCTTGGCAGCGCTCTCCTTGCGATCGTTCCAGCAGTAACCGATGGCCCCCAGAAGCAGATCCGCCAGCTGCAGCATGTCCTCGTCGTGCGAACATCTCGGCTCCACGGCTCGTAGCGGCCTCTCTCCGCTGCGGCGCTGCCACCAGCCGTTGACCGTGAGATTGAGTACGGACAGACGGTATGGCTTGTGGTTGCGCCGCTCATCGGTATAGAGCCAATAGAGGTTGCCGTGAGCGAGCTTGCGGCTGATCAGCAAAAAGTAGAACTTGTAGAACCCCAGCTCCCGATCGCCCTTGTGGAACTTGGCATAGTCTAGGATGTAGCGGTCGATGACGATGCAGTGGAACGAGAGGGCGCACTCGCGGAAAAAGACGTCCACAAAACTCTGGTATGCCGCCAGCATGGTCCGTGAGACTTTGGTCCATTTCATCTCATGCTGGAGGTTGTGCTTGTCTCGAACTGCCTGGAGAGCGATCTTGATCCTCGCCTCGGCCTCCAGGGGTAGCCAGAGGCCGCCAATGAGCATGTAGCGGGAGCCTGTGGTGTTGGATTCGTCTGTGTAGATGGCGTACCGCATGCAGCGTGTGGTCTCTTTCCCCATCGCCGTGCTCAGGTACGGTGCCGAGGCGCGGCCAGTGTTCGCGACTGCGTCTAGCTGGTCACGTGACGGTGGTGGGCTTGTCGTCCGTTAAGGCAGTGACGCAGCGCCTGAGGGTGGCCTCGAAGGGCCTGGTGTACTGTCCAGCGTATAATACAGCGTTGTGGCGCAGTGTACTAGCTTGGTCGCCCAAAGCCAAGCGCGGGAGCATGGGGGAGGGAGGGCGCTGCCCGCAACGCCCTCCCTGCGGGCATCATGGTCGGCTCTTGTGGCTGCCCAAGATACGGGGCTTACGCCACATGATCCCACCGCCAGGTCTGCCAAACACGAGCGTTCTTCACGCTTGGCTCACTGAAGCAGCCGCCCGCAATGGCCGCAGAACCTGCCGGGTTTGGTTACCTCGGTGCCGCAGCTGGGGCAGCGGTTCGGGCTGGGGCTCGTGTGGGTCGGTGGCGCTCCTCGGTACGCGCGGGCAACGGCTGGCTTTCGTTTGCTTCGAGACACTACCACCACGACGGCAGCGATGCCGGCCATCAGCAAAAGGGCGATCACGATCAGCAGCAAGACGGGTGATTTGGCGCCGTCACGGCGCGTGAGGGCCGCCTCTTCCATGGCCTCGGCCGTTACCTGCTGGACAAAGGGATCCCACTTGGCCAGCTCGGCCTCAACATCAAACATCGTCAGCGTGCCCTTGCCGGTGCTGTCTGTGGTGACCATTTCGCCATCGCTCACCAGGATGGTCTTGCCGGTTTCTTTGGAGGTCAGCTCCACCGTCCCCTCGAACACCTTGATGGTGGAAACGCCGTCCCTCTCCTCACAAATAAAGGTGGTGCCCTTGATGCCGGCGACCGCCTGACCCATTTCGTAACTCAGGTCGCCGTCTTTGACCAGCTTTTTCAGATTCGTCCAGACCGTCCCGGCCAGTAACCCAATGTTGGACTGTCCGTTGTCCTTGAGGTCCAGCCGAATACAGGAATCCTCCGACACGACAAACTTGGCGGTCATGCCGTCAAAAGAAAGAATCGCGCCGCTTCTCCGTCGGGTAATGATCAGATCGCCATGATAGAGCGGTGTGTCATAGTCGGCAAAGATCGCCTGGTCGATATCCTCGTCCCATGCGCGGAGCACCCAGGTCTCACCGGTCAAGCCGTCGAACTGTACCGTGCTCGGCGCACTCATGGCCTTTTCAATCTCTTCTGGCGTCCACTTTTTCGCGTTTTCTTCCCATCGTATCCAAAAGTCGAGGTTTCTGAGAACCTCTGCGCTGCCGGGCCTGGAATAGTTCCCAGACGGAATCCCGTCGATGTACTCGGGCGTTGCCTCGGGCTCCTGCGCACCTTGGCTGGGTTCATCCGCAGGCGGTGCCTCGGTCGGCGGGACAGGCTCTGGTTCCGAGCTCGATACCAGGGTAACCTTGACGGCCACCGTCTCCGACGCCGCAGCATAGGGCGTGCTCCACTCGGTGGTAAAGCTACCGAACAGCTCTACTCTTTCGGCATAGTTCGGTGTCTCGGCCGAGATCCCGTCCGTCATCGTCGCATCGGCGCTGTGCTCGAACGTTTTGGCCCGCGACAGATCCTGGAGCTCGCGGCCCGACGCGTCATAGTACTTGGCGTAGAAATCGAGCTCGTTGCCCTTGTGGGCCATCTGGTAGCCCATCTCTCCCATCGTGCCAGAGATTTGGAGCGCGACGGTTTCCCCCGGCGTAAAGGTTCCGGTGAGGTTATAGCTGACATATCCGCGGCTAAAGGTCCAG
>DAIRUQ010000124.1:0-7114 GCA_036803245.1 Chloroflexota bacterium | reverse complement strand
GGCGCCCTGGTCGCCGTAAACGCCTTTGGCGACGTGCTCGACCCCGATAGTGGCCAAATCATCGCTGGCTTGCGGGCGTTAGCTGGCAAGGGCTTTGCCGATACGCGAGCCCAGATGCGCAAGACCGTCCTAAGAAAGGTTCTCTTTGGCACCAACACGGTCATCGGCGTTGTGGCCACCAATGCCGGCCTCACCAAGGGGGAGGCCAACCTGGTGGCTGATGCCACCCATGACGGCCTGGCCCGCACCATACGCCCCGCCCACACCCTGTTTGACGGAGATGCCTGCTTTGCGCTGGCCACAGGGGAGAGAGAGGCCCACGCCGCCCTGGTTGCTGACATGGCCGCCGACGCCATGGCCAGAGCCGTGGTGAACGCAGTCCTTGCTGCTGAGGATGCCGGGGGCCTGCCCTGCGCGCGGTCGCTGGGCGTCTCTCGGTAGCCACCCTAGCAAACAGCGCCGGCTCGTGGAGCCGGCGCTGTTACGCGGTCAGTGCGAGCTAGGGAACCAGGTTGACCGTCACCGATGCCAAGTGCTCGATGGCGCCATCGCGGGGACTGATGCTATACACCTGGATGCGCCCGAACTGCTCCTCGGCTGGGGCCTCGAACTCGATCACGCCCTCAAAGGGGCCGATCTGCCCAAACTCGGCCTCGACAATTACGTACCCTTGGCCGATCACCGCACCGTACTCGTCCAGAACGTCGACCGCCAGCGTGTTCTCGAACCCACTGCCCCAACCCGTCACCGTCACTGGCGACGAGACATCCTGGCTCATCAGAGGATCGCTGATAATGATGGCCTCTGGGACGGGCGGCATCTCGTCATCGGCCTCTGTATCGTCGCCATTGTCGACCTCATCGCCCTCGTCGGGCACCTCGGCCTCGCCCTCGCCCTCGGATGGAATCACCAGCCGCTGCCCCACAAAGATGAGGTTGACGTTGGTGATATTGTTCCGCTCGGCGATGTCCCAGATGCTAACGCCATACTTGGCCGCGATGCCAAACAGCGATTCGCCCTCGGCCACCACGTGGATAGTGATCTCGGCCTTTTCGGGGATCAGTAGGCGCTGCCCAGCATAGATCATGTTTGGGTTGGCGATGCCGTTGGCGTCCACCAGGGCGGCCACCGTCACCTCGTACTTGCGCGCGATGCTAGAGAGCGACTCGCCATACACCACCGTGTGATAGAGCGCCTCGTTCTCGGCTGCCACAGGCACGCCCAGGAACGCCCCAAGGATCAGTACCACGATCGCGATTCGTAGCCCACGTTGACGTGCCATGACCTCCCCCTTCTTGGAGATGCACAGGCCATCCTTGACAACCCGAGTATATCATCGGCAAGTGGGTCAAGCAAGGCCTAGCGCTACTGAGCGCCACTTGTCTAGCGAGGTTTCCTACCTGACATGGCTCGCTGCAAGAGCAGGATGACCACCACCAGCAGCACCAACGTGATGGCTTGAGGCGAGGGCTTGGTAAGCCACAACCAGAGCCCCAGGGCCACCGCACCAGCCACTAGTACGTACAGGCGGCCCTTGCGATCCTGCCACACCGACTGCCACCCCGCATAAATCCGCTCAACCCACCGCGGGTTGAGCTTCAGGGCTCGGCGATACAGAGCGGCGGCCTCTTCCCTGCGTCCGATCTTGCTCAGCGCCGAAGCACAGGCCATCACCGTATGCGCATCGGGCTGAGGCATGGTCTCGAGGGTAGCCTCCAAGGCTGCGGCCGCCTCCTCTGGTCGCCCCGTGACCAGATACACGCGCCCCAGGGCGCCTCTCGCGCGGTAAAAGGCTGGGTTCAGCTCCAGCGCCGCCGTGAGATAGCCCACCGCCTCGTCCCACCGCTTCTGTCGTGCTGCCATGAGGCCCAGATTGGTGTTCGCGAGGCAGACGGCATGGGGGTTGGCGTCCGCATAGGCCAACGCCTCCTCCGCCTTGGCGCGAGCCTCGTCCTCGCGCTTGGCCGAAAGGGCCACATAGGTCTCGGCGTGAAGCAACGCCGCCCGTTCGCGACGTTGTACGGCCTCGTCTTCCAGGGCGTCGATGAGCTCTCGCGCGCGCGCCAGGTCGGCCTCGGCCTCCGCAAAGGCGCCCTTGTCCGCATGAACCTGGGCCCGCACCACGTGCGGCTCGATCTCCTGGGGCTCCAGCGCGGAAGCCTTTTCCAGTGACGCTTGCGCCTCGTCTAGGGCGTCCACCAAAAAGTAATAGAGCCCCGCCAGAGCGTGCGTTTCGTACTCTTCGGGGCCCAACGCGAGACAGCGCTCCACCTGTTGGTGAGCGTCTTCCTCGCGGCGCATGCGGATCAATGTGCGGCCGAGGCCTTGGTGCCCAGCCACCGAGTCTGGCCGCTCGGCGACGGCGGCCTCAAAAAGCGCGCGCGCTCTCTCCAGTTCGAGCCTATGATAGGCATCCCAGGCCCGCTCGAGATCCCCACCCTGGCCAACGTTCAGCTCGGTCATCTACTGCTCCTTTGGTGAACCTGTGAGAGTATAGCCGGTCGGCCAGCCGATCGCAAAGGCTAGGCGCCAAGACCTGGGCCTTGTCTTGGCGCTCGTCCTCCAGGTCCGCTATAATCACAAGAAGGTCATCGCACTCTCTATTGCTGATGGCCCTAGGCAAAGGGGGTCTGCGTGCTACGACCACATCACACCTTTACGGTGGTCCCGTCCCTGCCCGATGAACTAGGCCCGCTCCGCGAGCTGGCGTTTAACCTATGGTGGACCTGGAACCCCGACGCGATAGCGTTGTTCAGGCGGTTGGATGACGAGCTCTGGGAGAGCACGCGTCACAACCCCGTCCTCATCCTGGGTACCATCCGCCAATCCAAGATCGATCAAGCCCTGGAAGACGATGCCTTTCTCTCTCATATGCGGCGGGTGTACCAAGCCTACGAGTCGTACCTGCAGAGCCGCGAGACCTGGTTCGATCATACCTACGCACCCGAGTTCCCAGATATGCGCATCGGCTACTTTTCCATGGAGTTTGGCCTCACTGAAGGGCTCCCGATCTATTCGGGTGGGCTCGGCGTGCTCTCTGGAGACCACCTCAAGTCCGCCAGCGACTTGGGTCTACCCCTGGTGGCGGTGGGGCTGGCCTACCAGCGCGGGTACTGCCGTCAGTACCTGAACGCCGATGGGTGGCAGCAAGAGTCCTACCCCATCAATGATTTCTACAACATGCCCATGCAGATGGTGCGCGACGAGCAGGGGCAACCCCTAACCATCGGCGTGGCGTACCCTGGCCGTGAGGTCCGTGCGCGCATCTGGCGCATTCAGGTCGGGCGGGTGCCTCTCTTTCTGTTGGACGCCAACATCCCTGACAACCGCCCCGAGGATCGTCAGATCACCAGCCAGCTCTATGGCGGAGACAACGACATGCGCATCCGCCAGGAGCTGCTGCTCGGCGTGGGCGGGGTGCGCGCCCTGCACGCCATGGGCACCCCGCCATCGGTGTGCCACATGAACGAGGGCCATTCGGCCTTCCTGGCGCTAGAGCGCATCCGCCTCATGATGGAGGAAGATGGTCTTTCGTATGCTGAAGCCGCGGAGGTCGCGCGGGCTGGCAACGTCTTTACCACCCACACCCCTGTCCCCGCTGGTATCGATCTCTTTGCCACAGGGATGATGGACCACTACCTGGGCGACTACTACCGTCGGCTGGGTCTGAGCCGAGACGAGTTCATGCGCCTGGGCCAGTCGCACAATCCCTCTCCCGATGAGCCCTTTGCCATGGCCGTGCTGGCCATCCGTCTGGCCAATGCCACCAACGGCGTGAGCCGCCTCCACGGCGAGGTGGCGCGCGAGATGTGGCACAACCTCTGGCCAGAGACGCCTACCGAGGAGGTGCCGATCACCTCGATCACCAATGGCATCCATCCACGGTCGTTCATCTCGCAGGACATGGGAGCAGTCTATTCTCGCTACCTCGGGCCGCGCTGGGTCGAGCGACCCGAGGACCGCAGCGTTTGGCAACTGGTCGATCGCATCCCCGACGAAGAGCTCTGGCGCACCCACGAGCGGCGCCGCGAACGTCTGGTCGCCGTCGCGCGAGCCCGCCTGCGGCAGCAGATCGCCCGCCATGGTGGTACGCCCCAAGAGATCGGCGAGGCCGACGATGTTCTAGATCCCGAGGTCTTGACCATCGGTTTCGCCCGCCGATTTGCCACCTACAAGAGGGCGTTGCTGCTCTTTACGGATCCTGATCGGCTGTCACGTATCCTGAATGATCCCGAGCGGCCCATTCAGATCCTATTCGCGGGCAAGGCCCACCCCCACGACAACCCTGGCAAAGAGTTCATCCGCCAGCTCGTCCACTATGCGCGACGCGATAACCTGCGACGCAGGATCGTCTTTCTCGAGGACTATGACCTGGAGCTGGCGCGTTACATGGTGCAGGGTGTGGACGTGTGGTTGAACACACCGCGCAGCCGCATGGAGGCCAGCGGCACCAGCGGCATGAAGGTCTCGGCCAACGGCGGTCTCAACCTCAGCACTTTTGACGGTTGGTGGTGCGAGGGCTATGCCCCCGATCGCGGCTGGTCCATCGGCCATGGTGAGGTCTATGCCGACGAGACTTATGGCGACCGCGTCGAGGCCGAGGCGCTCTACGACCTGTTGGCCAAGGATGTCGCCCCGCTCTATTACGATCGCCCATCTCATGCTGCCATACCGCGCAACTGGATCGCCCATATGAAGAGCGCCATCCGCGAGATCACCCCTCGCTTCAGCGCCCATCGGATGGTCCAGGAGTACTGCGAGGAGATGTATCTACCCGCCGAGGCGCGACACCGCCATCTGGCCGACGACGGCCACGCCCACGGCCGCGCGCTAGCCCAGTGGATGCAGCATCTCCGCGCGCACTGGGGCGAGATCCGCTTTGAGAGCATCGACAGCGATGCCCACGATGGGCTGACGGTGCAGACGGACGTGGGCGTGCGAGCACAGATCCACTTGGGCGCGCTCACCCCCGACGACGTGACGGTAGAGGTCAGTTTGGGCACGATCGAGCCAGACGGGACTGTCAGCCGATCCGAATCGGCCGCCATGGAGGGAAGTGCCACCGAACGAGAGGGCGTCTATGCTTACGAAGGCACCATCCGCTGCCAGCAGAGCGGCCTGCATGGCTATAGCCTGCGGATTCTGCCCAAGCATGCGGACCTGAGCCATCCCTACATCCCGGGGCTGGTGATCTGGTCGCCCTAGCCGGATCATCTCTCAAAACCACAGATCATCTCCGAGTCAACGAGCCTAACGGACAACCCATGGCCGTTGACCGATAGGGTTCGAGGGGAAACGCTCGAGCCTCCCGCGTTTGGAAAGGAGATCACGCGCTGGCGCTCTGCCGTCCGGCGTCGCTCCTTTGCGGCGCCGGACCATGCTTTCTAGGAGGGCTTGATGACGACAGAGCAGAGCCAGAGCGCACCCCAGTATCGCTTTAGCACCCGCGACCTGCTGGTCATGGCGGGACTGGCTGGCCTCAGCGGCGTCGCTAGCACCGCCATCAACGCCCTGGGCGATGCCGTCCAGGCAGTGCTAGGGTTCGCGGGCACCACTCAGTGGGCCGCCGGGCTCCACGTGACGCTCCTGCTGCTGGCTCCAGCCCTGGTGGGGAAAACCGGAGCCGCCACCATCACCGCCCTGCTCAAGGGCGGTGTCGAGCTCTTGAGCGGCAACACGCACGGCATGCTGGTGGTGCTGGTCGACATCGTGGCCGGCCTGCTCATCGACCTGGTGCTCCTCGCCTTTCGCCGTCGCGACGGACGCCCGGCACTCGTCGTTGCCGGGGCCGCATCCGCTGCCAGCAACGTGCTAGTCTTTCAGCTCTTTGCCAGCGCCCCTGAGGACGTACTCCGCTATGTGTGGGGCATCGCCGGCCTGGCTGCCATATCGGGAGCCATCCTGGGCGGGCTGCTGGCCCACGCGCTGCTCCAAGCGCTGGATCGCGCCGGCCTAGCGATCCCAGGCGCTCAGCGCCGCCGGCTATCATGGCCACAACGCATTCTGCTGGTCGCGGGAGCGGCTGTCGCCATCGGTGGAGGGTTTGGGCTGGCCCGTCTCTATGCCGGCGGCCCCACCGTTGAGGTGACGGGCGCCTGCGCCCAGCCCTATGCTTACAGCGCCGACAGCGCGTTGCCGGTGGTGAACCTGCGTCTGGAACTGCAGGGCATGCCGCGCGACGTAACCGGCACGCCGTTGCGCGATGTGCTCGCCTTGGCCGAACCCGATCCCGATGCCAACGTCGTCATCGCGACTGCCACCGACGGGTATGCCTTTTTCGTCACCATGGACGAGGTCGCCACCAACGACCAACTGCTGCTGGCCCGCCGCGGCGACGGCAAGCAGGTGAGTTACGAGATCGTAGGCGCTACGAGCCCCAAGGCCTGGGTGCGCAACGTGATGGAGCTTCGGCTCCAGGCCCAAGGGCGACTGCTGTTGACGGGCCGCATGGAACAGCCAATCGACTTTGTGCCCGGAGACTGGCAAGCGCAGATGGATAGCGCCTCGTTGGATCTGGGCGAAGGCACTGCCAAGTACCAGGGAGTGCCGCTGCGCGCCGTCATCGAAGCGGCGCAACCCGAGTCGGTGGCGACGACGGTCGTCGCCACCGACCGAGACGGCCATGCCACCATGTGGGACCTGACAGAGGTGCAGGCCGACGACGCGATTCGGATCTGGGTGATGAATCTGCCCGATGGCACCCGCTACGCCATCGGCCGTGCCGACCAGCCGGTCACCGCGCTCGATGTGGTCGAGTTGACGGTTGAGTAGGGCCATGCCGGCGCTGCTCCAGGTCACCGACCTGCATTACCGCTATCCTCGCGCCTCTGACTGGGCGCTCCGGGGCGTGAACCTACGCATCGGACCTGGCGAGATGGTCGCACTGGCTGGCCCCAGCGCCTGCGGCAAGTCTACCCTGGCGCTGGCCATGGCCGGCTTTTTGCACGAGCGCCCCGGAGGCCAATGGCGCGGCGCGGTGCACGCCGAGGGTACCGACCTCGCCAGTCGAAGCCTGTACGAGAACGCCGAGTTCGTTGGCCTGGTGCAGCAGAACCCAGAAGACCAGTTTTGCACGTTGACCGTCGAGGATGAGATCGCCTTTGGGCTGGAGAAC
>DAIRUQ010000123.1:0-7153 GCA_036803245.1 Chloroflexota bacterium | reverse complement strand
ACGGAGGAGCGCTCACTGCCCTGGTGGGCGGCGTGATGAGCACGGTGCACACGCAACGCCGTCAAGTTCTGGGCCACGCATCACTCGCGTACTGGGGCGGGACCATCGTGCATCTGGCGCAGGCGCTCCCAGGCTCCTCGACCAGCGTCTCCCTGGACCTGTGGCTCGGAGCCGTCTCTCTGCTCACCGCTAGCTGCGCGTTGTGGTGCCTGGGAGACGAGCCCGATGACCCCACTGCGGCAACACCTGCCACTGGACGGGCCAGCCGCATCGTCTCTCTGGTAGCACTGGCGACTGGTGTGTACGCGTTGAGCGGACTCCCGCCGGGGGCATCGTTTCCGGTGCGGTTCGCGGGCTCTTTCCAGGCCGCGGGCGAGGATGCTCTACTGGGCTATGCCATGCTGATCGGAGCAATCGGCGTGGCATGGGGAGGGATCGGCATGGTCCGAGGCCGCCATGTGGACACGACCATCGGGGCAAAGCGTAGGCTCTCCACCCTGCTGCCCTGCGCCACGGCCGCCCTGTTGACTGTGATCCTCTGGACGCTCTTTGCCTTCCCGGCACTGCTGCGGGCACTGCCGGTTGCGTGGTTGCCCGATCTGCTGGCCCTCTACTAGCCGCTGGAACGCCCAGGCCTAGGAAGCCATCTGGCGCAGGGCGGCTACGATGCGTTGATCGACCTCGGTGATATCCTTGGGAACGGCACGCACCGCCGACTGCGCTTCCGACACCGTATAGCCAAGAGCCATCAGCGCCTCGATCACCTCGCGATCGGGGCCCCCGCCTGCAACAGCGCCAGAACCAACCACCAGATGGCCTACGCGGTCCTTGAGGTCGAGCAACATGCGCTGGGCCGTCTTGGCGCCGATACCCGGAATCCGCGTGAACACCCCCGCTTCGCCGGCCGCGATTGCCTCCCGCATAACCTCAGGAGAGAGGGTGGAGAGACAGGCCAAGGCTGTGCGAGGACCGATCCCACTCACCGTGAGGAGCAGTTCGAACAGCTCACGCTCCTCGGGCTCGTCAAAGCCGTACAGGCTGATCTCGCTCTCGCGCACGTGGGTGTGGATGTGCAACTCGACGGGGTCGCCCACCTCGCGTTGCTGCTGGAAGAAACCCTGCGGCACGTGGACCCCAAACCCAACCCCGCCGACGTCCACCACGACGGCCTCGCCCGATCGGCCAGCGTAAGAGCCAGACAGTCGCGCGATCATGAGACCTCGGCGTCGGCGCGAGCGGCGGCAGCCTCAAAGCGCGTGCAATGCAGGTGACACAAACACACCGCCAGCGCATCGGCGGCGTCATCGGGACGGGGAATCTCATCCAGACCAAAGAGGAGGCGGACCATCTCTTGCACCTGTCGTTTATCGGCTTGGCCATAGCCCGTCGCGGCCTGCTTGATCTGCAGGGGGGTGTACTCGGCGATGGCAACCCCGGCCTCCGCCAGCGTGAGCAAGATCACACCGCGAGCCTGGCCGACGGCAAACGCCGTTCGAGCGTTGTTGGCAAAATACAGCTTTTCCACCGCCGCCGCGTCAGGGCGCTGCTCCTCAAGTAGCCGCAAGAGCTCGGCGCGGAGCAGCATCAACCGATCGGGCAACGCCAAGCCAGCGCCAGTGCGCACCACCCCATAGTCGACGGCCACCAGATCCTGGCCATCGCCCGTCGCGAGGCCGTATCCCATGATGGCCAGGCCAGGATCCAGCCCCAGAACTAGCATGGTCGCTCGTCAGGCCGCGCTGTTCTCGAACACGGCCATGGCCTCGTCCGAGATGTCCAGGTTGGTATAGACGTGCTGCACGTCATCGAGGTCCTCAAGCGCATCGATGAGCTTCATCGTCTGCAAGGTCGCGTGCTCGTCGAGGCTCTGCGTGCTCTGAGGAATCCAGGAGAGCTCGGCGTTCTCAACGTCGAGGTCTTTGGAGAGCGTCTCTTGCACGGGGCGGAGCTCATTGGGCGCCGTATAGACCTCGATCAGGTCGTCGCTGATCTCGACGTCCTCGGCGCCGGCGTCGATGGCCACCAACGCCACCTCTTCCGGATCCTGGTCGCCCGGTCGGATGACAATATACCCCTTGCGGCTGAACATCCAGGCCACGCAACCATCGGCGCCCAGGTTCCCGCCAAGGCGCGAGAACACATGGCGGACATCGGCGACGGCGCGATTCTTGTTGTCGGTCAACACCTCCACCAAAAAGGCGGTACCATGGGGCCCATAGCCCTCATAGCTCACCTCGTCCATGGTGCCAGCGTCCTTGAGCTCGCCGGTGCCACGCTTGATGGCGCGCTCGATGTTCTCCTTGGGCATATTGGCCTTCTTGGCCTTGTCCAAGACCAGGCGCAACCGAAAGTTAGAGTCCGGGTCCCCGCCGCCTTCACGCGCTGCGATCACCAG
The DNA here is from genome assembly GCA_036803245.1 of Chloroflexota bacterium. Classification (GTDB taxonomy): domain Bacteria; phylum Chloroflexota; class Anaerolineae; order UBA1429; family UBA1429; genus DAIRUQ01. Next base: position 4,758 of record DAIRUQ010000123.1, on the reverse strand, counting down.
CTCGCGCCCGAGCTGCGTAAAGACCTTGCCGCGCTTGGCGTCGTTCGCGCTCTTGGCGCGTTTGATCGTGGCCCATTTACTGTGTCCAGACATGGAACACCCCCAGACATTTCGGATGGCGCAACAACGAGATTATAGCATCAGCAAGTCTCCGTCGCCAAGCAATGCCAACATCGCTGACCCTGGGGTAGCTCGCACCGGGACCAGCGCTTGCCCGTGGCGGCTACCGCCGCTATACTGGCATCCAGTCGCTGCATGAATGCAGGAGTATCGGACTGTGTACATAGACGCCGACTGCCACATAGCCGCCGATCCCCAGGGTATCGCCGTGGATGCCGACACCGTCGTCCAGCGTCTGGACAGCGTTGGCGTGGATCGCGCCGTCTGCTGGCCCATGCTCACCTACACCCGGCAGATCGCTGCCGACAACGCCGCCATCTCCGAGGCGGCTCGCCGCTACCCGGGACGAATCATCCCATTCGGCGGCATAAACCCGCGGCTGGGCATCGCCGAGAGCCACGACGAGCTTACGCGCTGCCTGGAAGAGTACGGGATGCGCGGCATCAAGCTGAACGGCGCCCGCGACGAGTACTATATCGACGATCCAGAGCTTGGTATGCCCTTTGTCCGGCGCATTGCCGAGGCTGGGCTGGTGTTGGCTCTGCACTGTGGCGCCAACGACTTTGAGCGCACCCATCCCTTTCGCATCGCCGCCATCTCGGACGCATTTCCCGAGCTGCAGATTCTGGTCGTGCACATGGGCGGCGCCGCTGCGCCCCACCTGCATGACGCCGTCATCGCGTACGCCCGGCGCTACCCTACCTGGCACCTGATTGATTCGGAAGCCGACTATCGCAAGGTGCTATCGGCCCTGGAGCTGTTGGGGCCAGAACGCATCTGCTACGGCAGCGATACGCCGTTTTGCCCGATGCGGTACGAGTGGGGCATCCGACAGGTGGTCTACCAGGACCTGGAACCACACGCCCGGGAGCAAGTTCTGGGCGGCAACATTGCGCGCCTCCTGGGCTTGGACGGATCCTGAGCTGAAGGCGGAGTAGTGATGCACCTGGCAGGAGACATCGGCGGCACCAAGACGGCCCTGGCGCTCTTCGATCGCACCCACGGCCCCCATCACCCCATGGCGCAACGCACGCTGCCCAGCCGGCCGTACGCCAGCTTTGCTGATCTCGCCCGTGACTATATCGGCAGTGTGCAGCAACCGGTGACGCAGGCCACCCTGGGGGTGCCTGGCCCCGTCATCGAGGGGCACGTCTCGGGCACAAACCTCCCTTGGGACATGGATGAGACCTCGCTGGCGCAGGAGCTGGGCCTGGAGCGCGTGCGCCTGATCAATGACTTGTACGCCCTGGCCCAAGCCATCCCAACGCTGGATTCGGCCGATCTGGTCACTCTCAACGAGGGCCAACCCGGCCAGCACGAGCCGATGGCCGTCGTGGCGCCCGGCACGGGCCTCGGCACTGCCTACCTCACCTGGGATGGCGAGCGCTATCGCCCTCAGGCCTCCGAGGCCGGCCACGCCGACTGGGCGCCCAACTCGGCCCAGCAAGCCCGGCTGTATAGCTACCTGGCGGAGCGCTTTGGGCACGTCAGCAACGAGCGGGTCTGCTCGGGGACCGGCATCCCCAATCTGTACGCCTTTCTGCGCGACGTTGAGGACCTGGCCGAGCCACCAGAGCTACGGGCGCTACTGGCCGGGGCGGCTGATCCGGTGCCCGTGATCGTTGAGGCGGCCCTCAAGGCCCAAGACGCCCCGCCCATTTGCCGTGCTACGCTGGGGCTCTTTGTGGAGATTCTGGCCGAGGTAGCCGGCAACATGGCCTTGGCCGTCCTCGCACGTGGCGGCGTCTTTCTGGGCGGAGGCATACCCCACAAGATACTGCCCGCCCTGCAGACGCCCGACTTTGTCGCGGCCTTTGGGCGCAAAGGCCGTCTCGCCTATCTGATGCAAGAGATACCCGTACACGTCATCGTCCATCCATACGCGGGCCTACTGGGGGCAGCGGCCTTTGGCCTGGCATCGGCCTGATACCTGCGCGACCCCATCTGCGACCGAAAATCACACAAGAGAGGCAACCATGACCATCCTTCACGACCTGCACGCACACGGCCAGTCGGTCTGGCTCGATTTTATCCGCCGCTCGCTGATCACCTCGGGAGAGCTGGATTCCCTCGTCAAGCAGGGAATCCGTGGAGTGACCTCGAACCCGTCGATTTTCAACAAGGCCATCGGCGGCAGCTCTGACTATGACGACGACCTCAAGGCCCTTCTGGCCCAGGACCCGCAAGCCCCACCCATCACGCTCTACGAGGGCCTCGCGCTCAAGGATATTGCCGCGGCGGCCGACGCCCTGCGCCCCCTGTGGGATGAGAGCGGAGCGGGCGACGGCTTTGTGAGCATCGAAGTCAACCCCAAGCTAGCCCATGACACCGAGGCCACCGTGGCTGAGGCGCGCCGCCTTTGGAGCACGCTCCAGCGGCCCAATATCATGATCAAGATCCCCGCCACTGACGAGGGTCTCCCCGCCATTCGGACCGTCATCAGCGAGGGGATCAACGTCAACGTCACGCTGATCTTTTCCCAGAAAAAGTACAACCAGCAAGCCCAAGCCTACATCGATGGCCTGGAGGACCGCCTGGCTCAGGGCGGCGACATCAGCCAACTGAACTCTGTCGCGTCTCTCTTTGTCAGTCGGCTAGACACCAAGGCCGACGCCGCACTCGCCGCCTTGGGAGCGGACGAGCTGGCGGGCAAGGTCGCCGTCTCCAACGCCAAGATCGTCTACAGCCTCTTCGAGGTCCTCTTTTCCGGGCCACGCTGGGAAAGGATCGCCCAGGCTGGCGGAAGAGTGCAACGGCCTCTGTGGGCCAGCACCAGCAGCAAGAACCCCGCCTATCCCGACACCATGTACGTTGACCCGTTGGTGGGGCCCCATACCGTCAACACCATGCCGCCGCAGACCATCGAGGCCACGCTGGACCATGGAATAGCCGCGCTGGCCGTGCGCGACGGCCTGGATGAGGCCCGCGCCGTGCTCGCGCAGCTGGAGCAGATCGGCATCAGCCTGGATGACCTCACCGACCAGCTTCTGGCCGAAGGCGTGGCCCAGTTCGAAGACGCCTTTGACGAGTTGCTACAGGGCGTCGCCCAGAAGGCCGAGCAGCTCCGCCGTTAGGCGAGCACGTCCGACCAGTCACGAAAGGCAAGAGGGTGGAGCTACAGGATCGCGTGGCCGTCGTGACGGGCGCTGGGGTGCGCTTGGGAAGGGCGATGGCGTTGGCCTTGGCCGAGGCGGGCGCCCACGTTGCCGTGCACTATCATCGCTCGTCGGCCGCGGCAGAGGCGACCGCCGACGCGATTCGCGCGCTCGGGCGCCAAGCCGTCACGATCCAAGCCGATCTCGGCGACATGGGCGCGGTCAGGGAGCTTATCCCCGCCGCGCGGGAGAGTTTGGGTTGCGTCAGCATTCTGGTGAACAGCGCTGCGATCTTTGAACGCGGCACCCTCGCCACGACCACCGAAGAGCTGTGGGACCGTCATCTCGATATCAATCTCAAGGCGCCGTTCTTGCTGTGTCAGGCCATGGCGGGGCAGCTAGAGCCCGAGATGCGAGGCCAGATCCTCAACATTGCCGACTGGCGGGCGCTGCGGCCTGGCAAGCTCTATGTGGCCTATACCGTCGCCAAGGCGGGGCTGGTCGCCCTCACCAAGACCCTGGCGCTGGGCCTCGCGCCCCAAGTCCAGGTCAACGCCATCGCGCCTGGGGCCATCCTGCCGCCACCTGGCGAGAGCGCTGACGCGCTGCAACGGCTGGTGCCGCGCATCCCCATGGGGCACACTGGCAGCCCCGACGATGTCGTCCAGGCCGCCCTCTACCTGTTACGTGCAGATTTCGTGACGGGCGAGGTGCTGCACGTAACCGGCGGCGAGCATCTATGATAGTCATCTGTGCTAGGAGTGGACGTGCCTGACCTGGTCGTGATCCGCGGGCTGCTGCTCCGTACCATCATCGGCGTGAACGACGAAGAGCGCCACAACCTGCAGGATGTGGTCATCGACATCACGGTAGAGACCGACACCCACACCGCGGGCCGGACCGACGATGTGCGCCACGCCGTCAACTATCGCACCATCACCAAAGAGGTGGTGTCGCTAGTGCAGGCCAGCAGCTATTTCCTGGTTGAGCGGCTGGCCGAGGAGATCGCGCGCGTCTGCTTGGCTCAACCGCGGGCCCTAGCTGCCACGGTCCATGTCGCCAAGCCAGGGGCGGTCCGCTTTGCCCGATCGGTGGGCGTAGAGATTCGCCGCGAGCGCGTCTGCCCTCCCGACCGCCACTGGATCTATGTGCTGCTCGGAGCCAATATCGATCCAGTAGCCAACCTGCAACGCGCCGCCGTCGAGATCGCCAGTGGCGTAGACCTCGTATCCATTTCGCCCGTGTACGAGACGGCACCAGTTGGCAACGTGAACCAACCGCCCTTTCTTAACGCGGCGGCTCTGGTCGAAACGTCCGCGGGCCCCGATACACTCAAGGAGCAGATCCTACGGCCCATCGAGCAGCGGCTAGGTCGAGTGCGCACCGCTGATCCCAACGGACCGCGGACTATCGATCTCGACATTGTCCTGATGGGCGGAGGAAGCCTGTCGCGGCCCTGGGGACAGTTGCTTGATCCGTCGGTGGTCGAGTCCGCCCATTCCTTGGTGCCCCTGGCCGACCTCGCCCCGACGCTGGTTCCCCA
>DAIRUQ010000122.1:4187-7200 GCA_036803245.1 Chloroflexota bacterium | reverse complement strand
ACCTGGGCGCGGTCCGCCGCGACAGTGTTCGCCCTGGGTCATCTGGGCGACACATCGGGCTGGGCCCTGCGCCGTGGAGTCGCCAGATCACCCCCGCCCCCCCTCCCCCAAAAGCCGACGTCCGCGTCGGCCGGGGGAGGGGCCGGGGGTGGGGGTTGGTCGCGTCCCGGGCGCCGTGGAGCCGACGTCCTGTAGATGCACAACGGGTTGGGCCCTGCGCCGTCCGCGGCGACGACCCCGCGCCCAATGCCGATGCTACCCAGCGTTACTTGATGCCGCGCAGTATCCCGATGGTGCCGATCATAAAGGGTAGCTTTAGCAGGCGAGGTATGAACGGCGACGCGCTGGTGTTGATCAACTCGACCCGCTCGACCCCCCAACCCCGAACGGCATCGAGCAAGCTTTCGATCTCGCCATAGGGCAGCTTCCACAGGAACAGATCCTGAAAGACAAAGCTGCCGCCCTTGCGGACCACACGTAACGCCTCCTGGACCAGCAGCCGCTTGTCTTTGCTATCGGCGGCCTCGTGGAACGCCAGATTGCTGACGGCGGCGTCGAACGACCCGTCGGCAAAAGGCAGCGACGAGGCGCTGGCCTGCTGAAAGACCACCCGATCCGCGACATGCCCCAGCGCGGCGTTCCGCTCACATAGGTGCTTGGAATACTCCCAGGCCTGGCCCCACGTGTCGACGGCGACGACCTTGAGCCGCGGGCAGCGCTTGGCTATTTCGATGGCGATTGCGCCGCTGCCGCAGCCGATATCAATCACGCTGGCAATCCCGTCACAGGCGAACTGCTCCAGCAGCAGCGCCTGGATCTTGGCCTGCAGATCTTTTCCCTGCGGCGAAAAGGCGTGTCGCGCATAGGCAAAGTAGACCGCACAGGCAATAAACACGACGGCAAGCATAGCAACCCATGGCACCCATAAGGCTAACAGCAAACAGACCAGTCCCAGCACCCCTGGCGCCCAGACCAACTTGGCCGAAACCCAGTTCCCATACACGGGCCCGTTCGCCGTCGACTCGCTCACTCCGCCCTCCTCTTGACGCGCCCGTCACCACACTACCCGCTCATCGCACCCGCTCCACAAAGGCATAGGCATCGCGCGCCATCGCATCCAGGGCGCGCTGCCACATGGGCGCCGCCTCGATGAGATGGGCCTGGGCCGCCAACACCGGCCCCACCCGCAGCGCATCCGGGCCCAGCAGCCCCTCCAGCCGCTCATAGCGCTGGGTATAGCCGCCAAACCCGTGCCGACGGTGCGTGGCGCGCAGCACGCTGCCGTCCTGTCGGGTGATGCTGTACGCTACGGTGTCGGGTCGGAACAGGTACGGCGCCTGGGCCACCTCTTCCACGCCGTGCATGGAGGTGTTCGGCCCCATCCCGCAGCCCAGAAACAGCAGCTGGCCGCCGACCGCCCGCAGCCTGCGAAAGGGCGAGTTCGGCCCCACAGGCGTGCGGTCCACGTCGTGATTCGCCAGCAACTCATGGGCGCGCGGGCCGACTCCACATACCGAGTGCGACGGGTGCACGCTGCGTAGGCTGCCAGGTCGCGTGCGAAAGTGCTCGGCGATGGCGCCGATGCAGCTCGGCGTAGTGCGGACGTCAAACACGGGCTGCTCTGGCGTGACGGTGGCAAAGGAGAGGGCTGGCACCAGCAGCGTGCCCTCGGGGCCCAGGGCCGTCAGCAGCCCCTGGATCACCGTTTCGGGGCCGCCCGGCACCCAGCCCAGCGCCGAGAGCGACGAATGAACCAGCAGCACCCCACCCGCGCGCACGCCCAACGCCCGCAGGTCGCTCGCTAACCGCTCGATGGTCGCACGCGCATCGGTCATGCTGCCTCCTGGTGATGCCATGGCACCTGGTACGAACGAGCGAGGGCGAACACAAGGTTCGCCCCTATAAGCATACACCGCAATAAAGTCGAGTCCATGTAGGGGCACAACATGTTGTGCCCTGCGCCGTCTCCGGCGCCAGATCGCACCCGGCGACCCCCTCCCCAAACCCCTCCCCCACGGTTCTCGTGGGGGAGGGGCCCGGGGGTGGGGGTTGATCGAGCTGGGCGAACACAAGGTTCGCTCCTATAAGCATACACCGCAATAAAGTCGAGTCCATGTAGGGGCACAACATGTTGTGCCCTGCGCCGTCTCCGGCGCCAGATCGCACCCGGCGACCCCCTCCCCAAACCCCTCCCCCACGGTTCTCGTGGGGGAGGGGCCCGGGGGTGGGGGTTGATCGTGCTGGGCGAACACAAGGTGCACGCTGTACCCTGCGCCGTCCCCGGCGCCGTGTGCCCCCGGCGCGCAGGCTATCCCCTACCACGCATCGTCGATTGCGCGCCGCTCGGCCTCGACCTCCTCGAACCAGGTCTCCAGCGCCTGCAGCATGCTGGCGGCCCGCGCGGGCTCGGCGGCGGCCAGGTCGCGTCGCTCCAGCGGATCCAACGCCAGGTTGTAGAGCCGCGCTGGCGGCGGCATCGGGATCTCGCGCGCAGGCTCCGGCGTGCGGGCGATCTCGGTGTGCATCCCGCGCTCGTACTTGAGCTCATGATCCATGGCCAGGTCGGCCTCGGTCAGCCCCATGCTCTCTCGGATGGCCGGCCGCACCAGCTTCCAGTCGCCCTCGCGCATGGCCGCGTTGGAGCAGCCTACCGGCGTGTAGCGGTTCCACTGCCAAAAGCGCGGCCGGTCGGCCAGCCTGCCCTCGCCGCGGATGGCATCCAGCGCGTCCACGCCGTCCAGCGCCAGCTCCGCGGGGACCGCGCCGCCAGCCGCGCGCACCAGGGTGGGCAGCCAGTCGGTAAAGTGCACCGTCTCGCCACACCAGCGCCCATCGGTGGGCAGGCCCGCGGGCCAGCGCAGCAACATGGGCACGCGAATGCCGCCCTCATAGACCACGCCCTTGGCGCCGGCATAGCCGCAGTTGTAGCGGGTGGTGCACATGTCGCCCTCGCCGCCAAACTGCGGGCCATTGTCGCTGGTGAACATCACCACGGTGTTCTCGGCCAGGCCCA
>DAIRUQ010000122.1:0-4087 GCA_036803245.1 Chloroflexota bacterium | reverse complement strand
TTGGCGTCCAGTTGCCACTGGTAATAGTCCTGCCAGCCGCCCCGAAAGCCCAGGAACTCGTCAAAGCCGCGCCGGTTGGGATGGTAGCGCGGATCCAGGGCGCCATTGTGCCACTTGCCGACCAAGCCGGTAGCGTACCCCTCGGCCTTGAGCAAGTCGGCCATGGTGCGCTCGCGCAGAGCGATGCGGTCCAGCCCACGGCCCTCTAGCGTGTCGATGGCGCCCGTGCGGTGGGGGTAGCGCCCGGTCAGCAGGGCGGCCCGCGCCGGCGCGCAGACCGCCGACCCCGAATAGTGTTGAGTAAAGCAGATCCCGTCTTGCGCCAGGTAATCCAGCGTGGGCGTCTGGCAGAGGCCACCGTTGAACAGGCCAAAATCGCCATAGCCCATGTCGTCCACCAGAATCTGCAGGATGTTCGGTTGCGTCACCACGCCCCCTTTTGTGTCAATGGCTGCTTTCGGTTCGTAAGCTGAGCCGTCCCTCGATAACAGTGCCTCCCGATGGCGCTAGATCGGATCATCGCTCATGATCCGCAACAGCTGATCCACCTCGCCTTCTAGCACCAGCATGTCCGTCTCCAAGGCCGACCACACGATGTCATGGGCGATATCTGCATAGCCATGAACGAGAATGTTTCGGAACGCAATTATGAGACGTGCATTCGAGATGCCGTTCGCCAAGTCGGGCTCGAGCCGCAATAGCTGGGACAGCGCCTCGCCGATCGTGATGAACTGCCGTTCCACGGCCGATCGCAGAATTGGGTCGGCCTGATAGCGGTCGAAAGTCGCCCCTTCGACGGCGAGCTTGACGAGGCGGATGGCGCCTCCAATATCCGTTAGGTACGCCCGTGGGTCGCGCCCCCCGCTGGCCCGCTCATGCCGCTTCATACAAGGTCACCTCGCTCTCGGCCAGCGCCTGCCGAAAGAACGGGTTCCGGATCGTGGCGTACTCGGCTAGATCGACGGATCGCTGAAAGAGATCCTCCAGGGCGAATAGCAGCCCAAAGTAGCTCTCCTTGTGCTGGTGTGGATCAAGTGGAGCGAACTCGACGGCAAAGTCGAGGTCGCTGCGTGCGGCATCAAACGCCTCGCCCGTGGCCGACCCGAACAGCGCCAACCTTTGTACGTGGTAGCGCCGGCATAGCTCATCCAGCGCCTCGCGCCGGTCCTCCACCAATGCGATCACGTGCATCGTTCCTGCCTCCACAAACCGACTCTCTCCTCCCGCCCATCATAGACCAAGCCCCCGGTCGCGTCCACCCCCGATGGCCGATTGACCGCGCCTACCGGCAACCCTATAATGCTGTCGATACTGCCTACCATCGGCACGAGGAGGCCCCCGTGACGGAACGCACCATCGCTTATCTCGACTGTTTCTCGGGCGCCAGCGGCGACATGCTGCTCGGCGCTCTGCTGGACGCCGGCCTGCCGCTGGAAGCCATCCAGGCCGAGCTGGACCGCCTAGGCCTGAGCGGCTATTCGCTGGGCGTAGAGCGGGTGCAGCAGCGCGGCATCACCGGAAGCCGCCTGAGCATCGAGATCGACGAGGACCAGCAGCCCGCCCGCGACCTGCGCAGCATCCGCGAGATCCTGGACGCGGCCGACTTGGACGAAGAGGTCGCCGAGGCGGCGCTGCGCGTGTTCGAGCGCGTGGCCCTGGCCGAGGCCAGCATCCACGGCATGTCGGTGGACGAGATTCACTTTCACGAGCTTTCCGCCGTCGACTCGCTCATCGATGTGGTCGGCTTTGTGAGCGGCCTGCGGCTGCTGGGCGTCAGCGCTCTGTACAGCTCGGCGTTACCGCTGGGGTCGGGCACGGTGCGCACGGCGCACGGGCTGCTGCCGGTGCCGGCGCCGGCCACCCTGGCCCTCTTGGCCGAGGTGGGCGCGCCCACCATCCCCACCGAGGCCGAGTGCGAGCTGGTGACGCCCACCGGCGCCGCCTTGATCACCACGCTGGCCACTTTTGGGCGCCCGGCCATGGCCGTGGTCCAGGTGGGCTATGGCTTTGGGCGGCGCGAGCTGCCTTGGGCCAACATGCTGCGTCTCTGGATCGGCCAGGAGATCCCCGGCGGCGTGGCCGTGCCCCGCGGACGCATGGGGGAGGCGGTCACGCCCTACACGGTGGACGCCGTCGCCGAGCCCCACGCCCATCCGCACGCGCATGAGCACGAACACGAGCATGAGCACGAACACGAGCATGGGCATGGGCACGGGCATCCGCATGAGCACGCACATGAGCACCCGCTCGAGCATACGCACGAGGAGCACGACCACCCGCACACGCACTAGGCGGCTGGCTCGCCCACCCGCCCGCCACACGGGATCACAAGGCGGCGCCCCCAACCAGGGCGCCGCTTTCGCAGGAGCAAGATCGTTGCCATCATGGCCATCGCCATCGAACACTTCCAACCCATGCGCGGCTGGTGCGGGCTGCCCGACAAAGCGCCCAGGCACCATCGCCACGTCATCGACCGCCAGCGCCAGCCCGAGCCGGCGCCGCAAGCCTAGGGGAGCCTGATGCTCACATCCATCCTCGACGTCGCGCCCATCGTGATGATGATCGGCATCGGCGTGCTGCTGCGCGTCACCGGCCTGCTCGGCAAAGAGGGCCGCCTGGCCCTCACCCGCATCGCGTACTATGTCACCATCCCCACCGCCATCACCCTCTCGATCGCCCGGGCCGACATCACGCCCGAGCTGTTGCTGCTGCCGCTGCTGGGGCTGGTGGTGCCCATCATCCTGGTGGGCGTCATCTACCTGACCACGCCCCGCCTGGCCCAGGAGCCCCGCCTGCGTGGCGCCATGATGGTCTGCATGGTGGGCCTGGTGGTGTTTGGCTATCCCTTTGCCGAGCTATTCTACGGGGTGGACGGCATGGCCCGCCTGGCGCTGTATGACGTGGGCAACGTGCTGTTTATCGCCACGCTGGCGCTCTGGATCGCCAAGCGCTATGGCGATTCTGGCGAGGCCGCGGTGGGGCTGCAGGGGCTGACGAACATCTTCAAGTCGCCCTTTATCTATTCGGCGGCGCTGGGCATTGCCGCATCGCTGCTGCATATCGAGATCACCGGACCTATCGGACGTCTGCTGGAGCAGCTCGCCCAGGCCAACACGCCCGTGGCCATGATGGCCGTCGGCAGCTATCTTTCGCTCAAGGCTGCCCGCCCGGGCCGCGTGGCCCAGGTCGCCGCCGTCCGGATGCTGCTGGGCGGCGCGCTGGCCTGGGGGCTGGGGCTGCTGGTGGGGCTGCGCGGCCTCAACCTGGTGCTGGCCACCATGGCCGCCAGCCTGCCCGTGGGCACCACCCCGCTGATCTATGCCGGCAACGAGGGCCTGGACGCCGAGTTCGCCGCCGCCGCCATCTCCTTTACCGTCATCCTGGGCGCCATCCTGGTGAACGTCGTGCCGCACATGATGGCCAGCCTGTACTTGTAGGGCGTGCCGCCAGAGCCGATCCGCGCTGGGAGCGCAACACGCGGTTCTGCCCCGGCGCCGAATCCCGCCCCTACGCCTTCCTCCCCCCAAGCCGACGTGTGCGTCGACGCCCCCCCCCCTCCCGTAACCCCTCCCCCCAAGCCGACGGCTGCGTCGGCCGGGGGAGGCGATCAAGGGGTGGATGGGGGTTGCACCCACATGCCGCTGGGCGATGTGACACCAATCGAGATCGCACTAGAATGGCGAAAGCAAAGATGGCCGCGGAGGCCATCCCCAGGAGGGTCCGTTTTGTGTCCATACTCTTGGAGCCGTCACTAGACACCGAGTAAAGGGGCAGGATGCGGAAAGCTCTCGTCTTGTTCACAGTTCTCGTTGTTTTGATGCCTTTTGTTTCGGTAGCGGCACTTGCCGAGGGTCAACTAGATAAGGATGCTGATCCCGTTCCGGTGGTATCCTCGGGCAGCTTTACCTGTGACACCTGGATTCATACCAGCATGGACTCGTTTTCTGTCACGGGAGGCGAGCTGACCGGCGCGAGCTGGACCTTTAGCCGAGGCTATGTCAGCTATAACCTCACAGGAACCTTTACGCCTGGAGAAACCGTCGCGCTCCAAATCTCTGGCACGATGGGAGAGATGGGCTACCAGATG
>DAIRUQ010000121.1:0-7370 GCA_036803245.1 Chloroflexota bacterium | reverse complement strand
GTGGGCGTGCTCTGGTTCGGCGGCGAACATGTCATGACGGGCACCATGCAGTTGGGCGAGATGATGGCCTTTATCAACTATCTGATCCAGGTCCTCATGTCGATCCTCATGGTGAGCATGTTGGTTACCCAGTTGGCCCGCGCCACCGCCTCGGGAGACCGCATCGTCGAGGTGCTGGAGACGATTCCCTCCATCCAGGATCAGCCCGATGCCATCGCAGAGCCGCCCGCCGACGCCACGGTCACCTTTGAGGATGTAACCTTTGACTATGCTCAGGACGGCGCTGACCCAGCGCTGCAGCATGTCAGCTTTACTGCGCGACCTGGCCAGACGATGGCCATTCTCGGGCAGACGGGCTCGGGCAAGTCTACCCTGGTGAACCTGATTCCCCGCTACTATGACGTCACCAGCGGCAGCATCAAGGTGGGGGGGATCGACGTTCGCGACCTGAACACGGCCGTCCTCCGACGCATGACGGGCGTGGTGCTGCAAGAGACGGTGCTTTTCTCGGGCACCATCCGCGACAATATCCGCTACGGCCGCCCTGACGCCACTGACGAAGAGGTGGTCCGCGCCGCCAAGATGGCCCAGGCGCACGAGTTCATCATGTCGTTCCCCGAGGGCTATGATACCGTGCTGGGGCAGCGCGGCGTGAACGTGTCGGGCGGGCAAAAGCAGCGCATCGCCATCGCCCGCGCGCTCCTGGTCGAGCCGCCCATCCTGATCCTGGACGACAGCACCAGCTCGGTAGATGTGGAGACCGAGAGCGAGATCCAAAAGGCGCTGCAGGCCTATGGGCGGCAGCGAACCTGTATCATGGTGGCGCAGCGCGTCAGCAGCGTCTTGGGCGCCGATCAGATCCTGGTGCTCGATGATGGCCAAGTCGTCGCCTCGGGCAACCATACGCAACTCATGGAGAGTAGCCCTGTGTATCGTGAGATCTATGATTCACAGCTTGGAAACGGCGAGGTGATCGATGCCTGAACCGCGCACTAACGGCGACCAAGGCGTCAAGAATCGAGGCAATGGCGACGCGCCGCCCCGCGAGGCCCCCCAACGGGCGCCTGGCCCAGGGCCCCGCGGTCATCATGGCATGGGCCCCGTTGCCCGCGCGCAGGACGCGCGCGGGACGCTCTTGCGGCTGTGGGGCTATCTCCGACGGCACGGCCGTCAGCTCGTCGTGGCTGGCCTGCTGGTGCTGTTTACGTCAGTGCTGGGCCTATCGGGGCCCTACCTGCTGGGCTATGCCATCGACCGCTACATCCTCGTTGGAGACCTGGCAGGCCTGGCCCGCGTGGCCGTCCTGATGGTGGCTATCTATGCCGTCGACGCCGCCGCCCTCTGGTTGCAGAACTATGTCATGGCAGGCGTGTCGCAGAATACCGTGCTGGATCTGCGTAACGAGCTGTTTGCCAAGCTGCACACGCTGTCGCTGCGCTACTTTGATCAGCGCTCCCACGGCGACCTGATGAGCCGCCTGACCAACGACGTCGAAAACATCAACAATGTGCTCACCTCCAGCGCCACGCAGCTCGTTGCCAGCCTGATCAGCCTGGTGGGCGTCGCCGTGATGATGTTTGTCGTCAGCGTGCCCATGGCGGCCATCACGCTGGTGGTGCTGCCCGTCTCGACACTGGTCACGAGGGCCGTGGCCAAGCGCACCCGCAAGGCCTACACGGAGCAGCAGGAGCGGCTGGGCGATCTCAACGGTATCATCGAGGAGACGGTCACGGGCCACAAAGTGGTCAAGGCCTTTGTGCGCGAAGGTGAGATCCTGAAAGAGCTCGGCGACGCGAACCGTTCGTTCCGTGAGGCCGCCACCCGCGCCCAGATCCTGACAGGCTTTATGGGCCCCGTGATGAACATGGTCAACAACATTGCCCTGGCCATCGTGGCGGGGGCGGGCGGCGTTCTGGCTGTCCAGGGCATCGTCACCGTCGGCGCCATCGCCAGCTTTGTGAGCTATGCGCGGCGCTTTATCAGGCCCATCAACCAGTTGGCCCAGCTCTATAACACCGTTCAGAGCGCCCTCGCTGGCGCCGAGCGGGTGTTCGAGATCCTGGACGAAGAGCCCGAGATGGTGGATACCCCCGAGTCGATTCCCGTGGAAAGCATCCGCGGCGAGGTCGAGTTCGACGACGTCTCTTTTTCTTACGAGGAGGGCACTCCCGTCCTCAAGAGGGTCTCGTTGCGCGCGGATTCGGGCGAGACCATCGCGCTGGTGGGGCCCACGGGCGCGGGCAAGACCACCATCGCCAACCTGCTCACACGCTTTTATGATATCGACGAGGGCGCCATCCGCATCGACGGCATCGATATCCGCCAGTACCGCCGCGACGAGCTTCGCACCAGCTTGGGGCTGGTGCTGCAGGACAACTTTCTCTTTGGCGATACGGTGATGGAGAACATCCGCTATGGGCGGCTGGACGCCACCGACGAGGAGGTCAAGGCCGCGGCCGTGTTGGCCAACGCCGACCAGTTCATCCACCGCTTGCCCCAGGGCTATCAGACGGTGCTCTCGGAGCGCGGCGCCAACCTGAGCCAGGGGCAGCGCCAGTTGCTGGCCATCGCCCGCGCGATCCTGGCCGATCCTAGCATCCTGATCCTGGACGAGGCCACCAGCAACGTGGATACCCGCACTGAAAAGAATCTCCAGGCGGCGCTGCTGACGCTGATGAAGGGGCGTACGTCCTTTGTCATCGCCCACCGCCTCAGCACCATTCGCGAGGCCGATGAGGTGTTGGTCATCAACCATGGCGAGGTGATCGAGCGAGGCACCCATTACGAGCTGCTGGAGCGGGGTGGCTTTTACTACAACCTCTACATGAGCCAGTTCAAGGGTCGGGTGGCCGAGCCCGCCTAGACGCCGAATGGTGACACAAGAAGAGGGGCGGATCCACCCATAGGTGGACCCGCCCCTCTTTGCTTGCTACGTGCTGCCTAGAGCAGCTCGGACGCGTGCAACGCCACCTTGCGGAACGCCGCCGCGTAGGCCTCGATCCGCTCCCCGTCGTCGTACTTGAACCAGGGCACGCCCACCACGCGGCCGTCCAGCTTTTCGGTGATCGGCAGCGAGCCTTGGGGCTGGCGCAGATCCCGATCAGAAAAGGCGATGCGTGTGGGGACGCCATCGTGGTAGATATCCACGTCGTTGAACACGGGGTGCAGGTGCAGCGGCGCGTTGATCCCGCGGCCGCAGAACGCTCCCTCGGCGTTGACGGCTTCAGCAAAGCGGTCCACGGGCAGGCCGCCCAGCTCCTCGGGGAGATAGTGGCCGATGGGGTTGTACCAGCCACCCATGTGGCTGCCCGAACCCTTGGGCGGACGATGGGCGCGCAGGCCAGGCGTGTCCTCGAGCAGATCCCAAAAGTGGTTCATGCCCGCTCGGATCTTTTCGGTGCGCTCGTCATAGTACTTGAGCTGCACCCGCCCCATGGCCGAGGCGGTCTGGTTCAGGCGATGCTTGAACCCGCCCAACGGCAGGCCCGCGGCCGCCTTGAGCTCGGGCGTCGTGAGGTACTCGGCGTGCCGCTGGTAGAACCCAAAGGCGATGGCTCGCTCATAGATCTCCTGGTCGTCGGTGACCATGATGCCGCCCTCGCCAACGGGAAAGCTCTTGCCAGACATCATCGACATGGCGCCCACGTGGCCGATGGTGCCCACCTTGCGTCCCTTGTATACGCCGCCCTGGGCGTGCGACACGTCCTCGATCACCTTGAGGTTGTGGCGCTCGGCGATCTCCATGATCGGGTCCATATCGACGGGGTACCCGCAATAGTGCACCACCATGATCGCCTTGGTGCGCGGCGTGATCCGATGCTCGATGTCGTTGGGGTCGATGCACAGCGAGTGTTCCTCGACATCGGCAAAGACCGCCGTGCCGCCCAACGAGAACACGGGCAGCACGCTGGCCCAGTAGGTCCGCGACGGGGCGATCAGCTCGTCGCCGCGCCCGATGCCGCAGCCGTACATGGCGCCCAGCAAGGCCGCAGTGCCGTTGCAGAACGTCAGCCCATAGGCGCTGCCGATCCACGCGGCAAACTCTTGCTCAAACTGCAGGCTTACGTCCCAGCCCGACATGGCACCGCGCCGCAAGACGTCCAGCACGGCATCCTCGTCCTCTTGGGTGACGATGGGCCAGTGGAATAGCTCTGGCGCTGGCTCGGCCACCACCTTGGGGCCGCCCAAGATGGCCAGATCGCCCTCTACCCAGCTCGAAATGTTCACCGTAGCCTCCTCGTTGTGGGGATGATGTTACGCTTCGGGTGCGTCCGAACCGCCGCTGTTTAGCCGCCGCCAGTAGGTGACGATGCCAGGCTGGAACCAAGAGGCATCGCCGTCCACGGCCACCGCTTTGAACACCTCATGGATCATGCTCGTCAACGGCACCGAGGCGCGCAGCTCGTGCGCGTGCTCTAGCACATAGCCCAGATCCTTATAGTGGAGCGCCAGTTGCCCCGTACCCTCGAACGTGTCGCCATAGATCACGTCGGGGATGGCAAAGCCGAGGTACTCTTGCGGGAGCTTGGGGTCCAGCCCCGCCGCGCGGGCGAACTCGATGGCCTCGCATGCTACGGCCAGCTGGCCCGCCTGTAGCAACTGGTTCACATACTTGAGCGCCTGCCCCTGGCCGATCTCGCCCACGCGCCGCACCTGGTAGCTGATGCACTCGAGCACGGGCCGTGCCTGCTCATACAGCGCCTCGGGTCCGCCCACCATCAGCAGCAGGCCGTGCTGCCGCCAGGTGATGGGGGAGTCGATATAGCCTGCGCCTTGCTCGGCGCAGAGGCGATGGTAGAGCAACTCGGTGCTCACCCGCGTGGTGCCAGTATCCACCACCAACTGCCCAGGGCGTAGCGCGGCGAGTACGCCCTCCGCGCCCGACATGACCGTCTCCACCTGGGGGCTGCCTGGCAGCGAGAGCAGGATCACGTCGGCCTGGGCCGTCACCTCGGCGGGCGAGGCCGCGCCCACGGCGCCCCTCTCCACGGCCTGGGTGACCTTGGCGGCATCCAGGTCGTACACGGTCAGCGGGTAACCCTCGTCCCGCAATTTACCCGTAAAGTGGGAGCCGATGCTGCCCACGCCGATCAATCCTACCCGTACCTGCTCGCCCATAGGCCTCCCTCTGCGCCACTCTTCCTGCTCGCTGCGGTTGGGCCGCGACCCCACATCTGCTAGAATGACCCGACAAAAGCCGCAGACGCACGCCATCATAGAGACGGGGGGCGCCAATGTCAACCGACCCGCGCCGCCTCGTGTGATCCAGCGCAAGGAGGTAGCCCCATGGCACCGTTCACCGTCGCCACGTTCAACGCCAACTCGATCCGCGTTCGCCTGCCCCAGATTTTGGCCTGGCTGGAGCGCGTCCAGCCCGATGCGTTGGGGGTGCAAGAGACCAAGGCCCAGGACGAGGACTTTCCACAAGCCGCCATCGAGGATGCGGGCTGGCACGTCGTCTTTCGCGGCGAAAAGAGCTATAACGGGGTCGCCCTGATCACCCGCGAGCCCGCTGAGGAGGTCCGGTTCGGTTTTGACGACGGCACCGAGGGGCCCCGCCTGATTCGTGCCGTTGTTCGCGGCGTGCATCTCGTCAACAGCTATGTGCCCCAGGGCAAGACCATCGATCACGAGGATTACCAGACCAAGTTGGCCTGGCTGGGGCGAATCCGCGAGCTACTGGCGGCACACTATACCCCCAAGGATCCGCTCGTCTGGATGGGCGACCTGAACGTGGCCCCCGAGCCGATAGACGTGCACGATCCCCAAGGCCTGGCCGACCATGTGGACTTTCACATCGACGTGCGCGAGAGGCTGGCCGAGGTGTGCTCCTGGGGGTTGGTGGACCTGCTGCGCCACCATCACCCCGACGAGCCTGGCCTCTATACCTACTGGGACTATCGCGCCCGCAACCCGATCCCCGAAGGCAAGGGCTGGCGCATCGACCATCTCATGGTCACGCAGCCACTAGCCGAGCGCTCCACCAAGGTCTGGATCGACGTGGAGGCCCGCCTGGCCGAGCGGCCGTCGGACCACACCTTTTTGGTGGGCGAGTTCGAGCTCTAGGCTAGAGCTCGTCTAGGGCTTGTGCACCAGATAGGCCAGTTCGGTCTCAAAGGCGTGGGCCTCCCAGGCCCATCCGAGCTCGCCCAGCAGCGCCTCAAAGCGTTGGGCGTAGGTGTCTCGCATGCCGCGCTTGCGCCCGCCCAGGCTGGCAACGGGGTAGCTGACCAGCAGGTGACGCGCGTTCACAGCCTGGAGGAACGCTGTGGGGTCGCCCCAAAGCTGCTCTACCACGGGCAGCACCTTGAGCAGCAACGCCACCTCGGCCTGCGCGGCGGGTGGCTCGTGCAGCACGTCGGCGCAGTGGGCCTCGCCGCGCAACCCCAGCAGCGGCAACGTCTCCCCCAGGAACCCCATCATCCCGCCGTAGACGTCATAGGCGCGGTAGCTGGCCCCCGCCGCCAGGGGCATCCACGGCGTCGCCAGCGGATTCAACCCGCAGCCCAGGTCGAGCATCGACGACACGGGCGCGATGCCATGCAACGTCTGCTGGTAGAACCTGTCCAGCAGCGGCAGCCGCTCGCGGGTGGAGGCGTGGGATGGCATGATCGCCGCGCAGGCCTGGCGCAGGGCGGGGGGATCCCCTTGAGCGCGCCGCAACAGCCCCAGCCACTCGACATAACGCTCCTCGGCGGGCGCGGAGCCAGGCCAGTAGGCGGCCCCCACCTGGTGTAGCTTGCGGCGGGTGCTCTTGAGCGCCTCTTTGGGGCGACCCCGCACCGCCAGCTCGCGGGCGGCGATCCGCCGCACCAGGGCGGGGCAGAGGTCCTCGTATTTGCCCGCAGTTGCCCGCGCCACCAGGTCGTCCAGCGCGTCGTCGCCGCTCATGGCGCCCCTGCCAGGGTAGGGGAGTCGTCGCCCAGTTCCTGCTGCAGCCGCGCCATGGTGCGGGCCATGTGCCGCAGGTTGTGGATGGTCGCCAGCCGCGGGTAGAGCGGGTTTCGCGTTTGGTGTAGGTGGTGCAGTAGCGCGCGGCTGTAGCGGCGGCAGGTCAGGCAGTCGCAGCCCTCGTCGATGGGGCGTGGGTCCTTGATGTAGACGTCATCCTGGATATACAGGTAGGCATAGCTGCCCGTCGCCCCCTCGGCCATGGTCAAGAGCCGTCCGCGACGGGCATCGCGGGTGGGCAGGGCGCTGTCGAATAGGTTATAGCCCAGCCGCGCACAGGCCGCCACATAGTCGGGGCGGCCCACGCCCAGGGCGTGCATTGGGTACTGGCGCGGGATCAGCTCGCGGATCTGGCCGATCAGCTCCTCCAGCAGGTTGCCCTGGGCGTCCAGCGGCCAGCCGCCCAGGCCGTAGCCATC
>DAIRUQ010000120.1:5797-7439 GCA_036803245.1 Chloroflexota bacterium | reverse complement strand
GTGGCCATTCCTCTGTCGACCTACGCCTCCTTCGATGAGCGCGCCATCCTGCGACAAATCGATCCCGATGTTGCACCCCAGTTCGATGCCGCGCTCTACCAGCAGGCCGATCTCGTGATCGGTACGGCGTACCACGCCGTGCTCTTTGCGGTCCAGGCCGGCTTACCGGTTATCGCCATCGGCTATGCGCCCAAGGTGGACCAGTTCATGCAAGAGAACGGCCTCGGGCGCTGGCTGATCCGACCCGACGAGCCCGCCAAGCTCGCCTCTCGCGTTGAGGAGCTCTTGAGCGAGCATGCGTCAGTGGCGGCCAAGCTGGTTCAGATCCGAGACCGGCTGCATCAGGAGGCCCGTGCCGCCATTGAGGATGTGCATCAGGCCATCAGCGCCGGCGGGCCCCGCATCTCCAGATCCGGCCCCCGCGCCACCATCGCCGTCATCGGCTCAGGAGACCCTCTTGCCGATCGCCGGACGCTGGCCTCTTGCATCCGCCAGACCTATGGCAACGTGCAGGTGCTGCTGGTGGATGCCAACCCTCCCGAAAACATCGCCATCCGGCTGCAGCGCACGCTGGCGCGTTCCTCGGGCGAGTACCTGGGCTGGATCGGCACCAGCGAGCGGCTGGCTGCCGATGCCATAGACTGTCTCGCCAGTCGCCTGATGGAAGATCCCGATCTCGACGTGGTCTATGCCGACTATCAGGCCGTCGACGCCGAGGGCCTGCCGGTTGGCCAGCACGTCGTGCCCGACGCCAACAAGCTCTACCGCCGCGACGTGGTCGGGCCCTGTTTCCTAATGCGACGGCCCCTGCTGCGCACACTGGCCCGGGTCTCGCGTGAGACGCCCCTGATGGCCTATGGCCTGTGGCTGGCGGCGCACCCCACCCACAAGCTGGCTCCCTTTCACGCGCCGCTCTGTCGTTCCTCGCGGCCAGTCACCTCGCCGGCCTATGTGGCGCAGGAACGGGCGACCCGCCGGGTCTGGCGGCAACCGCAACCAGCCATCTGGCAGGCGGCCTGGCAGGTCATCGACTCGCGCCTGGGCGAGCGGCTGCTGATGCAGCCCTTGGCGTGGCTATGCCGTACCTTGGGCAGGAGCAGCCATGCCTAGGCCCGACGAGCGCACGCAGCCCACAGTCAGTGTCATCATCCCCACTTACAACCGCATGGGCTACCTGCGGGAGGCCTTGGATAGCGTGCTGGCCCAGACGGCAGCGCCGACAGAGGTCCTGGTGGTAGACGACGGCTCCACCGACGGCACGGCCGAGGCTGTGGCGGCCTATGGCCCGCCGGTGCGCTACCTCCGCCACTCCCAGAACCAAGGCGTGGCGACAGCCAGAAACACCGGCCTGCAGGCCGCTCAGGGCGACCTCATCGCCTGGCTCGACTCGGACGACTTGTGGGAGCCCACCTTTCTCGCGCGAACTATGTCATGCTTGGCCAAAGATGGGTCACTCGACGGCGTCTATACCGGGTTGACCACCATCGCGGGCGATGGCACGGTGCTCAGCCACACTCTGCGGGTCGAACCCCCTACGGCGCTCCATGATGCGCTGGTACGCGATAGCTTTTTGGCCACCGCGTCGCTGGTCGTGTACAAGCGCTGCTATGACGCGGTCGGAGGCTTTGACCCCGCTCTTTAC
>DAIRUQ010000120.1:0-5697 GCA_036803245.1 Chloroflexota bacterium | reverse complement strand
TGGCGCAAGAGGGCTGGCGTCTGTTCGAGCAGGCCGTCGAGCTCCACCCCGCGATGCTGGAGCGTCTAGACACCTGCTATGAACTGGCCTGTGCCGACCAGCCGCGTGGTCGCCGGGGCGACGTCACCTCGCTGGATCTTGACGCGGCAGGCGAGGTGTTGGTGCGCCAGCTGGGCGATATGCTGGATCGCGCCTCACCCTCCGTCGCGGCCTGGCGGTCGGTGGCCCTCGCGAACGCCCACCTCGCCTTGGCCATGCTGTGGGACCAAGCCGGCCACTGGGCGCCAGCCCGCCGCCACCTCTGGCGAGCTCTCTGGCACTACCCGCGGCTGGTCTTGGCGCGCGGCGTGGTCCGGCGCATGGTCAAGTTGCACGCCGGCCCCAAGCTATCGCGCGTCTTCCGGCCAGCGCCTGTGCGAAACGGAGATCTGCCATGAGGAACGCCCTGGTCGTCGGCGGTAGTGGGTTCATTGGACAACACCTGGTACACTTGTTGCTGTCGCGCGGCTATCGCGTAACGGTGTACGATAGAGCGCCCCGGCGGCATCATGTGAACGCCGAGGATGTGTTCCAATACGTCCAAGGCGAGCTCGGGAACCAGGCGCTGCTTCGCGAGCACCTCGCTGGGATCGATGTGGTGTATCACCTCGCCTGCACCACCATCCCCAAGACATCCAACGAGGAGCCGGCCTTTGACGTCGAGTCCAACGTCGTCCCCAGCATCGGCCTCCTGGCCGAGTGCGTGCAGGCCGGCGTCGGGCGCGTGGTGTTTGTCTCGTCGGGCGGGACGGTCTATGGCATTCCCAAGGACCTACCCGTCCGCGAAGACCATCTTACGATGCCGATCTGCTCCTATGGCATCACCAAGCTGATGATAGAGCACTATCTGGCGCTTTTCCGGCATCTCTATGGACTCCGCTACAGCATCATCCGGCCGTCGAACCCCTATGGCGAAGGCCAGAACTATTACGGGCAACAGGGTGCCGTGACCGTCTTTCTCGGGCGCATCGCCATGGGCCAGCCCATCGAGATCTGGGGCGACGGGTCGGTGGTACGAGACTATTTCTACGTGGGCGACCTGGCGCAGGCGTGTCTCCAGGCGGCTGAGACAGAGATCCCAGACCTGGTGGCCAATGTGGGTAGCGGCCAGGGGCTTTCGCTGCGCGAGCTCTTGACGGTGATACGCGAGAGCATCGGCATCGAGTTCGCGGTCCACTATAGCGAGGCTCGGCCATTCGACGTTCCGTATCTGGTGCTGGATATCGACCGGGCGCGTCGGCTTCTCTCGTGGGAGCCCCAGGTTCCCATGACAGACGGCATCCAGCGCACCTGGGAGTGGGTGTGCCGGCACGTGCACGCCGAGGACAGCCAACCATGACTGGGAGACTCGTCCGATGAAGCTGCTTTTCGTGACCAACTATTACCCGCCCCATCATCTGGGCGGCTATGAGATGCTCTGCCATGAGGTCGCCCAACAGCTAGGGCAGCGAGGGCACCGCGTCGCCGTGCTCGCCAGTAGCTTTCAGGCCACGCCCGACGAACAGGAGCCGGGCATCCACCGCACGCTGCGGCTGGAGAGCGACATCCATTACTACCATCCCGGCTGCTTGCTCTCCTATCGGCGGGATATGGCGGCCAACCGAGCTGCCGTTGCCAAGGCGTTAGCCCAGGAGCACCCCGAGGCGATCGTCGTATGGGGAATGTGGAACCTGTCGCGGCTGGTGCCCCACCGCCTGGAAGAGCTAGCGGGCCCCAAGATGGTCTACTATCTATCGGACCGGTGGCCGGCCAACCCCAGCGCCCATCGGCAGTACTGGGAGGGGACGGCTACCAGCCTGGCCGGCCGTCTGTTCAAGCGGATGCTGCGCACGCCGGCCCGCTGGCTTGCGCCCGAAGCCTGGAGCCCTCCAGCCCTGCAGTTTCGGCACGCCCTGGTCTGCAGCCGCACGCTGAGGGACCAGTTGGTCGCGGCTGGTGTGCCGGTTGCCCATGCCCAGGTTCTCTACCATGGGATCGACCCGCGGCCCTATCGGGAGGCCGCCCGAAGCCGACCGGTGTCGTCCGACGGCAGCTACCGCGTAGCCTTTGTGGGGACGTTGGCGGCTCACAAGGGAGCCCACACGGCCATCGAGGCCCTCACCATCCTGGCCAGAGAGGCCCCTTCGCTACCGCTCTCGCTCTCGGTCCTCGGGTCGGGACATCCCGACTATGAGACTCGTCTGAGGCGGCTGGTTGGCGACGGCGGCATCGGTGATCGGGTCGTGTTCCACGCTCCCATCCCTCGCGCCGAGTTGCCAGCCTACCTGGCGCGCCACGACGCCCTGGTGATGCCCTCGGTCTACGAGGAGCCCCAGGCGCGCATCTCGCAGGAGGCGATGGCGGCCGACCTCGTGCTCATCGCCACGCCTACGGGCGGCACCAAAGAGATCCTGGAGGACGGCGTCAACGGCCTGGCCTTTGCACCGGAAGACGCGCGCGGCCTGGCCGCACAGCTCCAACGCGTCGCTACCGACGCCGAGTTGGGTCGGCGTCTCCGAGACGCGGCGTGGGAGACGGTCTCGCAGCGGTTCACGATTGGGCGGATGATCGACGAGTTCGAACGGGTTCTCGAGCTGGTGTCCCGGGAAGGACAGGCGATGCCCGCAGAGGAGAGCCCTCCATGACGCACGACCCGCTCTACCAGGCCCTGCTCGCCAAGCTCACGGCCGCGTGGCGGCCTCTCGACGACCGCCCCGAGGAGACGCCCGCGTCGACCGTGCGTGCGCTGTGGTTCCGAGCGGCGGGCGATCCTCGCGCCGTCCAACGCTGCGACGATCCGTTGCCGCCGCTGGAAGACGGCGGGCGAGCACGTCTGCGAGAGCTGGTACACCAACGCATGGCCGGCGTACCGCTGGCCCATATCACCGGACGCCAGTCCTTTATGGGGATCGAGCTGCAGACCGGGCCCGCGGCGTTGATCCCGCGCCAGGAGACCGAAATCCTGGGCTATGGAGCGCTGGGCCTTTTGGAAGGCATCGTCAGCGCCCAACAGCGGGCCACCGTGATCGACCTCTGTACGGGTTGCGGCAACCTGGCCGTGGCGCTGGCCCATCACCAGCCAGCCTGCCACGTGTATGCTGCCGATCTCTCGGCTGAGGCCGTGGCCCTGGCTCGCGCAAACGTGGAGCGCCTTGGGCTACAGTCTCGAGTCAGCCTGGCGGTGGGCGATCTGTTCGCCCCCCTCGAGGGTCTCATGCCGCCCGAGAGCGCCGACCTGGTGGTGTGCAACCCGCCCTATATCGCCACCCAGCACGTCGCCGCGATGCCCGACGAGATCCACGGCCACGAACCCCACCTGGCCTTTGACGGCGGCCCGTTTGGCATATCCGTCCTGCTGCGCCTGATCAGCGATACCCCGCACTTTTTGCGACCGGGCGGTTGGCTCTGCTTTGAGGTCGGACTGGGCCAAGGCGACCTGGTTCTGCGCCGCCTGCAGCGCCTGCCGGCCTATGGCACCATCGAGTCGCTGAAAGATAGCCAGGGAGAGGTCCGCGCCCTGCTGGCTCAGCGTACCTAGCCGGCCCTCGTCGCCCATGCGGCTGCACCGGAGCAACGCAGTCACGACCACCAATTTGCGCGCCGGAATCGGTTGACGTATTCTCATCCAACATTTCACCTTTCATCAAGACAGCGTGAAATCGTCTCAGAGCCGCCAACCCCGGAAGCGCTCCCGGTCAGCTTGACGAGCTAGCTCTGCCTGGAGAGATCGTCAGCGAGCAGCCGGGCCGCGACATCGCCGCCCACACCTCAACCCCGGGACCCGGCCTGCATGCGCGTACCCAGACCCTGACGCTGACATGGAGGATGCCTGTGGGCGTGGAACTGCTCCCAACCCGACACGACAGGGCCGGCGACGGCGCCCGCGCATGTTGACGCGGAAACGGTTCGTCCGACGCCCCTTCGGTTCGGCGGCGCGGCTAGGCGCCGCGCTGATGGCCGCGCTCGCCTTGCTGGCCATGCTGCCCGTCGCGGCCCGCGCCCAGGCACCGGTGGTGCCCCGCGTTCACGCGCCCTATAACGCCCCTGGACACGAGGCGGCCGTCTTTTGGTTCGGGCGGGTGACCTCGCAGGAGAACTATGCCGACGTGCGGCTCGGCTACTTTGACGATCGGCTCTATGTGCACCTCAGCATCATGGACCGCCGCCTCTGGTTCGATACGACGCCGTCACCCGCCGACCTCATCGACTGGGACGCCATCTCGCTCTATCTGAGCGCAGATCCCACCTCCCCCTTGGATGGCAGCTACCGCTTTGACGCGCAGTTCTCCTTCCCAGGAGATCGTACGGGCTATCAGGCAGCCTATCGTTGGCAGGCCGGGGCCTGGTCGCCCGCCGCTGTCGCGTTCGAGACGGTGACGGGCCTGAGCGGCGATCCCAACACCTCACGAGACGGCCGTGGCTGGACCATCGTCACCTATGTGCCCTTTGCCAGCCTGGGCCTCGACGGTCCGCCGCCCCAGGGCACCCTGTGGCGCATCGCCCTCGTCTTGCATGATCGCGACGACAGCGCGGGAACCCCTATCGCCAAGCAAGTCTGGCCAGCGGGCATGAGCAGCACCAGCCCGGCCACCTGGGCCGAGCTCTCCTTTGGCGCGCTCCCCGGCTACACCCCGCCAGATGCCAACCCTGGCGGCGTGGTCACCATTCGCCATGGCCAGAACGGCGCCATTGTGCCCGACGCTGACGTGGGCGGGAGCAGCATCTGCGGCGCCCCAGCCGCGCCGGGGTTCTTTGATGCGTGGGGCAGCCTGAACTGGGCCGGCAAAGAGTTCCTCAATGTGCAAAACCTCGGTCACATTAGCGAGTGGCCCTGCTTCTCCAAGTATTATGTCACGTTTCCGCTCGGTCTGGTGCCGGCCGACAAGGTCATTCTCTCAGCCCGCCTGACGCTCTACCAAAACGGCAACGCCGGCGAGCGCGAGACGCCGGGGCCGACGCCTTCGCTGATCCAGGTTTCCACCGTCGCCGCATCATGGCAGGAGGGGACCATCACCTGGAACAATGGGCCCCCGGCCATGGAGAACATTGCCACCACGTGGGTGCCGCCGCTGGACGGAGTGCCCCCCTGGCCGGGCGTGGCGCGTCACTGGGATGTGAGCGGCGCCGTCGCGGCCGCCTACGCTAGTGGTTCGCCCGTGCGCCTGGCGGTTTACTCGCCCGCCTGGGATTTTCACAGCGGTCGCTACTTTTTCAGCTCGGACATCTCTGGTATCGAGGGCCGCCCAACCCTGACCGTCACCTGGGGCGAGCCGGCCGCCCAGATCGCCAAAGAGGCCGACCGAGCCGGCGCCGATCGCGGCGAGGCGGTGGCCTACACGCTGGGCTTTCGGGGCACGGGAGACGCACTGGTCATGACCGACACGCTGCCCAGCGGCGTCGATTGGGTGGGCGACCTGGCGGCCTCGGGCACCGTCGTCCAGCCGGTCTACGATGCGGGCTCCCGTCGCATCACCTGGCAAGGGAGCCCAGCCCAGGGCCAGCTGGTGCAGATCACCTACTCGCTGGTCGTCAGCGCCTGGGGCCAGCAGCGGCTCACCAATACGGCCGAGCTGAGCGACGGGCAGGGGAGCAGCAGCGTCGCCAGTGTGACGGTCCTGGCCAACCCTAACCGTTGTTTCCTGCCGTTGGTCATGCGCCAACGGCAAAACCAATGATAGC
>DAIRUQ010000119.1:0-7463 GCA_036803245.1 Chloroflexota bacterium | reverse complement strand
AGCCACGGCTCGGAACGAGCCCCGGGGCCAGTGGCCCGCAACGTCTCCAGCATAATACCCGCAGCTCGCAGCGCGTCCAGGCCGGGCATGCAGGCCAGCATCACCCCCTCCAAGAACGCCTTGACCACCTCGCCCCGGGTGGTGCGTCCGCTGATGCCCCACACACCCGCCGTCGCGGGCGCTCCTGCGCCGCCCAGCAAAGCCTCCTCAGGGGGCGGGATCGCCACCAAGCTGGTTGGCTCGGCGGGCATCTCGTCCATCAGCCGTCGGTAAAAGTCATGGCCGCGCGCGGCAGCCTCGCGCGCCTCGTGCATCAGCCAGGCGTCGCGGAGCCAGTGGAGCACGTTGCCCCCCGAAGACGTCAGCACCTGGCTCAACCATCGCTCGGGGGCCACGTGAAGCACGGTGTTCAGGCCATGCGAGTAGAGCAAGCCCACCAGCGGCAGAGCCTCGTATGCCGCCAGGATCGAGACGACCCGCTCCAGCGACAACAGGCCCTGACCAGTCTGCAAAGCCCCCACACCCAGGGCCGCACAGGCATAGTCGGCACCGCCCAACACGATGCGAAGCTCCCGCCCCAGGCCCAGCCGTTCGGCCGCTGGCCTGGCCACGGTGCCCAGCAACGTCGCCGCGGGCGCGATCTCTGGAAGCTTGACGTCGCCAAGCCCCGCGGCGCGGAGTGCCTGACTCGACCACGCGCCGGTCGCGACGTCGAGCATGTGCATCGCCGCCGCCATGGACGGATCTACCAAGCAAGCCCCGCCCAGCCTAAAGGCTACTAGCGTCGCCAGCGGCACCGCCCGCCAGGTGTGGGCATAGAGCTGGGGTTGCTCATGGCGCCAGTCGCACAGGGCCCGCAAAGCCGAGATCGAGGGCGGACGATCGCCCAACGTGTGCACTACCTGGTCCAGGCTCAGGCCCCCGAACCCTCCTCGAGGCTCTTCTGCAGGAAGGGAGGCAGCGCTCAAGACGGGGGGTGCCAGAGCTCCCCCCTCGGCCGCCAATGGGACCAGGGCCAGGGAGCTCGACGTAATGCAGATAGCTTGGGGACGATCGCTGCGGGTGCGCTGGGCAGCCTCTGCCACCGCAGCCTGAACGGCCTCCCAGAGTGCGCTCAGATCCAGGCTGAGGTCACCGTCCGAGTTGCGCTCAGGGGCATAGGTCTGCCGCGCTTGGGCCAGAGGAAGCCCATCATGAGAGATGGCGAGCACGCGGCAGCCCGAGAGCCCAACGTCCACCCCGATGAGGCTCACTTGTCACCCCCGTGCGGTGCCGCGCCGACCCTAGACCGATGCCCCTCCTCGCGCTGCCATGGCGAGAACGTCGCTCGCGTGCTACTGCGGAGGCTTTAGCTGGCGGACCACCTCTTGCACGCCATCGCGCAGCTGGAGGAACACCGCGTGCACATCCTTGGTGGCATCGACGTCCTGGAAGCCGTACTCTTGCCCCAGCTCGTCGAACACCCTGAGCATGCGGGTCTGGTACTCGATATAGCTCTCGTAATAGTCCGAGTAACCCAAAAAATCCATGCCGGACTCCCAGTGATCGAACCCCCGCGAATTGAGCACACGCGGCAAGAGCACACTGATCGTGGTACGCAGATAGAGCACGGCATCGGGGACCAAGGCGAACCCCATCAACGAGCGGATCCAATCAGGATCGACGCCACGAACGATGCAGCGGGCAAAGAGCGAGTACATGTACCGATCGGTGAGCACCACAAAACCAGCCCTCAAGGCTGGGATGATCTCACGTTGCATCCGATCAGCAAAGTCGGCGGCATAGAACAGGGCCATGGTGAGGGCGCCCATGGTGTGTCCCTCTTTGGCTTGGGCAATGCCGATGCTGGCTAGCTCGGAGCGGCGCAGGCTGCTCGACGCCACGGCATAGCCCTCGGCCTCCAGCCATTCTCTCAACAGAGCCATCTGGGTCGACCGCCCCACCCCATCAGGCCCCTCCAAGACGATCAGTCGGCCTGGTAGGTAATCCCGCTCAATATCGGGCAACCCTTTGCCATAGAACTGGATCTCTGTCATGGCCTACACTCCCGCCCTGGAGGTCATATCCAAGTAACGCCCCGATAGACCCTCTGACGACACGGTGCGCCTCCACGGATTCGCC
The DNA here is from genome assembly GCA_036803245.1 of Chloroflexota bacterium. Classification (GTDB taxonomy): domain Bacteria; phylum Chloroflexota; class Anaerolineae; order UBA1429; family UBA1429; genus DAIRUQ01. Next base: position 5,342 of record DAIRUQ010000119.1, on the reverse strand, counting down.
TCGGCGCGCAGCGCGCCCTCCAGATGGGGCAGGATAGTTTCGCGTACCACCCGTTGCTGATCCACGATAGGCTGCATGGCGTCGATCACGTGCAGATCGCACTCGTCCACCAGACGGTCGTACTCGCGCAGGATGCGCCCCTGGAACAGGCGGTAGCTCTCGAGCGGATCCTCGCTCAGCCCGAGGTCCATGCCAGCCTCATACCACTTGAGCTTGGGCCTACCCGTGATGATACGCCGCAGCGACTCGTCCAGCCCAACGCGAAAGTAGAGCGCCACGGTAGGAATAGCCGCAAACGAGTACACCTGGCGGACGTATTCCGAGTCGACGCCGCGCGCCGCATCTCGCGCGAACGCGGTGTAAATGTAGCGGTCCGCCAACACGATGGCCCCCGCCTTGAGGGCGGGTAGGATCTGCTGCTCGAAGCGATCGGCAAAGTCCACGGCATGGACCAAGCAAAAGGTCACGGGCGTCAGCAGCTGCTTTTTCTTGCCGCGCTTGGTGGTGGCCCGAACGATAGGAGACGAATTCCACTCGGAGAATCCGATGCAATAGCCCGATGCCGATAGCCATTTGCGGAGCAGATCAAGCTGCGTGCTCTTTCCCGAGCCGTCGATCCCCTCCACCACGAACAGCTTGCCAGGCAGAGGTTGGCCGTTGGGCAGTCTCGCCATGCTTTACCATCCTTTATCGTCCAATAGATCGAAACACCCAGCGCCGCACATCCGATAGTATCAAGTCATAGGCCGTGCGTCAACGAGAAGCAGTCGCCGTAGCGGTCTCAGCAGTTGCCAGCCCCGCCAGAGACGCTAGAATAGAGCAGGAAGGAAAGAGCGGCCCACATCGTAGGAGAAAAATGCGCGTGGAGCGGAACGCCCAAGGCACTGAACGCCGTCCTCTAGTGGGGATGGGAGTGCTGGTGACGCGAGGCAACTTGGTGCTCTTGGGCCGACGCAAGGGTGCGCATGGCGCTGGTTACTATGCTGCGCCTGGCGGCCACATCGAATGGGGCGAGAGCCTGGCTGACACGGCGCGCCGCGAGGTTCGCGAAGAATGCGGGCTGGAGATCGAAGCGATTCGGCTGCTCTCGGTCGGCAGCTATCTGTGGGGCGACGATCGTCACTTTGTGGACGTGGATGTGGTCTGCGAGGCCCCCCACGGCGAACCACGCAACCTCGAGCCCGATCGGTGCGAGGGCTGGGACTGGTACCCGCTGGATCGGTTGCCCAGTCCGCTGTTCGTCGTCACCGAGAACATGCTCGCCAGCCTGAGGAGCGGCGCTATTGCGGCGGACCTCGAGACGATCTACCGCCAGCCGCCGCTAGGCTGAGCCCGAGTGATCGACAGGCCTGCCGCAGCGAGAACAGAACTTGGCCTCCGCCCGAATGGGGCTGTGACAGTGGGGGCAGGCCGCCAAAGTAGGGGCAAGGGTCGTGCCGCAATGCGGGCAGAAGCGCAAGCCAGGTTGGACCGTCTTACCGCACGCGGGGCAGTGTTCGCCAGCGTGGCGGGCGGCCGCCGCATCGGCCTCGGCCTCAAGTCGCGCGAGGTCATTCTCGAGGTCACGCACGACGTTACGCAGCTCGACGATCTGCGAGCAGAGTGGGTCCAGCTCAACAACCTGGAGTCTGCCGGCCTCATGCAAGGCCACGGCCTGGAGGCCAACGGCGGTCACGAGATCGGTGATTTGCTCGTGCGTGCGCTTGATGTCCGCCTTGGCGCGGGAGACGGCTCGGCGTCGATCGGAGATCTCCATCTGCTTGCGGAGAGCCTCCACGGTGGCCTTGAGCCCGCCAGCACGGTTGATCCCAGCCAACAGATCTTCGGCCTTGGTGCGAAAGAGATCGATGAGATCGGACATGTTCATCCCCTCATTGGTATCTGCTTACCTATACTACGCAGGAATGCCCACCAAGTAGCGCATCGCTGACAGGGGCACTGAAAGCTGCCCAGCGCACAAGGTGACAAGGAGGCTACCATGCCGATCCCTGAAGGTGAAGAGTTTGCCGAGTATCAAGCACCAAGTCAGCGACCGCTGCTGATCGTGGCCGTGGTCGCGCTCACGGTCATGCTCGTGGCAGCTTGCGTCGGCGTTTTCGTTCTGTACCGCATGGGCGCCTTTGATGAGCTGCTCGCGGGCACTCCGCCTGACCCCACAGCCACCGCCACCGCTCCTGCAGCAACCCTCGAGAGCGTCGCCACGGAGACACCACTGCCGACCATCCTGGCTGTCACGGCGACACCCCGGAATGAGGCAGCTACGCGCACGCCTGCTATCACCGCCGCCGTCACGCTGGCCCCGACGATCACTCCCGCGGTGTCCCCTACGCCGGCTGAGACCACCACCGTCACACCCACGGAAGAGCCCAGCCCCTTGGCCGGACGCTTTGCCGTCGAATATCTGGGGTGTGAGCCACATGGATCTGACATCGGCTCCGTCAAGGGCCAGGTTTTTGATCAAGACGGGAACGTCTTGCCCAACGCCTATGTTTGGATCACGCTGAACGGCTGGCCCTATGAAACGCCGGCACGCAGCAACGAAGCTGGCTGGTACGAGTTCTTTCTCGAAAAGGGTCTCAAGGTCAAGATCGTCTCTATGGTCGTGGATGGCGAAGAGGTGGAGCTGATCGGCCATGAGGACCTCGAGTTCAAAGCACAGGGCGGCTGTTTCGAACACGTGAACCTCAGGCAGCAGTAGCGCGGACCCAAACGGGCGCCCGCGTGGGCGCCCTTTGACGGTTCCCCTTGTCAGCTCACCAGCCTCTGACCTCTTCAAGCAACCGACCTGGCTCCCAACCTGCGTCGATCCCAGCCAGCCGTTGGGTGGTCTCTAGGCCCGGCGTCACGCGTGCCCCGATCTCGGCATAAAAGGCGTTTCGCGCCTGTCGCTCCGGCAGCTGCTCCCGAGCCCAAGCACTCTGGTACCCAAGGCCGCAGTGTCGCGCCAGCAACGTGTGGCCACAGCACCAGTCGGCGCCCCAGACAAACTCGCGACGATAGGGTGCCAGAGGGGCCGCATCGAAACCGTCCAGAACTGGTTGCCCAGCCTTGTTCATCTCTGTGCCGACCACCGCCGGCAAGTGCATCGCCCGTGCGGTCGCCATCAGCCGGTCCAGCTCGCGAACCTTGGCGCGGCGGACCTCGAGATCCGCAAAACGCCAGTTGCGTTCCGGGATCACCACCGCGCCGGCAGCGCCGTGGGCCATGTTGAGCTCGAGGAGCTCATCCAGCGCGCGCTCACCTGCCGATGATCCATCCAGCCATGCCGCCAGCGGTAGCGCCCCGCACGCCAGGATCGCGTCTGCGACCGTCGCCAGAGTCGGAAAAGTGTCGGGGCCAGGAGCCACATAACCCACCCCGCCCTGCTTCATCAGCTTGGAGCGAATCAGGTCGTTGACGCCCGGTACCTCGCCCAGGCTGGCGTCCATCTTGGCCTGGTCCACGCCGAGCTTGTCCGCCCAGAAGCCGACCAGCCTCTCACGCTCGGGAAAGACCCGCCGCGCGGCGGCATCATAAGCCACCAGCATGTGCCGTTCCGTAGCGTTCCCTGAAGGCGTCAGCGGCATGACATCGGCATCATAGTCAAGAGCCACGGGATGCAAGTAGGCATTGATGCGTTCGGCCATCTCGCGGTTGCGCTCCTCGGCGCCCTCGCGCATTCCTCGAAGGATCGGGGCTGCCGACGCCGGGGGTTGCTGCGACGCGAACCCCATCCCAACAAAGTAAAAGATGCCGGGCTCGCCGGGAGAGTTGATCTCGCGGTCCGCGAACTCGGGGACATACACCCGCGTCTCGAGTCCGGCCGAGACGCGCAGCTCGAGACGGTCGCTGACGCGGTATGTCTCCTCGAGCGCGTCAAGCACGTCAAAATCCACCACCCCCAAGGCGTGCCAACCTTGCGTCTTGGCCAGCCATGCCAGCGATGTGGGCGAGTGCCCATACCCGTTGTACGAGTAGATGCTATGACAGTGCATGTTGACCACCGGACGCTCCGCTGGCCAGGTGAGCACTCCGCGCTCGACGTCCGCCAACAGCTCGTTCAGCGCCTGTTCTCGCGCGGCGGGATCCATATCGAGCAGACGTTGAGATCGCTTGTCAGGGGCCATCGATATCTCCTCTCCTTCGGGCGCAGGGCGATGCACGGCCGCACTATACCCGGGCGGCCATCGGGAAGCAAATGCCCTGGCCTGCTTGGCGGTGGGCCTTGACCACCTGACGGTGGCGTGATACGATCTCAGCCTAGAGTGTGAGGTTCAGCGAACACGTTGAGACAAACCGCTTGTGGAGGAGGCCGAGACGATGAGCGTGCGCACAGCGAGATGGGTATTGCTGACGCTTGCGACGGCCTTGCTGCTAGGCGCTTGTGCCAGACCCAAGCCTGAGCGGCAGGTCTTGGTGCCCACCATACCAGACGCAGAAGCCGCCGCCGTGACCATCGTGGTAGAGACGCCCACCGACGCTCCCATAGTTGAGGAGCCCGCGGCGCCTACGGAGGCCTCGGAGACCGAAGCAACGGAGGAGGCTGAGCCCACGCTCGTCGCCGAGCCCACCAACGAGCCGACGCTGCCTCCAGCCACGGCTACCGAGGTGCCGTCACCGACCGCCCTACCCACCGAGGTGCCAACCGCGGCCCCCACGCCGACGGCAGAGCCTGAGACGTTCACCTACAGGGTGCAGCAGGGCGATACACTGGGGAGCATCGCGGCCAGATTTGGCACCACCTCGCGTGAGATCGCCGCCTTGAACAATCTGCCGAGCTCTTATGTCATCAAACTGGGTCAGAACTTGCGCATCCCCGGCACCGGGCCCGAGCCGGTAGAGGCCATCGGCACCATCACGTACCGCGTGCGGAGCGGCGAAACCCTCTCGTTGATCGCGCTCCGCCACCGCACCAGCACGGCTGCCATCCTCCAGGCCAATGCCAGCATCGGCAGCCCGCAGCAGCTCCAAGCCGGCGCACTCATCACTGTGCCCATCGGGACCGAGGGCCCGGTCGTGGCCCATACGGTCGCCGCTGGCGAGACACTGGCCAGCATTGCTGATGACTATGGCGTCTCGGCGCAGAGCATCCTCTCGATGAACGCGCTCACCGACGCGAGCCAGGTTGAGGACGGTCAGGTGCTGTACATCCCGCAGTAGAACCGCAGCGATGGTCTGCTAAGCAGGCGCGCCGTGGTCCGCCTGCTGGGGCGTGCCAGGGGCTCTCACTTTTGACGACAGCACTCTGCGCACCTATAATGCGCTCGAGAGCCGTTAGCTCAGTGGGTAGAGCCCCTGCCTTTTAAGCAGGTTGTCGCGCGTTCGAGTCGCGCACGGCTCATTGCACAACCGGTGGTGGTATT
>DAIRUQ010000118.1:0-7466 GCA_036803245.1 Chloroflexota bacterium | reverse complement strand
GACGATGCGGGGTTGGTCTCGCCTTGCCGCGGGCCGAACGGCGTTCGGCCCCTACGCCTGCGGCGGGAGTGTAGGGCGCGCACGCTGTGCGCGCCGCGGGTCGAGCGGCGGACGGACGCGAAAGAGGCAGGGGTCCAACCCCTGCCTCTATCTTTGTCGCAGGCTCGCGGCGCGTCAGCCTGGGAGGCCGACCTGGGGGACGCCCGGTTTGGGCACGACGCCGTCGCGCGTGGCCTCGGCCGCGCCCCGGCCGTTCTGCCCCAGGACCTTGCCGATCTCGGAGCCGTCGAGCACCGGCGCGTCCTTGTAGAGGTAGCACGTCACCGCGCGGCCAGCCTCCGTCTGAAACAGCGGGGGCGGGCTCTCACGGCAGATGTCCATTGCACGAGCGCAGCGGGGCGCGAACTTGCACCCCTTGGTCTCCACGTGGAACACGTCGGCCTGGGTCAACACCGCATCCTGACCCCACTTGCGCTTGGGATCGGGCCAGGGGATGGAACCCACCAGGAGCTGCGTGTAGGGGTGCTTGGGCGCCTGGATCACGCTGTCCACGTCCCCCGCCTCAGCCACCGTCCCCTGGTACAGCACCATGATCTCGTCGCAGATGTGATAGGCGGTCGCCAAGTCGTGGGTGATGTACAGGATCGAGATGCCCGCCTCGTCGCGCAGCAGCCGCAAGCTCTTGAGCACCGTGGCGCGCAGCGAGGCGTCGATCATCGACACCGGCTCGTCGGCGATGATGACCTTGGGGTCGAGGAGCAGGGCGCGCGCCACGGTGATGCGCTGACGCTGCCCGCCGCTGAGCTGGTGGGGGTAGCGCCCCAGCGTCTCGTCGGGCCGCAGCCCCACGCTCGTCAACGCGCGCTCGATGAGGTCGTGCTCCTGTGCCCTGGTGTGGGCCAATCCGAACTTGCGGATCGGCACCATCAGCACGTGGTCTACCTTGTAGAAAGGGTTATAGACCTCGAACGGGTCCTGAAAGATGGCCTGCACCTCACGCCGGAACTCGGTCCAGGCAGGCTTGGGCAGCGCCCAGAGGTCCTGCCCCTTGTAGAGCACCTGGCCGCTGGTGGGCTCGATGAATCCCAGCATGAGCATGCCCATGGTGGTCTTGCCACTCCCGCTCTCCCCCGCGATGGCCACGATCGTGGGGTGCTCGCCGCCGACCGAGATGTAGTTTTTCTCCAAGGCCACCGTAGAGCGCCGCTTAAAGAGCCCGCCGCTGTAGACCTTGGTCACGTCGCGCAATTCCAGGGTTGGCGTCATCGCTACACCTCGTATTTGTGACAAGCAACCCAGCGGCCCGGGCGGATCTCTTGCCAGGTGGGTACCTTGTGCTGGCAGATCTCTTGCGCCTGTGGGCAGCGGGGGTGAAAGAGGCACCCGGGGGGCGGGCTCAGCAGCGAGGGCGTGATGCCCGGGATGCCGCGAAAGACTCCCTTGGCCCCCAGCACCGGTAGGGTGCTGATCAGCAACTGCGTGTACGGGTGCAGCGGTTCCTCAAAGATGGCGTTGACCTCGGCCAACTCGGCGAGACGCCCAGAGTACATCACGGCGAGGTGCTCGATGGACTGGGCCATGAGCCCCATGTCGTGGCCGATGAGGATCATCGAGATGCCCAGCTCCTGTTGCAGGCGCTGGATCGTCTCCATCACCTGGCGCTGCACGACCACGTCCAGGGCGCTGGTGGGCTCGTCGGCGATGATCACCTTGGGCCGCATAGAGATGGCGATGGCGACGCAGACGCGCTGCTTCATGCCGCCGCTCAACTCGTGGGGAAACATGTCGGCCACCTCGGGGCGCAGGTCCACCGCTTCGAGCACCTCCTCGACGCGATCGTTCAGCTCCGCCCTGGAGAATCTGCCGTTGTGGTCCTGGATCCCATCGATGATCTGCTTGCGCACGCGCGCCACGGGATTGAGCGAGTTCATGGCGCCCTGGGGGATCAGGCTGATCTCGTTGAGCCGCACGCGGCGCATGCGGTCCTCCGAGAGGGGCACCAGGTCCGTGCCGTCCAGCACGACCTGGCCCGACTCGATGCGTCCGGGGGGTTTGATCAGCCGCATGAACGCCATGGCCATGGTCGACTTGCCGCAGCCCGATTCGCCCACGAGGCCCATCTTCATGCCACGCGCCACGTCGAGGGTCACCCCATCTACGGCTTTGACGGCGCCCGCCTCGGTATAGTAGTAGACCCGTAGGTCCTGGACGCTGAGGATAGGGGCGCTCATACTCTCCTCCGAAGTCTGGGGTTCGCTAACTCGTCAAGGCCCGCCGATACGAGGAACAGCCCCACGAACAGGATGACGATGATGACGATGGGGTTCATGATCCACCACCACATGCCGCGCACAAAGGCGCCATAGTACATGACCCAGTAGATCGTCATCCCCAAGGTGGGCTCGCGCATGGGCCCCAGGCCGAGGGCTTCGAGGCCGAGCGACGCAAAGATCGCGCCCGTCACCGAGCCTACCAGGCTGGCGCCCAGGAACGGGAGCAGATTGGGCATCAGCTCCTTAAAGATGATCTCCAGGTTGCTCGAGCCGGAGAGCTGCGCCACACGCACGAACGCCCGCTGCTTCATCGTCAGCACCTGCGAGCGGATGACGCGGGCGGGCCACATCCAGGCCAGCAACGCCACCACCAGGGCCATGCCGTTCACGTCGATGCCGCCCTGGAACGTCGAAGCGATGACCACCAGCACCAGCAGGCTGGGGATGGTCAGGAGGACGTCAACCACCCAGCGCACGACGGTGTCGAGGACGCCACCATAGTAGGCTGCCAGGAAGCCCAGGATGGTGCCAAAGCCGAGGCCCAGCGAGCCCGCGACGACGCCGATCTTGGTCGTCAGATAGGTGCCCATGACGCCAACCGCCAGCAGATCGCGCCCCTGGCTGTCGGTGCCAAAGGGATACTCCAACGTCGGAGCCAGGTTAGCGGGCGCCGAGAGCGGATAGGCATCGTTGCCATCCACGAACAGACGCCCGACGAAGGCAAAGAGGAACAGGATGAGCAACAGGATGATACCCACGAGCAGGCGCCCGTTGCGCCTGAGATATCTGATCGCACTGGCTGCCTGTGCCATCTCACTTCCCCTCATAGGTGATGCGTGGGTCCATCAACGGGTAGGTAAGGTCAAGCAACAGCGTGGCCACACCGATTCCGAGGATGACCAGGAACACGATGCCATAGATGACAAAATAGTCGAACTGGCGGATGGACGTAGCCAGCAGCGTGCCGATGCCGGGATAACCAAAGACCATCTCCACCAGGGTGGAGCCCGAGACGAGGAACCCCAGGGAGAGGGCCAGGGACGTCACCTGGGGCAGCATGGCGTTGCGCATCCCATAGCGGTAAAAGATGCGCCCCCCCTTGAGCCCCTTGGCCTCGGCCAGTGTCATATAGTCCTCGCCCTGGATCGTCACCATCATGCCGCGCATGCTCAGCGCGCGCCCGCCAATACCCACGATGACGAGCGACAGGGCGGGCAGCAGCGAGTGTTTGATCACGTCGAGGTAGAAGGAGAGCTCGTGGGAGGGCACCGTGCCGATGGTATAGCCGCCCGAAAGCGGGAACAGCTTGGCACGAAACGCCAGCAGGTAGATCAGCACCAGGCTGAAAATATAGTGGGGCACAGCTGACACAGTCATCAGCGGCGCCACCAGGTACTCCAGCCAGCGAGGCGATCGCGGCCACGCGATGAGCGCCCCCAGGATGGTGCCGATGACAAAGGAGATGAGCGTCGTCGTCAGGAGCAGGCCGATGGACCAGGGAAGGGCATCGGCGATTTGGCTCATCACCGTCTTGGGAAAGTTGGCCAGGGAGACGCCCAGATCAAGGCGCGCCATGTCCTTGAGATAGCTCCAATACTGCTCGTGCAGGGGCTTGTCAAGGCCAAACTTTTCCTCGTAAGCCGCGATCATCTCCTCAATGCCCGCTTCGATGTATCCGCCCTGGGTGGACATCTGGATGAGTTTCTCGCGGATCGGGTTGCGCGGGGAGATGCGAGGCAGGAAAAAGGTCAGCGTCGCGGCTGCCCAGATGACGAGGAACAGCATCAGCAGCCGTCGAAGAAAGTACATCACTCGCACCGCAGGCCTCACTTTCAGCGGACCGATGCCTGGGAAGCAGGGAGTCCCCGCGTCCCGTGGGAGGCCGAGGCAAGATGCGCCCCATCGCCCGCTCACTGGTGGGCGCTCCGCAGGGCCACACGGGGCATGCCATCGGGCCGCGCAGGGTGTCGTTGCCAGAGTATCGCGTCCCCGAGGAGCCCCGAGCAGCGGGGCTCCTCGCGGGGATAGCAGACGGACAGAGGCGACGGCCTTTACTGCACCGGCTTGAGCCGATCGATGATGCGCGGGAACGTCAGGTGCCAGAAGGCGCCGTTCAGATACTCGTCCTCCTCCCACGGCCAGCCGGTCCAGTAGGTGAGGTTCATGGGGATGCGGTGGTACCACTGGATGATCGGCAGGCTGGGTAGCTCCTTCAGCCAGATGGCCATCGCCTCGCGGAACAGCTCTTTCACGCGGGGATCGCCCATGGGCACGATGGACATCTCGTCGACGATGGCGTCGTAGGCCTCGTTCTCCCACCGCCACCACTGGTCAGCCGGCTCCCCGGTGGGGGCGCTGCGGGCCGACGTGTAGATATCCAGCGTCAGGAAGGGGTCGGGGCCAACGGAGCCGCCATGGCCCTGGAGGAAGGCGAGGCCCTCAGCGCCCACGCTGCAGCGATCGCTGTGGTCGGCGCGCATGGTGAACTCGACCTCGAACCCGCCCTGGCGGAACTGCTCGGCCAGGATGGGGCCGATGTCGGCATGGATCTGCCAGCCGCCCAACTCGAACTTGAAGCGCTCGCCATTCTTGGTCCAGAACCCCTGGCCGTCCTTGGTGTAGCCGTTCTTCTCCATCAACTCGGCGCTCTTGGCCAGGTTGTACTCGTTGGTCGGGTACTCCTCCATGAGGTCCTCGATCACCTCAAAGAACTGGCGCAGCGGCAAATAGTCGGGGAAGGGCAGCTTGGTGGGCGTACCGGCGTCCTGGCCGTAGGCGACATCCACAGCCTGCTTGCGATCGATAGCATAGCTGAGCGCCCAGCGGATATCGGGATTGTTAAAGGGTTCCTCCTGCACGTTGAAGCCGATGTGGTTTGGCCACCAGTCGATATAGCCGTAGGGCGGCTTCTTGCCTGAGTGGGTGATGACGTTGGGGTTCTGCTCCACGATCGTCTTGATAGTGGCGGGCCGCAGGTCCAGGCAGGCATCCAGCGTGTTGTTGATGGAGAGCTGGGCCGCCTTGGTGTCGTCGGCCATGGGGATGACGAGGATGCGCTCCGGCTCCGGCAGCGGCATGAACCCCGTCTTGGCCGCCCACCAGTCATCGCGGCGGTCGAGGAACTTTTGCGTGTTGGTAAAGTAAGTGTACTTGTACGGCCCCGTCACCACTGGCAGGCCCTGCTCCGCATCAAAGCCCATGAACGCCGTGGGGTCCTCGACGTCCTTGTAGATATGCTCTGGCACGATATAGACGCCGGTGTCGAACTTGAAGGTCAGGTAGTCAAAGAAAAAGCGGGGCTGCGGCGTATTGAAGACGATCTTGACGGTGAAATCGTCCGGCGCCGTCGCCTCCTTTACCCACTGCGCCACGCGACCCGAGTTGCGCAGCAGGGGCGCATGCTGCGCGAGCATCTGCAGGGTAAAGACGATGTCCTTGGCGGTAAAGGGGGTGCCGTCGCTCCACTCGACGCCTTTGCGTACGTTGAGCGTCAGTTCGGTGGAATCGGCATTGTACTCATGGCTCTCGACCAGCCAGGGATAGTACTCGTCGGCAAAGGCGGAATAGTATTCACACCCCTCGATACAAGCGGCATCGCCGTTCTGGTGGGTGTAGCCCGTCGCGTAGGGGTTGCCAATGCCCGCATCCGTCCAGGTGCCGCCGCTGCCGCCAAAGTAGATCACCAGGGTGCGCTCGCGCGCCACGTTGCGGATGCCCACCTCTTTCTCGACGACGGTGGTGACTTCTTTCTCGACCTCTACTTCCTTCTCGACGACGACGGTCTCCTTCACCACCTGGGCCTCGCCGGGGACGACCACCGTCTCCTTGACGATCTTTTCCACCACCTTGGGCTGGCAGGCTGCCAGCATGGCGCCGGCACCGGCCAGGCCGGCGATCGCCATGAAACTCCTGCGCGTGACCTTTTTCTGGGACATAGCTCCTCATCCTCCTGTCGATTACCGTTCGTTCTCGCCCGATGCGCCGCCGTCCTGCCCGGCGCCGGGCGACGCGAGAATGACCCACGTGCGCCGCCGGGGCCCTGGGTCTCAAGCCCCGACCAGAACGGACGATCACCCGACGTTTCCTGCCGCCTCACCCCCTTCCTTGGCCCATACTCCGCCGGAAATGCAAACAGGCAGGACACTAGGCTGATATTCTCAGCCCAGCGTCCTGCCTGTATCACGGCTGCTGGTCGTAGCGTACGTCACCCTGGGGCCCCCAACCGCACGGTTGTGCTAGCTGCTCGCGGTCGACATCGATCGGAACACAAGGGTCACACGGGTCAAAACACGAGGGGCGCCTTCGCCCCCGTACACTATAGCAGCAAGGCGGCTATCGCTGGATGTAAGGGTCCATAACGCGCGGCACGATGAGGATGCCTATCTACCCCACGCCTGACAGCCGCCATCGTATACCAGTGTCATCGCTTTGTCAAGCATCTCGCGCCCCCTGCACCTGCCATCGGCCTGTCACCCTCCTGACGCGCCACTGGCGAGCGCTCACGACGTGTGCTACACTGGCGCCGCGCCACGCATCCCGCAGGAGGCCCACGCCACCATGACGCTTCAACGCTATCCCCTGACCATCGACGGCGACTCCTGGGAGGTCGGCACCGCCGGCGAATTCGCCATCGCGCTGGATGTGCTCCAGGGGCACCACGACCGCGCCGTGCTCGAGCAACTGGCGCCGCACCTCGCCGATATCATCGCCACACCCGGCGGCCTCATGACTATCCTCCGCGCGTTGGCCCCGAGCGACCGCCTCTACCTCATCGAGGCCCTCGGCCCCCGGCTGGTCGACTGCCTCCACGGCGCCGGCGCGCTCCGCGATATCCTCGCCATGACGGCCGAGCTGGAGGTGGAGCAGCGCCTGCTGGAGACGCTGGGCCCCACCGGCCTGCGCCGCCTCATCCAGACGGCGGGCGAACTCGCCGAGGTGCTGGAGTGGGTCTACGGCGACTGCGACCGCCTGGTCTTGGACCTGTTGGGCGCGGCGTGGGTGCGCCGCCTGCTGAGCAACGGCAGCAACCTGAGCGTCGTGCTGCACAGCCTCAGCCCGGCGCAGCAAGAGGGACTGCTGGACGAGTTGGGGTGGGACGATGTGGCCGCGCTGGTGGTTGGCCGGCAGGACCTCGCCCTCCTGCTGCGCGCCCTTCCGAGCCGCCTCAGCCGATGCCTTCTCGACCATGTGCCC
>DAIRUQ010000117.1:0-7490 GCA_036803245.1 Chloroflexota bacterium | reverse complement strand
GAGGAGGCAAGATGGTTAGCGGAACAAGCAGTGAAGCGCGGTTTCCCCGCAAGCTGACCTTTGGCATGGTGGGTGGCGGGCGCGATGCCTTTATCGGGGCCGTGCACCGCCGCGCGGCGATGCTGGAGGGCGACGTCGACTTTGTGGCGGGCGCGCTCTCGTCGACCCCCGAAAAGGCTCTGGCCTCGGCCAAGGACCTGTACCTCCCCGAGGATCGCAGCTATGGTAGCTGGCAAGAGATGCTGGAAAAGGAGAGCGCCCGACCCGTCGGCGATCGCATCGACTTTGTCAGCATCGTCACGCCCAACCATATGCACTATCCCGTGGCCAAGGCCTTTGTGGAGGCGGGATTCCACGTGGTCTGCGACAAGCCGATGGTGCACACCGTCGAGCAGGCCATGGACCTAGTCAACGCGGTCAAGGCCAACGACGTGCTCTTTGCCGTCAGCTACAACTACACGGGCTATCCCATGGTCAAGCAGGCGCGCCACATGGTCGCGACGGGCCAGCTGGGCAAGATCCAGAAGGTGATCGTCGAGTATCCGCAGGGCTGGTTGTTGGACCGCATCGAGGAGGAAGGCTCCAAGCAGGCGGCATGGCGGACTGACCCGTCGCGCTCGGGCGCGTCGGGCTGCATCGGCGATATCGGCTCGCACTGCGAGAACCTGGTGTCCTACGTGACGGGCCTGGAGCTGGATGCCATCTGCGCTGACCTGACCATCTTTGCGCCAGGGCGCCAGCTGGATGACGACGGCAACATCTTGCTGCGCTTCCAGGGCGGCGCCAAGGGCATTCTCACGGCCTCGCAGATCTGCCCAGGCCAGGAGAACAACCTGAGCATTCGCGTGTGGGGCACCAAGGCGGGCTTGCTCTGGCGACAAGAGGATCCCAACTATCTCTATGTGCAGACCAACGATGGCCCCGAACAGATCTACAAGCGGGGCAATGGGTACCTGTGCGACGCCGCCCAGGCCGCGGGCCGTATCCCTGCGGGTCACCCCGAGGCGTTCATCGAGGCCTTTGGCAACATCTATCACAATTTCTGCAACGCCTTGCGCGCCAAGCTGATGGGCGAGGCGCCCGACGCCATCGCGGACGACTATCCCAAGGTCGAGGACGGCGCTCGAGGCGTGCACTTTATCAACAAGGCCGTGGCCAGCAGCGCTAGCACGGCCAAGTGGACGCCGTCCGAGTTCACCCTGGCGTAGAGCTGACGGAGCGGGGCGACGTCGCCCACGCAAGAGAAGGAGAACCTATCATGGGCAAGCGACCAGTCACGTTGTTTACGGGTCAGTGGGCCGATCTGCCGCTGGAGGAGCTGGCGGCCAAGGCGCAGCAGTGGGGCTATGATGGGCTCGAGCTGGCCTGCTGGGGCGATCACTTTGACGTGGAAAAGGCTCTAGCGGACGACGGGTATTGCGACGAGCGGCGCGAGCTGTTGGCCAAGTATGACTTGGGCGTGTGGTCGATCAGCAACCACCTGGCAGGCCAGTTGGTGTGCGACCCCAACGACTTTCGGACCGACGGCTTTGCTCCCGAGGAGTTGGCAGGCCAGGCCGAGGCCAAGCGTGCGTGGGCCATCGAGACGATGAAAAAGACGGCCCGCGCGGCGGCCAAGCTGGGCGTTGAGGTGGTGAACGGCTTTACGGGGTCATCGATCTGGCATCTGCTCTATACCTTCCCGCCCTTTGACATGAGCGTCATCGAGGATGGCTTCCAGTTCTTTGCCGACAAATGGAACCCGATCCTGGACGTGTTTGGCGAGGTGGGGGTGCGGTTCGCCCTCGAGGTACACCCGACCGAGATCGCCTTTGATATCATCACCGCCAAGCGCGCGCTGGAGGCAGTGAAGTGCCGTCCCGAGTTCGGGTTCAACTTTGATCCGAGCCACCTGGTCTGGCAGGGGGTCACGCCGCATCGCTTTATCCAAGAGTTCCCCGATCGCATCTACCACGTGCATATGAAGGATGCGGCGGTGACGCTGGATGGCTACACGGGGATTCTGGGCTCGCACCTGAACCTGGGCGAGCCGCGTCGCGGCTGGAATTTCCGCTCGCTGGGGCACGGGGACGTGAACTTTGAGGAGATCATCCGCGAGCTGAACAATATCGGCTATGACGGCCCGCTCTCGGTCGAGTGGGAGGACAACGGCATGGACCGTGAGTTCGGCGCGGACGAGGCGGCCGACTTTGTCAAGAACGTGGACTTTCCGCCGTCGGCGATCGCCTTTGACGCGGCCTTTGATAACTAGCTAGGGGATGTTCGCAGAGACGGCCGAGCTGTGAGGCTCGGCCGTCTTGCTATGTGTGGGAGAGGCGGGTCTGATTGCGCTGCGCGGTGGCCATGCGATGTAAGAGATAGCCCTCCAGGTCGCCGTGCGTCTCCAGGATCGGCGCCAGGACGATGTCATCCAGCACGAGGACGGTGACGCCGTCATAGACGCCCGAAAGCGAGGCGCGATGCTTGGGTGAGGGCACGCCTGGGCCCGCCGTGAGGAGGATCGCCAGCCGCAGTCCCATCTCACGGGCCTGACGAACGGCCTCGGCGAGGGCCTCGTTGGCTGGTCGCTCGTTCAGGTCGGCTCGTCGAACCAGTAGGGCAGGGCCGTGTGCGCGCCAGAGCGCGTCGTTGGCATCTTTGGCGATGGCAAAGGGTATCCCCATGTGCTTCTTGCGCGCTCTCGCGTCCGGATAGAGCGTCAGGCAGGGCACCAGCGAAAAGAGGGCGGCAGCGTAGGCCTCCCACGAGGCTCCGCGCTGGAACAGGCCCTTGCGGTCGAGGGCGCGGGCGCGTAACGTCTCTACCCCCACAAAGGCCGCGTCGGGATCCTCGGCCCCGGGCCGCCTGGGAAGATGCTGGGCCGCCGGGATGTCAGCGCCATGGGTAGCTAGGTAGGGTTGCAGCGCCCGCTCGTAGAGTTGATTTCTGACGCGGCAAGGCTGCGACGGTTGCACGGCCCCGATCATCTCTAGCGATGCCAGAACCGGGTCGTTACGGGTAAAAGGAATCTCACGGCCGTCGATCACAATGCTTCGCAGACGGGCGCGCTCGGCTGGCCGCTGATCTAGCTGATTGATCACGTGGTGGATGTTGTCGTCGTCGACGAGCATCTCTTCGGCCGCGGCCTCCATATTGCGAGCGCTGAGCTCGGTCACGTTGGCCCGCTCCAAGAGAGCGCACAGGCGCATGGTCAGGTAAGGGTGTCCGTTGGTCAGGGTGTAGGCGTGATCCACGGCCGCATCCGGGACTGCGATCTCTAGCCGCTCGAACTCGCGCAGCAGTCGTTCTACCTCGGGGCGACCAAAATCGCGCAGATAGACCTTTTCGCAAATGTTGAGCGGCGAGTTGGCGCCTGCCGTCAGCGCGTACAGGTCGACTGCCCCGCTAAAGACAAATAGGTAACGCGCCAAGGCCTCGTCACCGGCACGCCCCTGCGTAAAGACAGCGCGCAGGGCGTTGAACACCGCGTCGGAGGCGGTTGGGCGCAGGGCGCCGACCTCGTCCAGCATGACCACCACCCGCGGAACCTCGAGCTGGCCGGCCATCTCGCGCAAGAAGCGCACAAAGCTCGCGCCATCGGTCACGTCCTGGGCGCGGGGCGCCTCGATGGGTCCCCCCATCTGCTCCGCCAACGTGTTGACGAGATGAAAAGCCAGGAACTGGAAGCAGGCTTGGCCATTCTGGGCGCGCAGGACCGAGAGGTCGATGAACACACAAGCGTAACGGCCAGCCAGATCCCGCCAGAGGTTCAGGATGATGGTCGTCTTGCCGGTCTGCCGGGCGCTGAGCAGGGCGATGTACTGGGAGACGGAAGGCTGGAGCGCCAGCCGCCGCACGCGACGCAGCTCGGGGCGGTCGATCAGCAGGCGGCCCTCTTCCTCAGGTAGGAGGGGTCCGCGCGTAGGAAAGAGGAATCCGTCGTCACGGCCGCGCTCGGGGGTCGGCGGCCCGCCGCGCAGTGTTACGCCGGCCGACGAGGCGGGCTGGTCCGCCCTAGCCTGGATCACGTCCTCACGCCACAGCCGGCCGCTGTTGGAACGCAAGAACAAGACCGGCGCGGCCCAGTCGTTGGGGTCAGCACTGGCGGCGCTGGCGCCGATGCGCCCCTCGGCGACGCACTCGTCGACGGTGCGCCCCATGGCCAGCGCTCGGTAAAAGAGTCGCGCAAAGCGTATGGCGGCGCGATCCTCCACCGGCCACTGCATGGCCACGACGGCAGGAACCTCGGCGCGGACCAGCGATGGCGCCAGGCCTGCCCAGGTCCCGTTGGCGGTGTCGCAGGCGTTTAGGACAACAAGGTTTCCGCCATAGCGGCGGAACATGCGTGCGAGATCGAGTGCCTCGATGGGCGCCGACTTGGAGCGCTTGTCCTCCAGCGAGAGCCAGCCGCGTTTGTGAGCGTGGTCATAGTGGCCGTGCCCGATGAAATGGACCACGTCCGGGCTGTGCTCGAGCAGCGCCATGTGGAGCATCTCGTGGGTGGCGTGCAGGCAGGGAATCAGCTGGACCTTGCCGACGTCGATCAGCTCCTCCAACGCCTCGGCCAGCATGGTCAGTTCGTGGCGCCAGTTGAGGGCCGGTTGGTCCTCGGGGGCTGCCACCACCACCAGCAGTTTGACCGACCCTCGTTCACGAAGCGGTGGCGGCGGCGCATGGAGGCGCAGGTAGCGGACCAGCGAGATCATGGGATCAAAGACCAGGAACTCACCCTTTTGCGGGTCGTACATCAGTTCCCAGGGGAGCTTGATCAGCTCCAGCGAGTCGATATGGAGGCGCAACCTCAGGCCCCGGTTGCGTTCCCGCGCTACCTGACAGCTCTCGTACCAGAGCATCAGGCTGTCACGGGTAAACACGCTGCGCAGGAGGCGCTTTCCCAGCATGACCACGCTATCGGGGGTGCGCTCGATGCGGCCCCCGCTGGCCAAGAGGTCGGGCGTGATCTGGACGCGGTAGCGCTCACTTTCGCCTACCGGCGAGTGCAGTACCTCTGCCACCAAGCTGCCGGTGGTAGGGTCAAACTCGCCTAGGCGAAGGTCAAAGCTGAGATACTCCATCCATCGTCTCCGCGCCCTGCGAGGCGTCTTGGGTGATGATTGAGGCAGATGGCATTATAGGGATGGGGTGCGGGGAGCGTCAAGGATGCCTCCACGGGCAGCGCGCTTTTTACCCACTATTCACGTCGGGTGCTTGTGCGGCTATGCGCTTGCATCTATAATGGGGCCGCATTCCCAGAAACGGCTGCGCAACAGCGATGGGCATAGCCCTCGAGGCAGGTTAATGCGTCGTCTTTCGCTTGCTATCGCAATCGTGATGCTGGTTGGCTTGGTTTGCCCCGCGCTGGCAGCGGCCGATTCGCGCGCGCCGCGCTTGATCGAGTCCTCTCTCCTCATGAGCGGCGATCTAGGCATGATTGATACCGATCAGCATATCATGCTTCAGGTTACCTCGTGGGGTGGCGCGCCCTATCGCTATGTGGTGACCTTGGGCAACTTTACCGAGCACGATCTCCGCAGCCTACGGGTGCTGAACCGCTATTTCCCGGCTGACCCCGCGGCGCCCGAGCTGACCGAGGAGTGGTTCCCGCCCCAGATGGCGCCCGGTGAGAGCACGTCGTACACTTTTGAGTACGACCATGCGCTGCCAGATGGCTGCCATCAGCTCGAGATCCAGATAGCGGACGGTATTGGGTCGATCGTCATGGATTGCAGCCAGCCCAACAGCACCACCGTGTTCCAGTTGCCCCTCAACGGCGAGATCACGGCGTTCCTGATGGAGCCCCCTCTTACGATGGATGCGCCGGATGGTGCCAGCAAGCTGAGTCTCCACGTCACGCGCAACAGCTCGCCCGATATCATGGAGTTTGTGCGTAGCGCCCGGCCCAAGGTGTTGGTGGGGCTGGGCGACGTGGGTTGGCTCACCGATGCCAAGGCGGCGTCGCCGGAAACCATTACCATCGGCCGCTATGCCGAGCCCGATCAGAACATCGAAGGTGATCCGGTGGCGCGGGCGCGGCAGTTTGTTACGGATCATCTAGAGCGCTACCACCTGAACCCTGGGGTGGACTATTGGCTGGGCTGGAACGAGCCCGTCATCCAGAGCCGTGAGGCGATGGACTGGTACGCAACCTTCGAGTCCGAGCGAGTGCTCGCCATGGCCGAGCATGGGCTCAAGGCGGCCATCGGCAACTTTTCTGTGGGGACGCCCGAGGCCGACGTGTTCGGCGGATTCCTGCCGGCAGTGCGGACGGCCATGGAGCATGATGGCATCCTGTCGGTGCACGAGTACGGCGCTCCCTCGATGCGTGCGGGGGTGGGTGCGGGAATTCCGGGCGCCGACATGGTCGATGGCGCCGGCGCTCTGACGCTGCGCTATCGTTACTGGTACAACCACTTTCTCCAGCCCAATGGGCTCGTGATCCCGTTGGTGATCACCGAGGCGGGGATCGACGGCGGTGTGATGGCGGAGGCCCCGGCCGAGGGTGATGGCTGGCGCGCCTTGATGGACATGGCTGTCCCCGACGAGTCGCTCTCGCGGGCGGCGGCCAGCTATCTGGAGCAGCTTGACTGGTACGACGACGAGGTGCGGCGCGATCCCTATGTCGTGGGCTTTGCCGTGTTCAACGTGGGCGACCCCGACGGCCCCTGGGCCAGCTTTGATATGACCGACCTCTTGCCCCAGTTGACCGACCTGGCGCTCTCCAAGCCTTAGCGATCATGAATGTAGCAAGCGGGCACCCAACGGCGGGTGCCCGCTTGTTCGTTGCGGGGAGGGGTGACCCTAGTCGCGAGGCCAGCGGCCTGCCAGGTCCGGCATGGCCGGGAAGGGCGCATGGGGTTCGCTCTGATACCAGTATCCCACGGAGCTGATGTCGTCGGTAAGCGGCTCAAACTTGCCGTTAAGCCACCATCCCAAGGCCTGGATGGTGACGCAAAGATCCTTCTGGAAGCGAATGGGATCCATAATGTGCCAGCGATAGAGCCCGTGCTTGGGCACTCCGCCCTCATCGCGCTTCCAGAGGGGATAGCCAAGGAACGCTGTGGAGAACGTGTCCCCAAAGCCCCAGGCACCCCCGAAATAGTCCTCCGTGCCCGTGCCGCAGATGGTCGGGTACTCGCCGTCGCCATCGATACGGAACTTTATCTCGCCCTCGCCCCACCAGCCATCGGAGAACTGGTTCCAGCCTAGGACGGTCCCCACATAATGTCCCTGACCAACGATGCCCTCGAGGATGACGTGCTCGGGGTACTCACGGGTGGTCATGGCGCGGCGCCACTGCGCATGCAGGTAGGCGGCCTGGGCCGGAACCTCCTGCAACGCATAGGTGATCTGGTAGAAAAAGCCGCCGATGGCATCCCAGTACCCGTTCTCGATGGTGATCCGGGCGCGCTTGCGGAACGGCATGGGCCAATAGCTGTTGAACCCGCCAGTAGGATTCACTGCGATGGGCAGCGAGGTGACGTTAAAGCGCAGGCCCATCGGGTTGGCAAAAA
>DAIRUQ010000116.1:0-7523 GCA_036803245.1 Chloroflexota bacterium | reverse complement strand
CCATGCTGTCGGGCGATGATCTGGCGGTGCGCACTGGAGAGCTCTTGGCCCAAAGGTTGCCGGCTTACCAGCGGATCCCGTTTCACATCGAGACGGCCGACAAGACGCCGAATCAGGTGGCCGCCCAGGTGATCGCGCTGGTCACCAGTGACGCCACGGCTCGGTGGGTCACTGGGGCGGGCTACACTTATCCCATTCTGGTGGGTCCTGGGCTGCGGGAGCATCTCGGCGCGCTCTTGGCCGTTCGCGGCTATGGCAGCAGGTTGGCCGTTGTGAGCAACCAGACAGTGGCCCCTCTCTATGCCGGCGACGTGATCGAGGCGTTGCGGGCCAGTGGTTTCGCGTCCTTTGAGGTGCGCCTGCCCGACGGAGAGGCGCACAAGACCCTGGAGAGCGCGGCCCGACTGTATGACGCCTTTGCGGAGCAAGGCCTGGATCGTTCGGGCGCGGTGGTCGCCCTGGGCGGCGGCGTCATCACGGACATGGCCGGTTTTGCTGCCGCCACCTATATGCGCGGCGTCCCCCTGGTGATGGTGCCGACCTCGCTCCTATCCATGGTAGATGCCAGTGTGGGCGGCAAGGTGGCCGTCGATCGACCCCAGGGCAAGAACCTGGTTGGAGCTTTTTACCAGCCGTCGCTAGTCGTGGCGGACACCGAGACGCTGCAGACGTTGCCAGAGGTCCAGCGGCGCTCGGGTCTGGCCGAGATCATCAAAGCGGGCGTCATTGCCGATCGGGAGCTGTTCGAGGCTTATGAGGAAGGCTCTGAGCCCAACGCGGTCTGGGCCATCGAGCGGGCAGTAGCCGTCAAGATAGCTGTGGTTGAGCAGGATCCCTACGAGCGTGGTGTCCGAGCGACGCTTAACCTGGGTCACACCTTTGGCCATGCCATCGAGCGCCTGGAGAGCTTTCGCCTCGACCATGGTATGGCCGTCAGCATCGGCATGGTGGCGGCCGCTCACCTGGGCGTGTTGTTGGGGCTCTGTCGCGACGAGACGCGCACGCGCATCGAGGGGACGTTGCGCCGCCACGGCCTGCCGGTGGGCTATGGTAGGCAGGATCCCCAGGCGATCCTCGCCGCTATGGGCACCGACAAGAAGCGGCGCGGCGATCATCTGCGGCTGGTGGTTCCCCGCGAGATCGGGTGTGTGACGCTGGAGGAACAGGTGCCAGAGGCGCTGATTCTGCGGGCGCTGGAAAGGATTCAACCATGAAGCGAGAGTACCTGGTGCTGCACGGGCCCAACCTGAATCTGCTCGGAACGCGTGAGCCGAGCGTCTATGGCACCGAGACGCTGGACCAGATCGATGCGCGGTTGTTGGCTTGGGGCCAGGAACATGGCGTTGCTGTGCGGACGCTGCAATCCAACCATGAGGGCGTGTTGGTGGATGCCATCCAGGAGGCCTACGGGCACGTGGCAGGCATCGTCATCAACGCGGCCGCGCTGACGCACTATTCGATCGCGCTACGCGATGCTCTCAAGGGGGTCGGGATCCCGGCCGTCGAGGTGCATCTGTCCAATATCCATGCCCGAGAAGAGTTCCGGCGCCAGTCGGTGCTGGCGCCGGTGTGTGTCGGTCAGATCGCCGGCCTGGGGTGGTTGAGCTACCTGCTTGCGCTGGAGGCGCTCGAGCGCCGCGCGCTGGAGGCTCCAGCCACCTAGGCCCGCTCTAGTCCTTGTCGTCGGTCTTGCGGCGGAGAAAAGGCGGGATGCGGACATCCGACTCGTCGGATCCGCCGGTCCCGCGCGAGCCGCTTCCGCCGGTCACGATTCGACCCGGGCCCACATCAGGCAGCCTGCCTAGGCCTGTGCGCGGATCCATGCCAGCCAGGGTGTGTACCTCTGGCTTTTTGACAGGTGGGGCCGTCACGTTGGCGTCGGCGTCCAGCGCAAAGCCGGTGGCGATGACCGTTAGCTGAAGTTTGCCCTTGAGCGCCTCATCAAACACGACACCAAAGATCACGTTGGCATCGGGGGCGCAGTGCTCTTGCAGCTGATCGCCCAGGTAATCCAGCTCATGGGGCGTAAAGTCGGTGCCCGCCTTGACGTTAAAGAGCATGCCCTTGGCGCCAGCGATACGCACGCCCAGAAGCGGGCTCTGGGTGGCCTGGCGCACGGCGGCCAGCACGCGCTCGTCGCCCGAGCCCTTGCCAATGGCCATCAACGCGGCGCCGCCATCCTCCATGATCGAGCGCACGTCGGCAAAGTCGACGTTGATGGTCCCGCCCTCGGTGATGATCTCGGAGATCCCCTGGATGCCCTGCCGGAGGATATCATCGGCGTAGGCAAACGCCTCCTCAACCGTAGCACGCGGCCCCACCATCTCCAGAAGGCGGTCGTTTTCGATGGCGATGAGGGTGTCGACGTTGGCCGCGAGTTTCTTGAGGCCCTCGGTTGCCATCGCCGCCCGTCGCCGTCCCTCAAAGCGGAACGGCTTGGTGACGACCGCTACCGTCAACGCGTCCAGCTCGCTGGCCACCTCGGCCACGATGGGCGATCCGCCGGTGCCCGTGCCGCCGCCCATGCCGGCAGTGACAAAGACCATATCGGCGCCCTGAAGGATAGCTCGCAACTCATCCTTGGCATGGTCGGCCGCTCGAGCGCCCTTTTCCGGGTCACCACCCGATCCGAGGCCTTGATGAAGGTCGAGCAAGAGGCGCGTGGGCGCTTTGGACATGGAGAGGGCCTTGGCATCGGTATTGGCGGCGATGAACTCGACGTCGCCTACGCCCGCCTCGATCATCCGGTTGACGGCGTTGCCGCCGCCTCCGCCTACGCCGACCACCTTGATGCACGCTGGATTCTCGTCTAGATCTCGATAGCTTGCCATCGGGGCCATCCCTCCACCTGGAGTACAGCGCTGACCAACCCTCGGCCACGCTGAAAAGAGCCGAAGCTATAGGCCGCATGCTAACATAGTGCATGGAGAGTGTCAACGCAACGCGGCGCTATCTGACAAGGTACTACCGACGGTGCGCGCTGCCGCTCTCTTGTGCACGCTGCACATAGTCGGGACCTCTATGACTGGGTAGAGTGAGCTACGTCCTCTCAAGCGGCGCCTCGACCCATATTGCACTGTTTGAGTGGACTAGGTTGTTATGGTAGAATCGTCGGCATCAATTCTCAGGTATTTGCATCGAGGGGAGGGACAAGCCACAAGAGCTCTTGGATAAGCAATGGCGCTTGGTCTCTAGGATGAGGCATCCGGGTTGGCCGCCCTTCTCGACACATCAGCTGAAGATCGCCTAGGCTTGCCCTATTTGGCTGGCCAGGGCGAACGTCGTGAATGTGTATCAGGAGGAGCTGTTATGAAGGCCAAGCTTTGGCCAGTCGTCGCCATCATCCTGGTGGCTGCGATGGTGCTGTCGGCTTGCTCGCCGACGCCCACCGCTACGCCCGCACCGGAGGTGGCAGAGCCCACCGCCGAACCCTCAATGACCATCGTCGTCGCTTGTGACGCGGCCTGGCCGCCGATGGAGTTTGTCGACGAGAACAAAGAGATCGTCGGCTTTGACATCGACCTGATGTCAGCCATCGCTGCGGAGATGGGTTTTGCGTTCGAGTTCAAGAACGTGGCCTGGGATGGTATCTTTGCCGGGCTTGAGGCCGGCGACTATGACGCCATCATGTCATCGGTCACCATTCGTGATGACCGCCTCGAGGTCTATGATTTCTCCGACCCCTATATCAACGCCGGCCAGATCACGGTCGTTCGCGCGGACGAGACCGAGATCGTGGGCCCGGAGGATCTCCCCGGCAAGACGGTAGGCGCGCAGATCGGTACCACGGGCGCGTTTGCCATCCAGGAGATCGAGGGCGCCACCCTGAAGGAATACGACAACATCGATCTGGCGCTGCTCGACCTGGTGAACGGCAACATCGATGCCGTCGTCACCGATACCCCGGTGGCCGCTGACTTTGCGCTGGTGTCAGACCAGTTCCTCGGCAAGCTCAAGATCGTGGGCGAGCCCATGACCGAAGAGTTCTATGGCGTTGTCGTCCGCAAGGGCGAGCGGCAGGATCTGCTAGA
The DNA here is from genome assembly GCA_036803245.1 of Chloroflexota bacterium. Lineage (GTDB taxonomy): Bacteria > Chloroflexota > Anaerolineae > UBA1429 > UBA1429 > DAIRUQ01. The sequence goes on along the minus strand of DAIRUQ010000116.1, from coordinate 3,492 downwards.
CGCCTTTAACGAGGGGCTCCAGCGCGTGCAGGCCAACGGTGTCTATGACCAGATCTATGACAAGTGGATCGGTGGCAGTGACATCGTGGGCCGGGTAGGTGGTGGGACCGCCCTGGTGCCGCCGGCCCCCGGCTTTCCGGTCAAGATCGCGGTCCTGGGTCCGCTCAGCGGCGACGTCAAGACCTTTGGCGAGTCTACCCGAAACGGCGCCTTGATGGCCTTTGAGGAGGCCGAGGCCGCCGGTTGGGAGATCGAGACGGTCATTGGCGACTCCAAGTGCGACGCGCAGGAGGCGGCGCTGGCCGCCAACAAGGTCATCTTTGAGGACGGGGTCAACTATATCGTCGGCCCGGTCTGCTCGTCAGCCGCGATCCCGATCAGCGAGATCGCCGAGGCCGAGGGCGTGGTGCAGATCTCGGGAACGGCCACGAACCCGGATTTCACCCTGAATGAGGACGGCAGCACCAAGGAGTATGTGTTCCGGTCGTGCTTCCTGGACCCGTTCCAGGGTGAGGTCGTAGCGTCGCTCGCGACAGAGCTTGGCTCCCAGAACGCTGCGGTCCTGTATGATGTCGGCAACGACTATGTCAAGGGCCTGGCCGAGTTCTTCAAGGAGGCCTTTGAGGCCCAGGGCGGGACAGTGTCGGTGTTCGAGGCGTACACCAAGGAGGACTCGGACTTTTCCGGGATCCTGGGCAAGGTGGCGGCCGCGGACGTCGATGTGATGTTCCTGCCGGACTATTACAACAAGGTGAACCTGATCGCCGCGCAGGCGGCCGAAAAGGGGATCACGGCACTCCTAGTGGGAGCCGACGGTTGGGACTCGCCCGAGCTTGAGGTTGGGCTGGTCGAAGGTGGCTACTTCTCGAACCACTATTCGCCGGCGGACCCGCGCCCGGTGGTGCAAGAGTTCGTGGCCAAGTACACGGCCAAGTATGGTGCCGAGCCCGATGCTCTGGCCACGCTGGGCTATGACGCGGCGCGAATCCTGCTGCAGGCCATCTCGGATGCCGGCGTGGATGACCCGGCGGTTGTGAAAGATGCTATGGCGGCGGTGCAGTACGAGGGCGTGTCAGGTGACATCACCTTTGATGCCCAGCACAACCCGGTCAAGGCAGCCGCTATCATCAGAATCGAGAACGGCGAAAAGGTGTTCCACAAGTTTGTGGCGCCCGCTGGTGCGGAGGGCGCGGCGGAGGTCTCCGAGGCCGTCCGTCCGGCCGCTCCCGGCTTTCCGGTCAAGATCGCGGTCCTTGGCCCGCTCAGCGGCGACGCCAAGACCTTTGGCGAGTCGGCTCGCGACGGCGCTTTGATGGCGTTCGCCGAGGCGACAGCCCTGGGTTGGGAGATCGAGACGGTCATTGGCGACTCCAAATGTGATGCGCAGGAGGCGGCGCTGGCCGCCAACAAGGTCATCTTTGAAGATGGCGTGAACTATATGGTGGGCCCCGTCTGCTCGTCAGGGACGATCCCCGCCAGCGAGATCGCCGAGGCCGAGGGCGTCATCCTGATCTCTGGCACGGCGACGAACCCGGACGTGACCCTGAATGAGGACGGCAGCACCAAGGAGTATGTGTTCCGGTCGTGCTTCCTGGACCCGTTCCAGGGTGAGGTCGTAGCGTCGCTCGCGACAGAGCTTGGCTCCCAGAACGCTGCGGTCCTGTATGATGTCGGCAACGACTATGTCAAGGGCCTGGCCGAGTTCTTCAAGGAGGCCTTTGAGGCCCAGGGCGGGACAGTGTCGGTGTTCGAGGCGTACACCAAGGAGGACTCGGACTTTTCCGGGATCCTGGGCAAGGTGGCGGCCGCGGACGTCGATGTGATGTTCCTGCCGGACTATTACAACAAGGTGAACCTGATCGCCGCGCAGGCGGCCGAAAAGGGGATCACGGCGCTGATCTTGGGCGCTGACGGCTGGGACTCGCCAGAGCTCCAGGTAGATCTGCTGGAGGGCGCGTATTTCTCCAACCACTACTCGCCGGCGGACCCCCGTCCGGTGGTGCAAGAGTTTGTGAGCAAGTACGCGGCCGAGTACGGCGCTGAGCCGGATTCCTTTGCCACGCTGACCTATGACGCGGCCTGGATCCTGCTACAGTCCATCGCGGATGCCGGCGTGGATGACCCGGCCGCGGTCAAGGACGCCATGGCAGCCATCGAGTACGAAGGCGTCTCGGGTACGATCATGTACGATGATCAGCACAACCCGGTAAAGTCGGCTGCTGTCATCAAGATCGAGAACGGGCAAAAGGTCTTTTTCAAGTTCGTGGCTCCTTAATCATCCATGTGTTACGGAGGGAGGGCCGTCCGGCCCTCCCTCGCCTGTGACTCTGAACTGACTCCGACGGGGTCCCCTGCAACAAGGCCTCGGATTCGAGGAGGCTTGATGAAAAACTCGGCATTGAGGATCGTCCTGCGTGGTCTGGCTTGGGCTCTCTATGCGGCTCTTGGTGCCGGGGTCGTGGGACTGGTCGTGTATCTGGTCACAGAGAATGGGCCGGTCTACTTTGCCCAGTCGCTGGTGGATGGTCTTCGTCTCGGCTTTGTATACGCACTGATCGCTCTGGGCTACACCCTGGTGTATGGCATCGTGGGCCTGATCAACTTTGCGCACGGCGATGTTTTCATGGTAGGCGCATTCACGAGCTATTTCGCCGTCACCCGCTACGGGTGGGGCTTTGTGCCCGCCATCTTGCTGGCCATGGTCGTATGCACCCTGCTCAACGTTGTGATTGAGCGCGTGGCCTACAAGCCTCTGCGCAACGCCCCCCGGATTGCAGCGCTGATCACCGCCATCGGCGTCTCTTTCTTTTTGGAGTACTTTACCGCGTTGCGGTTTGTTTTCTCGGCGGATTTCATCACGTACCAGCGGCCGTTCGAGGTGCAAGTCTGGAATGTGGCTGGCGTGACCATCACCAACATCACGGTGATCATCGTGGCATTGACGGTGTCTCTGGTCCTGGGCCTGCAGTACCTGGTCAGCGCGACCAAGCTTGGCAAGGCTATGCGGGCTGTCCAGCAGGACAAGGACGCGGCCCGTCTGATGGGTATCAACGTGGACGGGATCATCTCGTTGACCTTTGCCGTGGGTGCGGCTCTGGCGGGCGCGGGTGGTGTCCTGTATGCCATCGCTTTTCCGCAGATCTGGACGTTCATGGGCCTCATGCCTGGCCTCAAAGCTTTTGTGGCGGCCGTGCTAGGCGGTATCGGCAGCATCCCCGGGGCGTTCGTTGGCTCCATTCTGATGGGCGTCATCGACGTGGGGGTGGTCAGCTTTGTGCCGGCGGGATCGCGGCTTCGTGATCTGTTCGCCTTCCTCGTTCTCATTCTGGTGTTCTTGGCCAAGCCGTCCGGGCTCTTTGGCCAAGTGCAGGTCGAAAAGGTCTAGGGGGCACCATGGGTAAAGCACGTCGTTTGCCGACCTGGGTGCCGACCGCGGTCGTAGCGCTTGCTCTGTTTGCGGGGGTTCAGTACGCAGCGCAGGCGGGGCAGATC
>DAIRUQ010000115.1:0-7805 GCA_036803245.1 Chloroflexota bacterium | reverse complement strand
AGCTTTGCGGCCTGGGGCGTGGTGACGCCGCGGCATCGGGCGCTGGTGGACGCCATGCTCCAAGCCAGTGTGGACGTGATCGCCACCATGCGCACCAAGACCGAGTACGTACTGGAGCCGGACGAGCGCGGCAAGCTGGTGCCCCGGCGGAAGGGCACCCGGCCGGTGCAGCGGGAGGGGATGGAGTACGAGTTCGACCTGGTAGGAGAGATGGCTGCCGACAGCCACGAGCTGCGGGTGATCAAGTCGCGCTGCTCGGCGGTGGCTGACCAGACCATCGAGAAGCCCGATGCGCGCTGGTTCCAGTCGGTGATCGACTGGCTGATCCAGGGCGAAGAGAAGCCACGCTGGTGCCAGGAGCCTGAGGGACAGGCTCGCTTCTGGGCCTGGGCGGCGGAGCAGGCGTTGAGCCAAGAGGAGGTGCTGGCGGCGTTGGGGGTGCCAGAGCTGGCGGCGTATCGGGGCAGCAAGAAGCAGGCTCTGGCGCTGCTGCGGGAGCAGCCGGCGGGGAGGCAGCCGGTGAAAGTGGAGGAGTGGGCCATCTAGGCTTGGGGGGCTGCGGGGTGGGGGGGCCTCCCTCGCCCCGCTGCCCCTTTTTTGGGGGCCATCCGGCATCTCGCTGGTCGGCCGGGCCCAGGGTCGGGCTGGGCCAGTTGCTCACGCTGCGGCGTTATTCGGCGGCCCGTCGGTATCCTGGCCGAACAGGCCGTCCACCGGGCTGTGTTTCATGTGGGCTCGCAACAGATCCTCGTGGGTCTGGGCTAGGTAGCGGCGCACCATCGAAAGATCGCTGTGGCCCAAGAGACGCTGCAAGGAGAACGGATCCATGCCGCTTCGGAGGCAGTTGAGGGCGAAAGCGCGTCGGAACCCGTGGAGAGACGGGGTGCGTATCCCCGCGCGGGCAGCTAGCCGGCGCAGCACTTCGCGCAGGCCGTTAAGGCTAAAGCGTGTACCAGTGCGCGTGGCAAAGAGCGGCGCTGGTGGGCTGAGCTCACCCCGATGATCAAGGTAGCCTTTGAGAGCCTTACGCGCTTCCTCGCCTAGAAAGACGGTGCGTCCCTTTCCGCCCTTTCCAGCACGGACAACGGCTGCCCCGGTTTCGAGATCTACGTCACCATAGTCGAGGTAACGAAACTCACTGGCTCGGCACCCAGTGTCAAGCAGTCCCAACAGGATCGCGCGGTCGCGGCACCCCAGCTCGGTATCGTTGGGGCAGCATCGCATCATCGCCTTTATGGCGTCGATCGAGGTCGGTTGGAGAATCTTCTTGGGCACTCTGGGGGCCGGGACTTTGTCCAGCGGATTCTTCCAACCGACAGGTTCGAACTCCATCTCGTACCAGTTGACGAGGGCCCGGACAGCTCTATAGAAGCTACTGACGCCGCCCGGATTGTGGCCTTGCTTCAGACCGTTCAGGTACTGGCGCAGGTGATGGGGCGTGACTTCGAGGAGGCTGGTGATCCCATGGTGAGCGGCAAAGGCTGAGAATCCGGCGAGCTTCTCTCGGTAGTACCTGACTGTGCTTGCGCTGAGGTTTCTAGCTTCGCGGTCGACCAGAAAACCCTCTATCTCACTCGCCAAGCGGGCTGGCAGCGCGACCGCGGTGCTTTTGGGTTCGGAGAGCGGACTATGCATTGCCTGCCTCCTTGTCGCTCGGCAGACCAGCGGCGATCGGCACGTGCCTCGCCTCAAATCGGATGAGCGCGGCACGTGCTTCGTCCTGACATGCGTCCGCAGCTTTGATGTACTCGGACAGGATACTACGTCTAGCAGCGGTCGGAATGGACTCCTTCAGTGATGCGACGAAGGGCGTTTTGCGGTCTCCGGGATTGCGGTATGCGACCATGGCAAAAAGCATAGCTGCCTCCTTGGGCTGTGAGGAGGGAACCTGATTCCCCTCCTAGCTATACGGACAGAAGGAGGCCCGAATTATCAGGGAGACGACGGGAAATGACGGATAGAAATGGCCCCATTGGCTCTTCTGTGCAGCCGATGGGGCCTTGGCTCTTATAGCGACGGATCCGTTTCAGTCCATCTGTCGGGCTCGCTTCCTAAGCTCGTTGATGGTGCCGGACACCCAAGCCTGCGAGCGTCCTAGTTGGTCAGCTATGTTCTGCTGTGTGTAGCCCTGGTAGCTGAGCAGGGCTACCTGTTGCTCCTCGGGGGACTCTGTGATCAGGGCGAGCAGGTCTTCCAGGTCGGCGACCGTGGAGAGCTTGATATCCGCCCTTTGGTCCGGCAGCATATCGTGCATGGAGACCTCGTCGTCCTCCGCTGCGATGGGTCGATCGATGGAGGTTAGCTTTTGGCCTTCCCTCTGGTGCCGCTTGGTGTACTTTTCTAGCGAACGTCGCAGGACGGTTACCGCATCCCTGTGCACGTCACTCCCCTTGCCGAAGACGAGCGCGGTGGAGGTGTCAGGAGGTAGCACGTACAAGAGCTCCCCTAGAATCTTGATCCAGTGTCCCTCCAAGCCACGAATGAGGCCTCCGTCGGATGCCAGCTCCTCCACCCAGTTTGCATAGTCGTCGAGGATGGGGCCCTCATTGTGCCGGGCGGTTAGATCCGCATGGACCCTACGCATGTTGGCGACCAAGGCCTGCTTCTCTGCGGTCCCCTTCCCGACCCCGAAGAGCACCTCCGCCTCGACGCCGACCTCGCCCGTCTCCACGGTGTGCCTCACCAGTCCGGGGGTGGCGCCGCCATAGACGAGGTCCGCTGCCAGCATGGCTTCCTGGATGGCGTCTGCGAACCGGGGATGCGCAGCTTTGCTGCAGACCTCGGCCAGGACTCCGGCTAACGCTTCGCGCAAGGCCTGACCTCTCCCAAAGTAGTTGCACAACCAGAGCTCCATGGTATCGCGCAGTGCCTGGACATCGAAATCCGGTGGGACGTTGACCTCGATGGTTGGTCGTGGTGGGAAGGCCTCTCCGTTCCACTGCGTAAAGGGGCACCAGAGGTAGGCGATCGCGGCCAGAACCACCACCAAGGAGTCACGCGGTTCGACCTCGCAAGGCGGTTTGCCTTCGACGAGGCTCCTAGCCAGTGCTACGAACGTCTCGGAGAGCTTGTCTAGCAGCCATCCCTGATCGTCAGGCACTTGGAGCGCGCGTGGGAAGCGGTCGTAGAGGGTCCGCACAACCTCGTTGTGGATAGCCTCTAGTGTCCTCCGATGGAGCTCTGGATTCCGTTCGATAGCGAGGAATAGCGACCAGGGGGCGGTCTTGGAGTGTCGCAGACTCAGCTTGGCCTCTACATCCGCAGACAAGGGAGCACCTCCTTTGGGCAGCTGCCACGCACCAGCAGCGCGAACTGTCCGTCCTTCGACGCGCCCGACACACGAGCAGTCTCAGACTGGCACTTGTAGTATGCCAGTCTGTGCTACCGTGCCTGGGCCCGTTCAGGTACATGTGGCATCGTCGATCTGGCACCCATACTGCGTGCAGGCTTTGCCTACGCGCTCTAGCTTTGCTTGGAATGCCCATCGGGTCAAGCGCACAGATAGGCCAGGGGGCTGGCGGCGTGATATGCCCAGCCAGCGGTGGACGAAAGCCTGACGGTACTCCTAGAGCGTGACTATAGCAGATTGTCCACTGGCCCAACCCGCTGGTGCGCCTCACGCAGATCGTCCTCCACCTGCTTCAGGTAGCGGCTGACCACGGCCAGGCTGGAGTGGCCCAGCATCCGCTGCAGCGTGATCAGGTCGCAGCCTGCGCGCAAGGCCGAAATAGCAAAGCCGCGGCGAAAGGCGTGCAGGCTAGGCGCGGGGACCTGGGCCCGCCGAGCACGTCGCAGCAGAATCTCACGTAGCCCGTTGGCACGGAGGCGAGTGCCTTGCTGCGTTACCCACAAAGGATCTGCGTCAGACGCCTCGGGGCGAAAGCGCAAATAGCGCACTAGGGCCAGCCTCGTTTTGGCGCCGACGAACGTGCTGCGGCTCTTTCCACCCTTGCCTCGCCTGACGGTCACCGTGCCGTTGGTCATGTCGATGTCGCCGATGTTGAGGGCCCGAAACTCTTCACGCCGCAAGCCCGAGTCGAGCAGGAAAAGCATCAGGGCGCGGTCCCGCTCGCCATAGAATCGACGGCGCTGGCAGGTAGCCAGCATGGCGCGCAGATCGTCCATGGACACTGGTTCCAAGGGAGGATCGTCTACGCGTGGCGGCTTGACCTTGCGCAGCGGGTTCCTCCAGTCCTCGGGCTCGGTTTCGGCTTCCCACCAGCGGAGGAAGGCGCGCAAGGCGCGGTAGAAGCCGTGCACGCCACCAGAGTTGTGCGACCTGCTTAGCTCTACCAGCAGGGTTCGGACAGCCACGGCGGAGATGGCGCCGATCTCCGTGATCCCGCGGCCTTCGAGTTGTCGCTGGATGGTGTGTAGCTTCTGCCGATAGAACCGCAGCGTGGCGGGCGAGAGGCCGCGAGCCTGACGGTCGATGAGGAACGCCTCTATCTCACTTCGGAGCATCGATGGCGAATCCGCGCGAATCCGCCACTTGTTGGCAGCGGTCGACATGAGAAAAGACCCCTTTCCTTGCCAGTCGTTAGGAGTCTTTTCCTATGCTATAGTGCTGGTGGGATCACCCGGCGAACAGAGTGATTCGAAGTCCGGCACTCTATCCATTGAGCTATGGGCGCATCGTCGCCTCGCGGCGCCGTGTCAACCCCATTCTAGGGGCACCGCCCTCAGGCGTCAAACGCCGTCGACTCTACAGCTCCTGCGACTGTGGCAGCATCACCAGGTCGCGGATCGTCACGTGGGGCGGCTGCGAGAGCATGAACACCGCCGCGCGCGCCACGTCCTCGGAGCGGAGGTACTGGTGCTCCCCCACCGAGAGCCGCTCGATCTCGGCGGGGTCGCTAATGCCCCAGAGCTCGTTGGCCACGGCCCCTGGAGCCAGGGCTCCTACACGGATTCCCCGATCGGCCACCTGCCGCCTTAGGGTGTGAACCAGCGTCTGCACGGCGTGCTTGGAGGCGCTGTACACGGGCTCCCAGTGGATGTCGATGAACCCCGAGATCGAGCTGGTCACCAGGATGTCGCCAGAGCCCTGCGCCATCATCGGCGGCAGCACCGCGTGGATGCAGCGCATGACGCCGCTCACGTTGACGTCCATCAGCTGCGACCAGGCCTCAGGATCGCCCTCCGCCATCTGCCCAGCGATGTAGACCCCTGCGTTGGCAAACAGCACGTCCAGCCGACCAAAGCGGTCCAGCGTGGCCTGCACCATGCGCTCCACGTCAGCGCCAAGGGTTACGTCGGTGGGGAGCACCAGCGTCTCGGCAGGCAGCTCGGCGGCGAGGGTTTCCAGTCGTTCGGTCGAGCGGGCTGCCAGCGTCAGGCGGCAGCCCATGTCCGCCAAGGCCCGCGCTGTCGCCGCGCCAATGCCCGAGCTCGCCCCCGTGATGATCACAACCTTGTCTTTCATCGGCCCCCCATCGCCATGTGACACCTCGACGACGCATCATACTTGGGTGGCGTCCGCTTGGCTAGCGCTCGGAACTAGCCCTCAGTTGGCTCGGAATAGTCACAGTACCCATCGCCGTTGCGGTCCACGTACAAGCGGCAACGGCCTGGGTAGGGGTCATAGACGACCCCCCGTGGGCACCTGACCGAGACCGATTCTGGCGCCTCTGTCGGCGCGACGGTGGGGGCAAGGGTAGGGGTTAGGCTGGGCGCGGCCTCGGTTGCCAGCGGCGCGGACCCACTGCTTGAGGATGCGCTCATCGGTGTCGTGGAGCCGCTGGCGAGGGGAAAATCTGCGGCGCGCTCGACGCTGTTGATGCCAGCGTGCGCTGTGGTGACGGAAGGCGTGGGCCAGACGTCGTCGCTGCTTGTTTGGGGGGATGCCGATGGCGCCGCTACGTGTCTCGTGCCCGCATAGGCCGCACCAGCGCCCAGGATGGCCACGATGCTCCAGCCTGCCGTGCGCAGGAATCCCCGTCGGGTGTAGGTGCGATGCGCCAGCGCAGGCGCGTTCTCTTCCAGGCTGTCACACCGTTTGGCGCGCGCGGCAGCCCTGCCTTTGGCCCCAAAGGTGCACGTCGTCATCTGACGGATCCAGCGGGCATGCAGCGCCAGGTGCAGCGCCACGCCCGCCATCATCGCCAGGCTGCTGTAGGTGTGGACGTCGCTCCAACCAAACAACGTCATGCCCAGCAGGCGCGGCAGGCCATCCTCGCGGACTGCCGCCCAGCTAGCTGGCAATAGAAACATCAGCCCACTGATCCCGCTTGCCACAAACGCCACCGCAATCAGCAGGTCCACCCAATAGTTCAGCTTGGCCTTGTTCATGCTTAACCCTCAACCACCATCGTTCGGCTTGACGAGCTATCCGCTACCCTCGATCATAGCCGCCGTTTGTGTGCCCGCCGTGAAGGGCTCGTGCGGTCGACGTGCAGGTGATCTCCTCGCACAGCTTGGCTCTACCGATTTGCAGGCTGGCGGCTCTTGGCTATACTTAGCTGGCTAATGATCAGCCGCCTAAGGATCATGGCGGCGAAAGGAACGGCCGTGTCTCAATCTGAACATTTCCCCGAGGTCAACCAGCTCGTTGGGCGGTTGTGCCACCGTCACTTTGAGCGGGCCAACGGCTTGCTCTCCCGAATCGGCGTCTACCGCGGCCAGCCGCCGCTGCTGCACGCCCTGTGGGAGTGTGACGGCTTGCCCCAGGCCACGCTCTCGGCTCGCCTGGGCGTCAGCCCCGCCACCGTGAGCAAGATGGTCCAGCGCATGGAGCGCGCGGGCCTGGTGCAGCGGCGCGACGACCCAAGCGATTCGCGCCTGTCTCGCGTATTCCTAACCCAGGAGGGCTGGGCGATCCGCGAGCGGGTCCACGCGATATGGGCAGAGCTGGCCGATATCATGCTGCGCGGCTTTTCTGGGGATGAGGTCGTGCTGTTGGAGGCGCTGCTGACGCGGCTCTGCAAGAATCTGGAGCACGACGGTGACGGCGATTTGCCCAGCGACTAGGCCCGTCCTATCCTTGGCGACGCGTGTGACCAAGCGGAGGCATCAAGCAATACGATGAAGTCAGTTCTGAAGCTCGCGCGCTATCTCAAACCCTACTGGCGCTGGGTGCTGATCGCGCCCACTCTCATGCTGCTCGAGGTCGCTATGGACCTCATGCAGCCTACACTGCTCGCCACCATCGTCGACGAGGGTATCGCCAACCTCGACATGGGCGTGGTGACCCGTACCGCGCTCATGATGATCGGCTTGGCGTTTGTCGGGGCGGGGGGTGGCATCGGCAACGGCGTCTATGCCTCCAAGGCCGCCCAGGCGTTCGGCGCTGATTTGCGCGACGCGCTGTTTGCCAAGGTCGAGAGCCTTGCGTTCGCCAATCTGGATCGCCTGCAGACGGGCCAACTGGTCACGCGCCTCACGAACGACGTGACCCAGATCCAAGAGGCCGCCTACACCCTGATGCGCATCATGATTAGGGCGCCGCTGCTGCTGATCGGCAGCTTGGTGATGGCCCTGCGGACAGCGCCGCATCTCTCTTTTCTGCCGCTCGCGCTGGTGCCGCTCACCCTCATCCCCGTGGTCTGGGTAATCGTGCGGGCCACGCCGCTCTTTAGCCTGGTGCAGCAGCGACTCGACGCCGTCAACGAGATCATGCAGGAGAACCTAGCTGGCATTCGCGTGGTCAAGGCCTTTGCGCGGGCGGTCCACGAAAAGCTGCGCTTTGGGCAGCGCAACCAGGCCCTGGCCGATCAGACCCTCCAGGCCGTGCGGACGGTCATCGTCATCATGCCGGTGATGATCTTTACCATCAACCTGGGCGTGGTGGGGGTGCTCTGGTTCGG
>DAIRUQ010000114.1:4439-7836 GCA_036803245.1 Chloroflexota bacterium | reverse complement strand
CATGGTGCCGCAAGACGCCCCGCAGGGCCGAGAGGGTGGCGTGCGTCTGAAAGGAAAGCGCCCGAACATCGATGGCCCGGTAGGCGGCGATCATCTCACCGATGAGCTGGCCCAGCGCCTCGCGGTCGGGGCCCTCGGGCAGCACCTGGAAAGCCGCAGTGGCCCCGTCCAACGCGATGAACGCGCAGCCCACGTCGGTGGAGGGTAGCCAGCGGCCGATGCGATGATCGACGCGGCTTCCGGCGGCGGCGCCCTCGGGCATCGCCGCTCGCTGCTCCGGATCTGAGGGATAGGCCGCATAGGCGCCTGCCGTCGGCAACAACAAGCCCACCACTACGCGGCGAATGACCTCGAGGGTATCGGGAACGCCTCGCCAGCGGTACAGCGCCACCAGCGCACTCAGAAACCAGTTGTGCCCCGAGATCTGTTGCTCATCCACCAGGCCATCGGCGCGGACCGGCCCCAGATAGCCCCGATCGTTCAGGTGGTCGGGAAGCGCGTCGAGGATGGTGGCCAGGTTGGCCGGCTCCTCCCCCAAAGCCTGGGCCAAGAGGATCTGCGCCAGCAACAAGCGTCCCTCAAAGTCGCCCGGCCAGTCATAGTCGGCCGGATGAAAGACCTCGCCAGGACAGTAGGGCTCTCGCCGCAGACGGGTGAACGAACGGCGAGCGCGCTCTAACAGGTCGCCCGAGGTGAGTCGGATAGAACCAAACCCCAACGGCTTCATGGCGTGGTCCTCCTTTTCCCAGTTCGCGGCCTCGTCAGATGGAGGGAGGCGGTGCTGGCCGGTAGCGCAACGGAAACAGCCCGCGCAGCGGCTCACCCGTCGACTGGGCTAGGCGCGGCGCGCCATCGCCACCAGTGGGATCGAGCGTGATCTCAACAGGCTGCTCCACGTGGTTGGGATCGTACACCTGCAAGCGCATCGTGCCGGTGACCGCGTCACAAGAGCAGCCGTACGCCACCACCTGGTGGTTGTTCCAGGGCCTCGCCAAACCTCGCGTGCGCACCAGCATCAGCGGCACGGGCCGGCCCTCCTCCAGCACCGCCTGCAGCTCCGGCACCACCTCTGCGAACACCTTTTGCGCAACGGTCGCGTCCGACATGAGCAGCCAACGCGCCAGTTTGCAGAGATGACGCAGGTCCATGCTGGCCGCCTGACGTCGCCGCAAGTAGCCCAGCGTGCGAGACCGCAACCGTGCCGGGTCATAGGCCGGCGGGACGGGCCGGCCTTGAGCCCAATGGTCCAGCGCGGCATAGCAGAGCCCACCGCACAACCCATACGTCCACCGTCCCCGGGGCCCCCAGCGGAAGCGGTTGGCCAGGCGCCAGCCATAAAGGCTAGGCTCAAAGGCCGTGCGAATCGTCCACTCGCGGCGCGGTTCTCGGGCTGCGTCAGACCCGGCCGCGTCGCCCTTTGCGACGGTCGCCGTGCGTCCTTGGGTTGGGCTCTCGGTCCGACTCATCCTCGGCGCTCCCACTGTCGCCTCTGTGCCTCGAACGCAGTATAGGCCGACGTGCGTCGCCGCGGCAAGAGGCGAACGCGCGGCCAGCGGTCGGTGGATCCCGCGCTGGAGAAAGCAAACAGGGCCCACCCAACCCTCTACGGGTGGAGCGGGCCCTGCGTGACAGACGCGTCGAGGCTGGAGCCTAGTACTGGATTACCCGCGGTAGCTCCTTGGCCTGCGCCACCCAGTTGGTAACCTGGGACAGGGCCGGCAGCTTGCGCACCAGCTTTTTCTCGGCGTTCACTTCCTGCAGCTTGACGAAAAGGTTCTCGGCGTTGCGCTGGGCCAGCTCGACGACTGTATCCACACCCGCCTCTTCCAGCAGATCCGAATACTCTTCGCCGATACCCTTGATGCGGAACAGGTCGGCCAGGTTGACCCACTCGAGGATCAGTTTGCCACTGATGCCCGTAGCCTCGGCCAGATCCTTGCGCCCATTGGGCGTGGATCCTTTTTCGAGCAAGTCCTCCAGACTGCGCACGCCCGCTCCGGCAAGCTGGCCAGCATAGACCTCGCCGATGCCTTCGATCTCGAGCAACTTTGTCATGGTCCCTTCTCCTCTTTGAGCTGGCAGCCCCAATGGCTACCTCTTGATAGGCAACGTCGCTATCGCAACTGCCGCCATTATAGCCGTGCCGCACGAAAGCGCAAGCGCGAGCGCGGACTACCCTCCCCGGGGGCCGTCGGACCACCCGCTCCTCGGCAGGCTACAGTTAGCGCTGCGCGTACGCCAGCGCTCTGGTGCTTGGGTGTCGGTGTGACGGTGTCGGACGCACGTACGGCCCAAAGCCAAACCACGCGAGGCGAGGATCTCTGCTCTGCGACCTAGGCGGTGCAGGGCCTGCCGTCGGGCGTAAAGCCGCGTGCGCCCGCCGAAGGACGATGGTGCTCACTAGGTAAAGCTCGTATGCGCGCCCAAGCTACCTGCCCCGGCGCCAGGAATCCACTGTCGATCCTTGGACGCCCCGCGGCTCAGTCGGCACGGCTCCCGTGGCGGCCGGTGCCTGCGTCATCTGCGCCAACCGCTGGAAGAACGCCCGCTTGATCGGGGTGTTGATCCCCCAGTTGACGGGCACCGTCTGGTAGCCGCTCAGGTCGGCGTAGCGGTGTTCACGGGGGCGAGTTGTCCAGTCCGTCCGATCACGGTAGTGGCTGCCGTATCCCTGGCAGTAGAAACCCCAGGAGCAGCCCTCGGCCACGGCCGCCTCCATGTTCTCAAGGTAGATCGAGTCTTCGTTCACGACGATCGGCTTCGGGCTGCGCCGGTAGCCCTCTGTCGCCTTGAGCCGGCGCAGCTTGGCCGCAAGGTCATCGGGCATCAGGCCGTTGCCATGGGGCAGATGGAAATCCTCGGCCCGTTGCCAGCGCGGCGTAGGCAGCCCTTGCCCGCCGATGGTGCTGACCGCGGTGGGGATCCTGCGTCCTTGCCAGGTGACCTGCTGCGCGATCTCGATCAGGCGGTGGACGTTCTCGGGCAAAAGGCAGGCTGGGATGCCCTGCCACGTGTGGGCCTCATTCATGATGTCCAGCAGCACGTTGCGGTGGCCAGTGGCGAGCAACCAGTGGGTAGCCTCCGCAACCGCCCGCTCCACGGCGGCGTCATCAACGAAACGGGTGGCCTGGCGCCAGTAGAAGTAGTTCACGATCACCACCATGCCAGCCTCGTCGGCGGCATCCAGGACGCGCTCCATGCGCCGAGCGTAGGCAGGCTTGAGCGCCCCCTCTGGCGTAAAGGCCGAGTTCAGGTAGTGGCCATAGACCTCGTCCGTGAACACAGCGCCACCCCCCTGCAGGCCTACGGTGACCGCTAGCAGCCCATGCCGGCGATATGCGGGCAGCGCACCGCAGAACTCGTCGGTGTTACGCTCGGGCTCCCACCTGCCCGTGTC
>DAIRUQ010000114.1:0-4429 GCA_036803245.1 Chloroflexota bacterium | reverse complement strand
CCGTTCTGGCGTAAAGGCCGAGTTCAGGTAGGGGCCATAGACCTCGGCCGTGAACACAGCGCCCCCCCCCCCTGCAGGCCAACGGTGACAGCCAACAGCCCGTGCTGGCGGTAGGTGGGCAGCGCCTGGCAAAACTCGTCGGTGTTACGCTCGGGCTCCCACCTGCCCGTGTCCGGATAGGCCCAGACCCCACGGGTGGCGGGGTTCTCGTCATCAAAGATGGCCTGCACCATGCGAGCGTTCATGAGCAGGCCTTCCATCGAGCGCCCCTGCCAGGTGACGCCCTCGCACGTCGGCCGACCGTTAATCAGGAACCGGGCGCCATCGATCTCTACGACGGTCGTCATGGGTACGCTCCTCGTGACCTTCTCATCTTCGAGCGAATGCACGGTGCACCGGCCCTTATCCGCAGCCCCGCTCCAGCAGGACGCGCGCCGGAAGGCCCCGCGCGCGTCGTCCAGCCCATCTCGTTGTTGCTCAATCCCCAAAGCTTGTCCCCACCGCTCGCGCCGACACCAACCAAGGATGGTCCTTGGGCACCTTGCGCAGCTCGCCGGCCACCTCTTTGAGCGGCACGGGCACACAGTCGTCACCGCGCACTGCCACCATCACCCCGCCCACGTCATCGGCGATCAGCTCGGCACAACGAGTGCCTAGCCTGGTGGCCAGCAGCCGATCATAGGCCGTCGGTGATCCTCCGCGTTGCAGATGTCCCAGTGCCGTGAATCGTACCTCGATCTCGGCGCTCTTTTCTAGCTGCTGTACCAAAGCCAGGCTGTGGCTGTGCCAGGCCTCCTCCGGCTCTTCACCATCCTCATCGGTCTCGACGTCCTCGCCCTTGGGGCGAGCGCCCTCGGCCACGGCCACGATGCTGAACCGCTTGCCTCGGCGACTGCGAGAGAGGATCGGCTCTACCACCCGCTCAACGTCATAGGGGATCTCGGGAAGCAGAATCACATCGGCGCCGCCCGCCAAGCCAGCCCCTAGCGCTAACCAGCCCACCTCGTGGCCCATGATCTCGACCACCATGGTGCGCTGATGGCTGTCCGCCGTCGTATGCAGCCGGTCGATGGCGTCGGTGGCGATGCTCATGGCCGTATCAAAGCCAAAGGTCACGTCGGTGCCGGCCACGTCATTGTCGATGGTCTTGGGGAGCGTCAGGATGTTCAACCCCTCTTTGGCCAGGCGGTAGGCGTTCTTTTGCGTACCGTTGCCGCCCAGGCACACCAGCGCGTCGAGGTGCAGGCGATCATAATTGTCCACGGCCACGGGCAGCATGTTCATCACCTCGCCCGAGCCCATCACCATCTTGTGAGGCTTGTCTCGGCTAGTGCCCAAGATGGTGCCGCCCAGCGTCAAGATCCCCGACAGCCGCGCATTGTCCAGTCGGATGTAGCGGTTCTCTACCAGGCCGCGAAACCCGTCCAGAAACCCCACCACCTCGATGCCGCGTGAATGCGCCGCCTTGCCCACCGCCCGAATGGCGGCGTTGAGCCCGGGGCAATCACCGCCCGATGTTAGGACGCCGACCAACTTGCCGCCCATGGGCCACCTCCTACAGCCATCGCGCCACGACTCTATTATGACCCACGGACTCGACCGGGTCAATGGTGCCGAGATGGCCCTCTGCGCTATAATGCGGGCCTAGATTGGGCTCATGTGAGCCCTTGTTGTCTCGATTCATCACACACGGGAGCCCTGTCTATGTCACCCACCGATGATGTCGCCATTCTGCGGCAGCTGGCCAGCCGCTACGCCGAGCTGGCCGCCGACTCAATCCAGGACCAGCGTCGTGACCTCTGGCGGCGCCATAACAGCCTGCAGCGCGTGGGGGTGCCCATCTATGTGCGCGCATTTGCCTGGGAAGAGCTGCCCGAGTCGCGCCTCCAGTGCGCCGATCCCTTCTGGCACCCCTACGAAAGCGTGATGCGCCAGGCGTTGTTCCGCGCCCGGTTCGCCGATGACTATATCATCGAGCCCTGGCTAGAGGTCCGAGCGGCGGTCATCGTGCCCCCCGAAGGCGTCTGGGGGCTGCCGGTGCATTGGCACGGGCGCGGCGGGGGCGGCGCCGGCGTGTGGGATCCGCCGCTCAAGGACGAGGCCGATCTGGCCCGCCTGCACCACCCCACCCATGGCGTAGACGAGGAGGCCACCGCCCAACGCCTCGGCCGCGTGCAGGACGCCATCGGCGATCTGCTGCCCCTGGTGGTGGACCGCGCCCCCGCTTACCGCATGTGGGATGGTGACATCTCCACCCAGTTAGCCTACCTGCGCGGCCTGGAGCAGGTCATGTGGGACATGATCGACCGCCCCGCCTGGCTGCAGCAGCTCTTGGCCCACATGCGCGACGGTATCCTGCGCACCCACCAGCAGGCCGAGCAAGCCGGACACTGGACCCAGGCCAACCACCAGAACCAGGCTATGCCTTACGCCCTGGAGCTGCCCGACCCCGCGGACGACGGCCGGCCGGTGACCCGCAAGCAACTGTGGACCTATTGCGCCTCGCAAGAGCTGACAGGCGTAGGCCCACGGCTTTGGAACGAGTTCATGCTCCAGTACCAGATCCCGCTGATGACACCCTTTGGTCTCAGCGCCTATGGCTGCTGCGAGGACCTCACCCACAAGATCGGCCTCCTGCGCCAGATCCCCAACCTGCGCCGCATCGGCGTGGCTCCGGCCGCCGATGTACCCCGCTGTGCCGATCAGATCGGCGACGCCTACGTCGTCAGCTACCGCCCCAGCCCGGCCGACATGGTCGCCTACGGCTGGGACGAGGACCGCGTTCGCGGCATTCTGCGTGAGGACCTCACCGCTTGCCAACGCAACGGCTGCATCGTCGACGTGACGCTCAAGGATGTCGAAACCGTCCAGGGCGACCCTGAGCGGATCGTACGCTGGGTGCGGATCGTGAGGGAGGTGGCGGACGAGCTCTGGGGATAAGCCTTTGCCAGAAGGAGGGAGACCGTGCACGCCATGGACCTGCTCGCCAACTGGAGCGCCGAACGCGACCGCCTGCGTCGCGGCCTATCGCTCCTCTCGGACGAACACCTCGCCTTTCGCCTGCGGCCGGGCGGTATGAGCATCGGCGAGATGGTCTGCCACCTGGCCACCGGCGAATGGTTCTGGTTCGCCGCCGCGGCTGGCGAGGATATCAGTCCGCCGCAGCAAGCGCTGACCGCTGACGCCCCCACCGTACCCGCCCACATCGAGCTGCTCGATCGGGTCCACGCCCAAACGCGAGCCCTGCTGGACGGCTGCAGCGACGACGATCTGGATCGCCAGGTGACCATGCCCTGGGGCGCGAGCTATGCTCTGGGCCAGATCGCCTGGATGATCCTGTCGGAGGAGCTCCATCACCGCGGGCAGCTTTTTCAGATGATCGCCATGCAAGGTCTGACCCCGCCCGACCAATAGAAACAGGGCGCCTCGGGGCGCCCTGCGGGTCTAGCCGCCTCATCGCGGCTTTATGAGCTTGTCGGGGACCAGTTAGCGCTTGCGAGCGGGTACCAGTACCGCGCCAGTGGCGAGGCCCAGCAACCCCAGGGCGACGAGCGCAAACAGCGTCCACGTGTTGGTCGGTCCAGCCTGTCCACCCGTCTGCGGAAGCACCGCCGGATCGGCCGGGGGTAGCAGTACCGCGTTGATCACGTGGATCACGCCATTGTCCGCCTCGATGTCGGTGATGATCACCTGAGCGTCGTTGCTAAACACGTTGCCATCACGCACCTCGATGGCCACATCCTTGCCCAGTAGCGTCGTGGCGCTGGTCAGGTTGACCACGTCCGCGGCCAGCACCTTGCCCTCGACCACATGGTAGAGCAGGACGTTCTTGAGCGCGGGGACGTCTTCCAGCAGCGCGGGGATCGTGCCCTCAGGCAGCAGCGCAAAGGCGTCATCCGTGGGCGCAAACACCGTAAACGGCCCGTCGCCCTGAAGCGCCTCAACCAGCTCGGCCTTTTGCAGGGCCGTAACCAGCGTCTCGAAACGACCGTCGTTGACAGCGATATCAACGATCGTTCCCTCCGCGCGGGCCACATTCCCGACACCAAGCCCCAGCAGTAGCGCAAGACTCAATACCAGTAGTAGCCTCTTCATGTCCGACCTCCACACTTCCCGAATCCTGAACCCGACCCTATGCCAGGTTCTGCATGACCTCTTTGTCAACAACAATCGTTATTATATGAGAAACGATTTGTCTGTCAAGTGATTCTAGAATATCTTCCGCCTAACTCGCAGGGACAGAGCCAAAGCCTGGCATGACACCGTCACGCGTGGAGACGAGCTGCGCTCTCGGGCTTTGCACCCACAACATCGAGTCTTATAATCAATCCACTTGTAACAAAAAGGAGTCCTTATGCTCCCTACGATTCTGCACCTGATCGCCGCCTTGGGCACCATCGCAGTCGGAGTCTATTCCCTCGTTTGGCCC
>DAIRUQ010000113.1:0-7923 GCA_036803245.1 Chloroflexota bacterium | reverse complement strand
GGCAGAGTCCGTCACGCCGCATCCTCCTTTGCCGCAAACGGGGTTGGCTAGCCATACGCGTCTCGCTCGGGCCCGATGACGGCATCAAGGCTCCCGAGCGGGTGCGCTCGCGAGAGTCACCATCGCAACTATATTGTAGAGTATTGCAGATACCTGTGCGCGCTATCCGGCCACGATCTGGCCAGGATTCGGTCGCGGCGATGGAGGGGACGTGTGCTACAGATGGACTGCGCGCCGCGGAGGCGAGACGGGGGTATGAGAAAAGGGTAGGGGACTTGCGGCGAGACGTCGACGCCGCTCGCTTGCCCGCTCGCCACCGCACACGTAGAATCGCGGAATGTTGGCGCCGAGCTATCGGCCGGGCCCGATCTGGGGCAGCACACCCGATTGGGCTTACCGCGTCGTCCGGCACGGATAGAGGGGGTAGCGCGTGGGACTCCGGATCGACCGCCGCCTTCTAGCCCCCAAGCTGTTCTACCTGCTCTACTATGGTGGCATGGCTGCCTTGACGCCTTTCTTGGCCCTTCACTATCAGAGTGTGGGGCTTGGCGGCGCCCAGATCGGCGTCCTGCTTGGTCTGAGGCCCCTGGTTCGCCTGCTCGGCGGGCCGTTCTGGGCCGCGGTGGCCGACGTCTCCCGCCGGCACAAGGCGCTCTTGCTCGTCTCCCTGGCGCTCTATCTGCTATCGGTGGTCGGCATCTCCCAGGCCACAACCTTTGTCACGCTGATCACCTCTGGCCTGGCCATGGCGTTCTTTGCCGCTCCGGTGGACGCCCTGGTGGACAGCGCCGTGTTAGGCATGCTCGGCGACCGCAGCGATGCCTACGGACAGCAGCGGCTGTGGGGCGCGGTGGGCTGGGGCCTAGTGGCGCCGCTGGTAGGGCATCTGGCCGAGACCCATGGCACACAGTGGCATTTCTATGGCTTTTACGTGCTGATCGCGCTGGCTATTCCGGTGAGCAGCCGGCTGGAGATGGCGGGCATGGGCCGCCGCGTGGCATTCTGGCGAGGGTTGGGGAGCATGGCCCGCAATCGGTGGTGGACGCTCTTTCTGTTCACGACCTTTCTCGCGGGGCTGGGGCGCTCGGCCAGCACGGGCTTTATGAACCTACACCTGGATGCCCTGGGAGCTAGCCGGGCTCTGATCGGCGTCTTTGCCACGGTGGGAGGCCTATCCGAGATCCCGACCTTTTTCTACTCTGGAGCCCTTTTGCGCCGCTGGGGAGCACGCACCCTGGTGCTGCTCTCCTTGGGGGGCAGCCTGGCCATCCTGCTCGGCTTTGGCTGGATCACGACGCCCGCTCTTCTGGTGCCGATGCAGCTATTCCATGGGCCCCAGTTCGCCGCTCTTTACGTGGCGGGCGTGTATTACGCCGGGAAAGCCGCACCACCCGGCATGGAGGCCACCACGCGGGCGCTCTACGGCGCGGTGGGCGCCCTGGCGATGACGCTGGGCGGGTTCGTCGGGGGATATCTCTACGACGCGGTGGGGGCGCTGGCGCTTTTCCGACTGGCGGCCCTAGTCGTGGCCGTGGCCACGGTCTTTTACCTGGTGACCAACCGGTCGCGCACCGAACCGGACCACCCTTGAGCGATGTCCGAGCGCTAGCCCGTTGCCGGCGCCCTGGGAGGGCGTAGGGGCCTGGTTAGGTGCCTTGCGTGGAGTCGAAGCGACCCCATGGCGAGACCGGCCGACGTTGACCGATGCTACATCCCCTAGCACCAGGCAACGCGGGCCGGCCCGGATCCTCCCGCTTCGGTGCTCAGCTAGGCTGCTGGTACAGCCGCACCTCCCCCACGATGCCCGTCGGGTCGATGGCCGGCTGATCGGTCCAGAACCGGTTCTGAACACCGATCTGGCGCACTTTACGATCCAGGGTGGTGGCCACCTCGATGCGCAGCGCATTCTCGCCCGGCACGACGGCCTGGGTCAGGTCAAACACGAACGGCGGGGTGATGCGCATCCCCACGTACTGACCGTTGCACCACACCTCCACGCCCTCATAGGCATCGGCGATCTCGAGCAAGCTGCCGTCGGCGCCGTCGAACGTGGTCTCGTAGGCGATATAGCCGCTGAAATGCGGGTAGCTCGCGGCAAAGCTGTCTAGGCGATCGGTGCGGTAGGCCGGCTCAAACGCGGGATAGGCCTTGCTCTCGGCCATGGACACCTGCCAGTTGCTCAGGGCCTTGCCGTCGCCCAGCTGGACGGGCTTGGCGACCACGTCCTCAGCCGGCGCGCCCGTAGCTACCACCAGGAGCTCATAGGGCGCCAGGTTCAGGTGGAACCGCGTACCGTGGTCACTCTTTTCGTGTGTGAGCGGCCGCAGCACGTTGTCCCAGGGATCATAGAGGCAGAGATCCGCGCTCTGCGGAATGGTGATCCACCCGTCAAAGGTCTCGCTGGTGGCCTCGTTGGCGAACAGGTACAGGTCTTGATCGCGCCGGTAGTGATAGTAGACCAACTTGGTAAAGCCCGGGGCCACGTCTATCTCTGCTAGGCCCATCGCGCGCAGCCGATCCGCCAGCTCCTCCAGGCCGACCACGACGCCCGGCAGGTCGCCCAGGGATTGGTCGCTGTCGCTTAGCTTGGCGGGTTTCTCGCCCACAAAGAGCACCGGGAACCCGGCAGCTTTGGCTTTGCGGGCAAAGGCTGCGACCTGGGTGGTGGTGTACGCCGCCGAAGGAACTATCAGCGCCCCATAGCGCTCACCGTTGACCAGCAGCCCATCGTCCAGTTCGTGCTGCCCATCGGCCAGGATGTCGGCCGGGATGATGTCAAAGTCGATCTGGTTCTCGGTGAGACGGCGCGCTGGGTACTGCTCCAGCATGCACGGTCCCACCCAGTCGGCCTCGCCGCTGTACAGGAGGGCCACCGGAGCGACATGCAGCCCGCCATCGATCAGGTGGCAGACGCGTTGCATGTACCGCATGAGCTGGCCAAAGTGGCGGTACTGGGGGTTCTCTCCATGGGCGTAGAAATGGGGCGGCCCATCCTCCGCCGGGAACGGTTCGGGATCAAAGGCATGCGGCGTGTAGCGGTTCACGCCGCGCACCATCAAGTGGTTGGCGGTGTACATCATGCCGCGTACGCCCAGCGACCAACCCGATGCCCCCCAGATCTCGCACAAGGCCCGCCCCTTTTTCTTGGGGTCGATGTGGGCGTGCGAGCTGGCCAGCTTGCCCAGGACAAAGTGGTAAAAGTTGCCGTCGGCATTGACAAAGTGCCCGCCGCGATGGAGGGCGTTCTCACCGCCGTACATGATCTGCCAGATCACCTCGTCGATGCCGGCCATATGCTGTCCGTCCAGCGCGCGGTAGAAATGCCCCAACGACGAGCCTAGGTGGCTCGAGCTGTTGTTGTCCTCGACGGCGTGGCCCACATACTCGACGCCATGCGCGGCGCACCACTCGCCCAACTGATCGGAAAAGTTCTCCTTTACCAGCAGCGTGATGGTATCCATGTAGGCATAACGCACGCGCGCGGTCAGATCCTCGTCGTCGGCGGGTTGCCACAAGAGCGGCAGCAAGGCCGGCCAATCGGGGCCCAGTCGCTCCTCGAGCATCGCCGGCACCTGCTTGCTCCATGGCAACGGCATCTCTTGCCGGCCGATGCGCGTGTCCCGTCCAAACCCCATGGTATTCCGGAAGCAGGGCTCGTCGGAAAAGAACCCCGCAAACGTCTTGCCGAAATCGGCCTGGTAGCGCTCCCATTCCTGCTCGTAGACGGCGTCCACCAGCACCCGCACACTTTCACGGTCGATGATGTTCATGACCGTGTTTGTGCGGCCGGCGTTCCGCGTGAGATAGGCCACATACACCCGCCAGTAGCCGGCCGGCACGTCCCAGCACAAGTGGCCATCCACCACCTGGTCGCTCAAATCGATCGTCTCGCCCAGCCGGTCGCCCTCCTCGACGCGATAGGCCATCACCGCCAGCCGTTGGTCGTCATCGAAGGTGCGCTTCTCAAAGCGGCGGGCCCACTGGCCCATCCCCGGCATCGGTCGCTCGGGGGGGACATGGCTCATCGCCTCCACATCGATGCTTACCTGCGGGGTCGGCCCGACCACATCCACCAGGTTAAAGCTCAAGAGCTGCAGGCATAGCTCCGGGTCGGCCGTCCTGAAGGCGCCGTTGGCATAGCCGGTGGGAAAGTGGGCATCGTCCAGGAGCCAGACCCGCATCCCACGCGTGCGCGCCTCGTCCATGATGATGTCCATATCGTGCCACCACTGCGGCCCGTGGAAATCGGGGTGGGGGCGGCTCTCCACACACACCTCGAGGATCCCGCTCGCGTGAATGGCGCCCATATAGGCACGCAGGATCTCTTCGCTCTCGCCGTGTTGCCAAAAGAACGGCAGGATATAGCTCCCAGCCTGCCCAGCCAGTACCTCGGTCAGTCGCTTGTCCATCTGCGCGCCCCCTTTTGCTCCGCATAAGCCCAATGCAGTCATCAGAGCTGGTGCGCATTCTAGCCGGATCGGGAGCCTTCGTCACGTGGGTGCGCGCTCGGGCGAGCCAAACGCGTCGACAGCGGCTCGGCAACGGGCTGCTCGATGGCAGCCATGGTGGTCGCGCCCGCCGTTCCATCGGCGACGGTTCGGTCCACCTGTGGGGAAACCTTTACGGCGATTTGACACCTAGCTCCGCTGGAAGGTTGACCTCGGCCATCCCTCACGCTATCATAGGGTTAGCTTTGCGGTAAGGCTTCTGAGAGCTATAAGCTTGTTTCGGATCGCATTCTGATTCGACCTACTGTTGTTTGGACGCCCCGCGCGAGGCTGCGCTCTCGTGTCCACAACGTCCACCGAATCGCAAGGTGCTGTGTGCCTCATCGTACGAATCTGCTTGACGCAATTCACGACCGAGCCGCGCGCGTGGCCGTCATCGGGCTCGGCTATGTGGGTCTCCCACTGGCCGTCGAGTTCGCCCGTGGCGGGCTGACGGTTATCGGCATCGATATTGATGAGCGCAAATGCGCGAGCATCAACGCCGGTCGCTCCTATATCGACGACGTCCCCACGGCCGATCTGGCGGGGTTGGTCCGGGCTGGGCGCCTGACCGCTACCACCGACTGGTCGGCGCTCGATCAGGCCGACGCGAACGGCGGAGCTTGCGACGCCGCCATCATCTGCGTGCCCACGCCCCTGAACAAGACCAAGGATCCCGATATCTCTTACATCGTGAAGGCCGCCGATCGCCTGGCAGAGCACATGCGGGCCGGCATGCTGGTGGTGTTGGAATCGACCACCTACCCCGGCACCACCACCGAGATTCTGCTGCCCCGGATCAAGCGCAACGGCTATACCGTGGGCGAGGACTTTTTTCTGGCGTTTTCGCCCGAGCGCGTCGACCCGGGCAACCGGACCTGGAACACGCGCAATACGCCCAAGGTGCTCGGCGGCATGACGCCTACCTGCACCGAGGTCGCCAGCGCCCTGTACCGCTGCGCCGTGGAGACCATCGTGCCCGTCTCGAGCCCTGCGGCCGCCGAGATGGTCAAGATCCTGGAGAACACCTACCGCGCCGTGAACATCGGCCTGGCCAACGAGATGGCCCAGATCTGCCAGCGCATGGGGCTGGATGTCTGGGAGATCATCGCCGCCGCCAAGACCAAGCCCTTTGGCTATATGCCGTTCTACCCGGGCCCCGGCCTCGGCGGCCACTGCATCCCCATCGACCCGCTCTACCTCTCGTGGAAGGCGCGTGGCATGGGGGTCGAGACCCGCTTTATCGAGCTGGCCGACTATATTAACTCGTCCATGCCCCGTTACTGGGTGGGGCGCATCCAGGATTCGCTAAACGAGCACGGCAAGCCCGTGCGCGGCCGCCGAGTGCTGGTGTTGGGCGTGGCCTACAAGGCCGACGTCTCTGACCTGCGCGAGACGCCGGCGCTGGAGATCATCGCCGAGCTGCGCGCTCGCGGCGCCGTCGTCGTCTATCACGACCCCCACGTGCCCAGCTTGCGCCTCGCGGATGGCGCCACGCTGCAGAGCGTGCCCCTTATCGAGTCCGCCCTCCAGGAGGCCGACTGCGTCTTTGTGCACACGGCCCACGCCAGCATCGACTGGTCCTGGGTCTACGCCACGGCCGGAGACAAGCTGGTGGATAGCCGCGGCATCACCACGGACTTGGCCTCGCCGCCCAAAGGAGCCCAGAGTTGAGCCACCTCCAAAGCCCCCTCAAGACCGCATCCCAGCTCGCCGAGCCGCTCATCGAGCCCTACGGCGGCGCCCTGGTCGATCTGCTGGCCCCGGCGGACCAGTTGCCCGCCCTCAAGGAGCGCGCGTCGCGCCTGCCTTCCCTCCAGCTGAGCGAGCGATCCCTGTGTGACCTCGAGCTCTTGGCCGTCGGCGCTTACTCGCCCCTAGATCGCTTCATGGGCGCGGCCGATTACGCCGCGGTCCTCGAGACCATGCGCCTGGCCGATGGCACGCTGTTCCCCATCCCCATCACGCTGCCCGTGGGCGACGACGTCCACCCGGGCCAGGAGCTGGCGCTACGCGACCGCAAGAACAACCTGCTGGCTATCATGCGGGTCGACGAGGTCTACCCGTGGGATCTGGCCCAAGAGGCCCAACAGGTCCTGGGCACCACCGATACCAAGCACCCGCTGGTGGCCGAGATGCATGGCTGGGCGCACCGCTACGCCTCGGGACCCATCCAGGTGCTGCAGTTGCCGCCGCACTATGACTTTGCCGAGCTGCGCTTGACCCCCCAGCAGACCCGCGCGGCGCTGGCGACCATGCACAAGCCCGCCGTCGTCGCCTTTCAGACGCGCAACCCGCTCCACCGCGTCCACGAGGAGCTCACCAAGCGCGCCATCGACGAGGTCGAAGGGGCCCTACTGCTGCATCCCGTCGTCGGCCTCACCAAGCCGGGCGACGTGGACCACTATACCCGGGTGCGCACCTATCGCGCGTTGACCGAAAAGCACTATGCGCCTGGCACCGTGCTGCTGGCGTTGCTGCCCCTGGCCATGCGCATGGCCGGCCCGCGCGAGGCCCTCTGGCACGCCATCATCCGCCGCAACTATGGCGCCACCCACCTGATCGTCGGCCGCGACCATGCCGGCCCTGGAGTGGATGGCAACGGTGTGCCGTTCTACGGGCCCTATGACGCCCAGGAGCTGGCCATCCAACACAGCGCCGAGATCGGCGTCGGCGTGGTGCCCTTTCAGATGCTGGTCTACCTGCCCGACGACGACCGCTACGCGCCCATCGATGAGGTGCCCCAGGGCGCCCGCACGGCGTCCATCTCCGGCACCCAAGTGCGCGACGAGTACCTGGGCGCGGGTCGGTCGCTGCCCGACTGGTTCACCCGGCCCGAAGTGGCCCAGATCCTGGCCGAGGCCTACCCGCCCAAGCGCAAGCAGGGCTTTTGCGTCTGGTTCACCGGCCTGAGCGGCTCCGGCAAGTCCACCACCGCCGAGATCCTGGCCTCGCTGCTGATGGAGCACGGTCGTGACGTCACCGTCCTCGATGGCGACGTGGTCCGCACCCACCTCTCCAAGGGGCTGGGCTTTAGCAAAGTCGACCGCGACACCAACATCCTCCGTATCGGCTTTGTGGCCGCCGAGATCGTGCGCCACGGCGGGGGCGTCATCTGCGCCGCCGTCAGCCCCTACCGCGCCACCCGCGACCAGGTCCGCGCCATGGTGGGGCCCGATCGCTTTATCGAGGTCTTTGTCGACACCCCGCTGGAGGTCTGTGAGGGGCGCGACGTCAAGGGGATGTACGCCAAGGCCCGCCGCGGCGAGATCGTGGGCTTTACGGGGATCGACGACCCCTACGAGGCCCCCGAGCACGCCGATGTGGTGTTGGATACGGTGGCGGCTACGGCGGAGGAGAACGCGCGGCGGTTGGTGGAGCGGCTGAGAGAGGCGGGGTATTGCGGATGAGCGAGGGCATCCGTCCGGGCCTTTGC
>DAIRUQ010000112.1:0-7942 GCA_036803245.1 Chloroflexota bacterium | reverse complement strand
CCGCATCTATGAGATCGCGCTGGAGCGGCTCGACGTGGCTGCGGATGAGGTGGTGTTTGTGGACGACCGCCCCGATAATGTGGCCGCCGCCGCCAACCTCGGCATGCACGTGATCTGGTTCGTCAGCAGCGACCTACTCGCTCGCCAGATGCAGCGCTACCTGCCAGGCCCCTCCGAGAATCCCCTACCAGAGACAGAGCACGGCTCAAACGGCCACGAATCCTAGGCGGCGTCGCTCCGCGGAACCTATGGCCCGCGCGCGGCGTCTAGAGGGAGCGGGACCTGTTTCCCTGGAAGCCACCTCCTACTGAGAGGTTCCATGTCAGCAACACGCCCTCTTCCACCCAGCATGCAACAGCCGCGCCCACGATCCTGGAAGCAGGACCTGTTCCAGGGCGTCGTGCTGGGGCTGGTGACCTGTGCCATCCTGGCGCTGCTGGCCGTGCTGGCTGCCATCGGCGTGTATGCCTACTATGCCCCCCGCCTACCCGTGCCAGGGGACCTCTATGAGCGCGCCTCTACCTTTCGCAGCCTCAAGATCTATGACCGCGACGGCGCCCTGCTCTGGGAGACGTTTTCTCCCGATACGGGCCGACGCACGGTGGTCCACTATGAGGATCTGCCCGAGCATCTCGTGCAAGCTGCGGTCGCCACCGAGGATGGGACCTTTTTCTCCAACCAGGGGGTGAGCATCCTGGCCATCGTCCGCGCCGCCGTGCAGGATGTGACGGCGGGAGAGATCGTCTCGGGCGCGAGCACCATCACCCAGCAGCTCGTCAAAAAGCTCTATCTCTCGACGGAGCAGACCTTTTCCCGCAAGATCAAAGAGGCGATCCTTTCCATCGAGATCACGCGGCGGTATAGCAAGCCCGAGATCCTGGCCCTCTACCTGAACGAGGTCTACCTCGGCAACCATGCCTACGGCATCGGCAGCGCGGCCGAGGTGTACTTTGGCAAGCATGTCTCTAGCCTGACGTTGGCAGAATCGGCCATGCTGATAGGCCTGATACAGTCTCCCGCGGGCTATGACCCCTACTCGAACCCCACGGCAGCCACGGGGCGGCGGGGCGTCGTCCTCGACCTGATGGTGGCGGACGGATACATCACGCGAGCCGAGGCTGCCGAAGCCAAGGCGGCGCCTCTCGAGTTGCGCCCTCGCGGATTCGAGCTGCGAGCTCCCCATATGGTCATGTACGTGTTGGGCGAGCTTGAACGCATGTACAGCACCGAGGAGCTCTACAATCGCGGCCTCTTGGTCTATACGACGCTCGACCTGGACCTCCAGCGCCAAGCCGAGGCCACTATCACGGAGAGGATGCCGACTCTGGAGGGCCGCGGGGCCACCAATGCCGCCCTGATAGCCATCGATCCACGGACGGGCGACGTGCTGGCCATGGTTGGCTCTGCCGACTATGACGACGACGCCATCGCGGGCAACGTGAACGTCGCCCTCAGCCCGCGCCAGCCTGGCTCCACCATCAAACCCTTTTTGTACCTGGCAGCCATGGAGAACGGCTGGACACCCGCGACCATGGTGATGGATGTCTATCAAGAGTTCCCACCGTCCTATCAGCCCGTCAACCATGACGACAAAGAGTGGGGACCCATTTCGGTCCGTATCGCGCTGGCATGCTCCCGCAACGTGCCCGCTGTCTCGACCCTCCAACAGATCGGCCTGCCCGCTCTTCTAGACGTCACCTCACGGGTAGGGATCGCTTCCTACCAAGAAGCTGACTATGGGCTCTCTATGGCCCTGGGCGCCTACGAGACGACTCTGCTAGAGATCACTAGCGCTTATGGGGTGCTGGCCAATGAAGGGCGGCGTGTGGAACCGCGAGTGATTCTGCGCATCGAGACGCAAGAGGGCGAAACGCTGCAGCCAGCCGTCGACGCCGTGCCCTCGCAGGTGGTTGATCCTCGGTTGGCCTATCTGATCACCGACATTCTGGCTGACGAGGAGGCGCGCGCACGCACCTTTGGCTGGAACAGCAACCTGAACCTCCCCCTCCCATCGGCCGCCAAGACGGGAACCACTAACGACTACCGCGACGGATGGATCGTCGGCTACACACCAGAGCTGGTCACGGGGGTGTGGGTAGGCAACCACGACGGCCGCCCTATGGACCAGCTCAGTGGCGCCCAGGGAGCTGGGAGCATCTGGCGACCCTTTATGGAGGGGGCCTTGGCCAGCAGCTCGCATCCTCTCTTTCTGCAGGCCGAGGGTGTGGTGTCAGCCAGCGTTTGCCCGATCTCGGGCATGCTGCCCGGCCCCGACTGTCCCGCCCCCGTCACTGAGCTGTTCGCAGCGGACCATGCCCCTCAGCGTGAATGCTCGGTGCACATCCGGGCAAGCATCTGCACCCTATCTGGGCAGTTGGCGGGAGAGCACTGTCCAGCGGCAACCATCGAAGAGCGCGCATACACTGACCTCGGGCTGGCTTGGGATGACTGGCTGCGCCAGCATGGTCAGGAGCCGCCGCCACGAGAGGTGTGCAGCCTCCATGATCGACCAACGAACGTGCGGCTAGAGGGATGGAGTGGGCCGATCTCGGGGATTGTGTCGGTGGTAGGGACTGCCGACGTGCCGGGTTTCGCCGCCTATCGCCTGGAGTATGGCTCTGGCGCACAGCCTAGCTCGTGGACTCGCCTAACGCCCGAGATCTCGGCAGTGGTCCATGATGGCGTACTGGCACGTTGGGACACGCGCGCGTTGAGCAACGGAACCTATAGCCTTCGGCTGGTTGTCCAGGGAAGCAATAGGATCGAGGGTCAGGCGAGGGTCACCGTACAGATCGCCAATGCCACACCGACGGCCGAACCATCTCCCACGCCGACCTGGACGCCAACGCCCGAACCGACGCTAGAGCCTACGATCACCCCGACGCCACCCGCGACGCCAACACTCACGGCCACGCCTGACCAGGAGGATGCCGATTCGGGCGCCGACGACAGCTCTGCCAACGAAAAACCTGCGGACACCCTAGACTAGCCAGGGCGCCCGCAGGTCCACAAACAGATCCTACGGCAGGTAGACGAAGGGGTTCCGCTTGACGCCGTTCTCGATCACCTCAAAGTGCAGGTGCGGGCCGGTCGAGTTACCAGTGCTACCACAGTAGCCAATAAGCTGGCCCTTGTTGACCGACTGACCGGTATCCACTCCCACAATCGACAGGTGGGCATAGAGCGTCACATAGCCGTTACGATGGTCGACCATGATCATATTGCCATAGCCACTGTTGCTATACTGGACCACCGAGACAAAGCCCGAGTCGGCGGCATAGATCGGCGTTCCCTTGGAAGCAGCGATATCGATGGCCCGGTGCTGGCTCCAGTACTGCTGCGAGACATAGCCGCTGATGGGCCAGCCAAACCTTCCGCTGCCGCGCCCAGCGTCAGCCGGAACCGCCCCAGAATAGCTAGACACGCGATGCGGCTGGTAGGGCTTCTGGCCGCCAGGCACCACCAGACGTTCGCCGACAGTCAGCGTCTCGTCCTCGCCCAGGTTGTTGCCCGGGAAGGAGGTAATAGTGGCGGGATCCACGTTGTACGTCCGCGCGATAGCCTCGATGGTATCGCTCTTGGTCACCACGTGCAGGGCACCATCCACCGGCAGGATCAGCACCTCTTGGCCGATCTGCAAATAGTCAGGATTGTTGGCCAATCGGTCGTTCGCCCAGAGGACACTCGTAGTCTGGAGGCCAAACCGCTGCGCAATGGACGACACATTGTCCCCCGGCTGCACATTGTAGGTGATCACCCAGGTACGAACCTGCTGCGGAGCCGCCACCAAAGGCAGCACATCGCCCATCACGCGCACCGTATAGGGCACGGCGTTGGGCTGAAGGTATCGGGTGGAGGCGGTAGAGACGCTGGAGACGGGGTAAAGGCTCGTTCGACTGGTCGACGCCGGCGTGGTCAGGCCGCCCAGGCTAGGGCGACTGGCCTGTAGAGGCATCAGCTGCCACCCCGCCACAACCAGCAGGCCCAACAGGACCAAGTGCGTCGCCCGGTGGGGCAGGGCCTGCACGCCTCTTGTGACCATCTTGGAAAGGAGAGTGGCTAGTGCCCAATCTCCCTTGCGTCGCGGAGCCCGAACTCGCGAGGAGCTAAGGCTCTCGATGTAGGGTTGCGAGGAACTCGGCATTGCTTTTTGTCTTACGAAGCCTATCCAGGACTGGCTCAACCGACTCTAGCCCCCCGATTGTATCAATCATTCGACGCAATGTCCAGACCTTGCTCAAAACTTCTGGCTCGAGCAGGAGCTCTTCGCGTCGCGTACCCGAGCGCTCAATATCGATGGCAGGGAAGATGCGGCGCTCGGAGAGCTTGCGATTGAGATGCAGCTCCATGTTGCCCGTGCCCTTGAACTCTTCATAGATGATATCATCCATGCGGCTGCCTGTATCCACCAAACAGGTCGCGATGATGGTCAGGCTTCCCGAGTCCTCCAGCTTGCGGGCCGCTCCGAAAAAGCGCTTGGGCGGATGCACCGCAGCCGGATCAAGGCCTCCTGATAGGGTACGCCCACTGGGCGGAACCACCAAATTATAAGCTCGCGACAGACGCGTGATGCTATCCAGCAGAATGACGACGTCCCGCCCAATCTCGACCAGACGCTTGGCCCGCTCCAGGGCCATCTCGGCCACCTTGGCATGGTTCTGCACCGGCTCGTCAAAGGTGGAGTGGACCACCTCCGCCTCTACGGAGCGGTCCATGTCGGTGACCTCTTCAGGCCGCTCGCCGATCAGCACCACCATCAGGTGGGCATCACTATAGTTCGTGGTAATGCCGTTGGCAATCTGCTTAAGGATCGTGGTCTTGCCCGCCTTGGGGGGCGAAACGATCAAGCCGCGCTGCCCGCGGCCGATGGGAGCCAGCAGATCGATCAGACGGGTAGCAAAGACGTTGGGCTGCGTCTCCAACATAAACTGCTGGTAGGGAAAGATCGGGGTTAGCCGCTCAAAGTTCGGGCGCCGGCGGGCCTGCTCCGGGTCCAGGCCGTTGATAGCCTCAACGCGGAGAAGGCTATAGTACTTTTCCGATTCCTTGGCGGGACGCACTTGCCCAAAGACCATGTCACCCGTACGCAGCTCGAAACGCCGAATCTGCGACTGAGAGACATACACGTCCTCATAGCCGGGCATCATCCGCTCTGAACGCAGAAAGCCGATGCCATCCTGCACGATATCCAGAACACCGCCACCAAAGATAAAGCCCTGATCTTCTGCGTGCGCCTTTAGCAAGCGAAAGACCAGATCCTGCTTCTTGAGACGACTGTATCCGCTGATATCCCGGGCCCGCGCCATGTCGCGCAGCTCGCTCAGGGTCATCGTCTCGAGTTCGACAATATTCACGATGGACACTCCGTTGGGAAGATTTGGTAGCGCTCTGACCGTGTGGATACACCACGCAAGCCCTGGGAGCCTGTAGGGCTCCAGACTAGCAGGTTTGGAAAACAACGCCCATAGGGGTGAGGAAGAATCCGCTCCAAGGCGGCATACCATGCTGGGGGAATCCAGTCTTGCGGCGATTATACCATGCACCATGAGGACCGTCAACCAAACACGTATGGAATTCCGCCCAAACGGGACCCACTCGCCGCGAGAGTGGACGGTCTGACCTGGCACGTCGGCGCGATGGCGTGCTCCGATTGCAGCCTCAAGTCAGATTTGACCCCTCTGCGACCCATCGGTATACTGTTCGGGTTGCATGTGAAAAATCATCGCAGCGATCTTGCGCTGTCGATGCAGGGCAGTTACTGGGGGTCAGTGGACGATGGCGAACGTTATCTATCTTGCGGCTGCCAAGCGCGATCTATCGCACACGGCGCGTGCTCTGCGCAGAGAGGGAAAGCTTCCGGCGGTGGTCTATGGCGCCGCCATCGATACCGAGAACCTGGAGATGGACACCGATGCGGCGGTCCAGACGGTCGCTCAAGCGGGCTATAACCGCCTGATCACCCTGGATGTCGCGGGCAATGAGCTGCCACATACGGTCCTCATCCGTGATATCCAGCGCGATCCGGTTACCTATAGCCTGCTGCACGTCGACTTTTACGCCGTAGTTGCTGACCAGAAGGTGTCGACCGAGATCCCCATCGTGCAGACAGGCATCGCCCCCGTGGTCGAGATTGGCGGCACGGTGGTGCAGACGCTCGAGACCTTGGAGGTCGAGTGTCTCCCGGGCGATATGCCTACCGAGATCACGGTCGATATCAGCGGCCTGGAGAACTTTGGTGACGCCATCGTGGTGACGGACCTCGTCATCCCCGCCAATGTGGACGTTCTCACCGAACCGGATACCGATGTGATCCACGTGGCCGCGCCTCGTATGGAAGAGGAAGAGGAAGAAGAGGAAGAGCTCGAGCTTCTGGGCGCCGAGGGCGAGGAAGCCGAGGGTGAAGAGGCCGAAGCTGAAGAGGGAGCCTCGGACGAGTCTGAGGACGACGAATAGGCTCGGCAGTATTTACGCACACGAACGCTCCTGGGCAGCCGCCCGGGAGCGTTTTCGCATATTGGCACAGCCAGCGTTGACAGAGTCCCTGCCGCCGGTAGAATCGGCTTGAGACTCATCCATCTCTAGGGGAGATACCACCATGAAGCTAGGATTCCTCATGCCTCTCAGCGTCGAGAACATCGCGCGGGCCCGCCGCCTGGGATACGACAGCCTGGAGGCGGCCGTGGGCTGGTTGGGCGCCTCCACGTTGGACGCCTCGGTGGCGAGCTTGCCACAGCTCAAGGACGCCATGGCCAAGCACAACGTGGCGATCACGTCCGTAGCCATCTATGGGGGCGCCATCGAGGCGCCAGTCGACGCGGCCGTGGGCTACTATGCCGGCGCGGTCGAGCTGGCGGAAGCACTGGGTTGCGGCGTCGTCTCTGGCCTCACGGGACGCGACAACAGCAAGACGGTGGCAGAGAACTTGCCGCTCTTCAAGGAGCGGTTCGATCCCATCGCGCGCCACGCCGCCGACCACGGCGTCAAGATCGCGCTGGAGCCTTGGCCAGGCAGTGTGCTTGGGCACGGGCCCTATCGCTGGACCAACCTGGCGACGACGCCCCAGCTCTGGGATATGCTCATCGATGCGGTTCCCGCCCCCAGCCTCGGGCTCGAGTACGACCCCTCGCACCTAGCTTGGCAAGAGATCGACTATGTGCAGGCGATCCTGGACTATGCCGAGCGGATCCACCACATGCACGCCAAGGACATTGCCATCAACCGAGTACAGCGCGCCAAGGTGGGCGTGCACGGCACAGGCTGGTGGCGCTTTGTGCTGCCGGGCCTGGGCGAACTGCCCTGGCAGGCGATCTTTGACGCCCTCGAACAAGCGGGCTACCAGGGCGACATCGCTGTCGAGCACGAGGATGGCGAGTTCCTGCACGAGCGCTGGGATCAAGGCCTGGAGATTGCCCTGGGGACCCTGAGGCCGCTCGTGGATGCCTACAACGGTTAAGCTAGCACGACCGGAGGCGTAGTCATGCTTGACACGATCCTGGACGCGATCAGGCCCATCAGAAAGGCCTTGGAAAAGGCCCAGGCCCTGTCCGACTGGCGTTTTTGCCAGGGTGCGGCGAACGGCGCCGCTGACCCCGCATACGATGACAGCGGCTGGGAGCTGGTACAGCCCGGCACCACGTGGGCCGGTGCGGCCGGCGAGGTCTGGCTGCGTCGCAAGCTACGGTTCGAGGACACGGTGGCTGGCATCGAGACGGGCGGCGCCAGCGTGGAGCTTCCGTTCATCGTGCCCATCCACAGCGAGGTCTATGTCGATGGCGAGTTGCGCCGCGCCGAGCCTTCGTGGCTGGATACGCGCGCGGTGCCGTTGGTGGTCTGTGATGCCTATGCCCCTGGGCAAGAGGTTCAGATTGCGGTGCACGCCTTTGGCGGGGACGGCTTTGGATTGTTCTTGCCCAGCGGGGCGCGGGTGAGCTCCCTGGCTGAA
>DAIRUQ010000111.1:3105-7964 GCA_036803245.1 Chloroflexota bacterium | reverse complement strand
TGCCGCGCGTGGCCGAGGTGCCCTTTACCTCCGAGCGCAAGCGCATGACCACCGTCCACAAGATGGAGCGCAGCCCCGAGGGCTCCGAGCGGCCGGCCCTGCGCCGCATCCCGGACTGCTTGCCCACCAACAACTATGTGGCCTTTACCAAGGGCGCCGTGGATAGCCTGCTGGGCATCTGCGACCGCGTCTGGTCCGAGGGCGCCATCGAGCCGCTGGACGACCCGTGGCGCGAGCGGATCGAGGCCGCGAACAACAGCCTGGCCGAGGAGGGCATGCGCGTGCTGGGCGTGGCCATGCGCCCCATGGACGAGATGCCCGACGCCAGCGATGAGGACGCCCTCGAGCGCGAGTGCATCTTTGTGGGGCTCACCGGCATGATCGACCCGCCCCGCGCCGAGGTGCGCGACGCCGTCGCCGAGTGCCGCTCGGCCGGCATCCGCCCGGTCATGATCACCGGCGACCATCCCCTCACGGCGCTGCACATCGCCCGCGACCTGGGCATCGCCACCGCCGAGGAGAACGGCCAGGTGATTACCGGCCAGCAGCTCGCCCAGATGTCGGTGGACGACCTGGACGACGTGGTGGGCGACGTCTCGGTGTACGCCCGCGTCAGCCCCGAGCACAAGGTCAAGATCGTCGCGGCCCTCAAAAAGCTGGGGCAGATCGTGGCCATGACCGGCGACGGCGTCAACGACGCCCCGGCCCTCAAGCGCGCCGATATCGGCGTGGCCATGGGCATCACCGGCACCGACGTCAGCAAAGAGGCGTCGGACATGGTGCTGCTGGATGACAACTTTGCCACCATCGTCCACGCCGTCGAAGAGGGCCGGACGATCTATGAGAACATTCGCAAGTTTGTGAAATACACCATGTCCAGCAACGTGGGCGAGATCCTGGTGATGCTGCTGGCCCCCTTCCTGGGGCTGCCGATCCCGCTCACGGCGCTGCAGATCCTCTGGATCAACCTGCTGACCGACGGCCTGCCGGGCCTGGCGCTGGGCATCGAGCCGGCCGCGCCCGACACCATGGAGCGCCCGCCCCGCCCGCCCGAGGAGAGCGTGCTGGCGCGCGGGTTGGGCAGCTATATCCTGTGGGTGGGCCCGCTGATGGGCATCGTGGCCCTGCTGCCGGGGCTGCTGGACCAGTTCGTGCTGGGGTTCCACCTCGAGGGCGCCGTCTGGCAGACCATGGTCTTTTCCACGCTCTGCCTGGCGCAGATGGGCAACGCCCTGGCCATCCGCTCGGATCGGCTGAACCTGACGCAGCTCGGGCTCTTTACCAACCCGGCCCTGATCGGCTCTATCGTGCTGACCTTTGCCCTGCAGGTGGCCGTCATCTATGTGCCCTTTATGCAGGACATCTTTAGCACGGTGGCCCTCACCGCGCCCCAGTTCCTCTTTAGCTTGGTATTGAGCAGCGTGGTGTTGATCGTCGTCGAGCTGGTCAAGTGGATCCGCCAGCGCACCGAACGCCAGGTGGCGGCGTAACCGCTAGACCGGAGCCTTCCAGGGGGCGCGCCCTCGGCCACGATGGCTGAAGGTGCGCCCCTTTGGCGTGCTTGCGACACCTCTCCCAACACCGATTTGACATCGAACCCAGCCGGCCTATAGTGCTAGGCAGTAATTCAGCATCTGCTTAAATACTTATGACCAAAGCCGAACGCCTGTCCCGCTTCTACCAAGCCCTCAGCGACGAAACCCGCCTGCGGCTCGTGGCGCTTTTGGTGCAACAAGAGCGCGGCTCGGCCCTATGCGTCACCCGCCTGGCCGACGAGCTGGGCACCACCGTGCCCAACCTGTCGCAGCACCTGCGCGTGCTCAAGGATCTGGGCCTGGTGCGCGGCGAGCGGCGGGGCCTGCGCATCCATTACTTCCTGGTGCCCGAGCGCCTGGCCCAGTACCAGCGCTTGGCCCGCGAGCTGCTGGGCAACGCCTTTAGCGCCGGCATCGGCGCCGTGAGCCCTCACGGCCAGGAGCCGCCCGCGCACGAACCCGCTGATCCATCATCTACCATCTCCTAGGAGGTAACCCTGCCCATGCCGGCCCTCATGTCACCGCTCGTCCTGCT
Source organism: Chloroflexota bacterium (assembly GCA_036803245.1). Lineage (GTDB taxonomy): Bacteria > Chloroflexota > Anaerolineae > UBA1429 > UBA1429 > DAIRUQ01. Next base: position 5,894 of record DAIRUQ010000111.1, on the reverse strand, counting down.
CAAGCTCGTCCTCTGGCTGGTCGTCGTCATCGTCGGCACCGTGCTGCTGCGACGCCGCGCCGTCACCGCGCGCGTACGGATCGCGTTTTTGATCGTCGGCGTGCTGCTCTTTGGCTTTTTGTTTGGCGTCATTACGCCCGACGGCGCGCTGGATCCCAACCCAGTCTTTTCGGTGCGGAGCCTGGTCCGCGGCCTGGTGGGCGCGCCGCCCGCCGGAGCACCCGCCGCTGGCGCAGCGGCACCGGCTGGTGCGGCACGACCTGGCGCCGGGCGTAATCCCGCTGCCACCATCGCGCCCATCGCCGGCATGCTGGTCCTGCTGCTGGGCCTGGTGTGGGCCTCGAACAAGTCCGTCTGCGGCTGGGCTTGTCCCTTGGGCCTGCTGCAAGACCTGCTCCATCGCATCCCCCTGCCCAAATGGAAGCCGCCCTTCTGGCTCTCGAACACGGTCCGTATCGTTGCCTTTGTGGCGCTGGTCGCCGGCCTCGCCATCGCTGGCCTGGACTGGATCGGCCTCATCGACCCCTTCCGCATCTTTGGGTTGGATCTCTCCCTGGCGGTGGGCCTCTTTGGCCTGCTGCTGGCGGTGACGAGCCTCTTTACCTACCGGCCTTGGTGCCAGTTCCTCTGCCCGTTCGGCCTGCTGGGCTGGGTGGTGGAGCAGTTCAGCCTGATGCGCCCGCGCATCAACCGCGACGCCTGCCGCGATTGCCGGCTTTGCGTCAAGGCGTGCCCCGGCAACGCCATGGCCGATATCTATGCCGGGAAAAGAATCCACGCCGATTGCTACGCTTGCGGCGCCTGCCTGGAGGCCTGCCCGCACGCCGACGCGCTCCAGTGGCGCACGGCCTCGCCATCGGACCGGGCCGAGCACGCTTCGTAGCGCACGTTCGTCCCGGGCCCGCTTGGATGGCCTAGCCAAGCGGGCCCTCTCGCGGTAAGCTCGCGTTACCAGCTATCGAACCAGACGTCTGCGGCGATCAGCGCGCGCCCCGCAGTCAGATCCGCTCTTGAAGGAGCCAGGCATGGCCAATCCATCATCGGCCGAACCAAAGCGAGCCGGCCCAGGCGCCGCCCCAGGCTCCGGCCCGGGCGGCCGTCAACCCGGCACCGGTCCTCAAGCCGTTGGCACCGGCAAAGGCGGGCCCGGCCAGGGCAAGCCGGGCGCTGGCAAAGGCCCCGGGTCTGGCCCCGGTCAGGGTGGCCCCGGATCCGGCCGCGGCCCCGGCAAACCCGGTCCCAGCACGCCCGCCTGGCCCATCCTCAAGCGGCTACTGGGCTATATGCGGCCGCATCGGGCCATCGTCGCGGCGGTGGTAGCGGCGGCGCTGGTCACGGCCGCCATCGAGCTGGCCCCGCCGTGGATCGTCCGCAACACCGTGGATCGCCTGGCCGCCACCCGCGAGCCCAGCGTGGCCTGGTGGGCCGCTGGCGGGCTGGTGCTGCTCTCGCTGCTCCAGGGCGCCGTCGATTTCGCCCGCCTCTACCTCACCGCCTACACCGGGCAGCGGATCGTGTTCGAGATCCGCAACGCCGTCTTTGGCCACCTCAGCCGCCTCTCCTTTTCGTTCTACGACCAGGCCCGCACCGGCGACCTGATGGCTCGCGTCACCGCCGACACCGACGTGCTGACCAACTTTTTCGGGCGAGCGGCCACCATTCTGCTCACCAACCTGCTCACGCTGCTGGGCGTGCTGGTGGTGCTGTTCCTCTGGGACTGGCGCTTGGCGCTGGTGTACGTGCTGCTCTCGCCGCTGATCGTCCACGCCCAGCTTACCTATGCCAAGCGGGTGCGCCCGGCCTTTGGCAAGGTCCGCCGCCAGTTGGCGGGGTTGACCGAGTCGCTCCAGCAGAGCTTGAGTGGGATCTTGGTGGTCAAGCTGTTCGGCCGCGAGCCGTTCGAGCAGCGCCGCGTGGACGCCCAGAGCGGCGCCTACCGTGACGCCAGCATCGAATCGTCCCGCATCGGCGCCCTGTGGATGCCCTATGCCAACGTGGTGATGGGCATCGGCACCGGCCTGGTGATCTGGGTGGCTGGCCGGGGCGTCATCGGGCAGTATGTCTCGCTGGGCACGCTGATCGGCTTTACCTCGTACATCCAGATGCTGCTGCGCCCCATCCGCCAGACCGGCATGATGCTCAATGTGGTCATGCAATCGTTGGCCGCCGCCGAGCGCATCTTTCAGGTGCTGGACACCCAGCCCGAGATTCAGGACGCCCCCGACGCCACCATGCTGCCGTCCGTCCAGGGGCACATCCGCTACGAAGGCGTCTCCTTTGCCTACAACCAGTCCGAGGTAGATGCGCTACGTGACGTGAGCCTGGAGGCCGCGCCCGGTGAGATGGTCGCCCTGGTGGGGCCCTCGGGCGCTGGCAAGACCACCATGGTGCACCTGTTGCCGCGCTTTTACGATCCACAGGCCGGCCGCATCACCATCGACGGCCACGACATTCGACACGTCACCGTGGCCAGCCTGCGCGATGCCATCGGCATCGCCATGCAGAACGTGTTTCTCTTTGACGCTTCCATCGGCGAGAACATGGCCTTTGGCAACCCCCGCGCCACCCATGAAGAGATCGAACAGGCCGCCCGCATCGTCCAGCTGGACGCGTTCATCCAAGAGCTGCCCCTGGGCTATGGCACGCCGGTGGGCGAGCGCGGCGTGCGCCTCTCGGGCGGGCAGAAACAGCGCATCGCCTTGGCGCGGGTCCTGCTCACCGATCCCCGCATCCTGATCCTGGACGAGCCCACCTCCAGCGTGGATGCCGACACCGAGCGCCGCCTGCAG
>DAIRUQ010000111.1:0-3005 GCA_036803245.1 Chloroflexota bacterium | reverse complement strand
CGAAAGGAGCACGCCATGACCATCCGAGGCGGCTTTATGGGGCGGCTGCAAGGCCGCGAGGAGCAGTTCCGCCTGCGCGACCTGGACCGCCAGGCCTTGCGCATGCTGTGGCACTATGTCAAGCCCCACGCTGGGCGGCTGGCGCTGGCTGGCCTGGCCATGCTGGGCGTCACCGCCACCACCCTGGCCCTGCCCTACCTGCTCAAGGTGGCCGTGGATACCCACATCGCTGCGGGCGACCTGCGCGGCCTGACCTGGATCACCGTCGTGTACCTGGGCGTCGTCGGCCTCTCCTGGCTGGCGGGCTACTGGCAAAGCTACCTCTCGGCCTGGGTGGGCCAGCATGTGGTCTATGCCGTCCGCGCCGACCTGTTCCGCAACCTGCTGCGGCAATCCATGCGCTTTTTCGAGGGCGAACGCGTGGGCGCCATCGCCTCGCGCCTAACCAACGACGTCGACGCCCTCTCCGAGGTGGCCTCCAGCACCGTCCTCAGCCTGGCCAATGACGTGCTGTCCTTCCTGGGCATCTTGATCGTCATGCTGACGCTGAACGTGCGGCTGACGCTGGCTCTGCTGGTGGTGGTGCCCATCGTGGTGGTGAGCATGAGCTACCTGGGCAAGCAGATGCGCCGCGTCTACTGGGATGTCCAGCGCGCCCTGGCGGACGTCAACGCTGGCGTGGAACAGGGCGTGGCCGGCATCCGCGTGGTGCAGTCGCTCTCGCGCGAGTCGTTCTCCATGGAGCAATTCGAGAGCCTGAGCCTGCAGAACATGCGCGCCAACCTGCGCGCGGGGCTGCTGTTCGCGGCCGTGTTCCCGACCATGACCATCACCAACATGCTGGGCATGGCCCTGGTGCTGGGCTATGGCGGCTCCATGGTGGCCCGCGGCGCGCTCTCGGTGGGCGCGCTGCTGGCCTTTTTCGCCTACACCTACCGGCTCTTTGGCCCTCTACGCGAGCTCAGCCTGGTCTATAACAGCTTTCAGGCCGCCGCCGCCTCGCTGGATCGCATCCACGAGTACCTCAGCCTCGAGCCTGAGCTGGCCGAACCGGCCGACCCGCAGCAGCCCGCCGACGGCTGGCGCGGAGCCGTCGCCCTGCGCGACGTCACCTTTGGCTATCAGGCCGACCAGCCCGTGCTGACCGAGGTCGACCTCGAAATCGCGCCCGGCGAGACCATTGCCCTGGTGGGAGCCACCGGCGCAGGCAAGAGCACCCTCTCCAAGCTGATCGCGCGGCTGTACGATCCCCAGGTCGGGACAGTGACGCTGGATGGCATCGACCTGCGCCGGATCCCCCAGCGCGAGCTGCATCAGCTCGTCAGCATCGTCCCGCAGGACGTATATCTCTTTGCCGACACCATCGGCGAGAATATCCGCTACGGCGATCTGACCGCCGATGTCGACCAGGTGCACGCCGCGGCCCAGCGCGCCCAGGCCCACGAGTTCATCGCGCGGCTGCCGCAGGGCTATGCCAGCCCGGCGGGCGAGCTCGGCGCCATGCTCTCGGGCGGGCAAAAGCAGCTCGTGGCCTTTGCGCGCGCCCTGCTGACCGACCCGCGCGTCCTGATCTTGGACGAGGCCACGGCCAACGTGGACCCCTACACCGAGGCGCAGCTCCAGCGCGCCATGGACGAGATCCGCCGGGGGCGCACCACCATCTTGATCGCACACCGGTTCTCCACCCTGCGCAAGGCCGACCGCATCGTGGTGGTGGCCGATGGCCGCATCGCCGGCCAGGGCACCCACGAGGAGCTGCTGGCCACCAACGAGGCCTATCAGAGGTTATACCAGCGCCAATGGGCCCAGGCCCAGGCGGAGAGGAGCTAGCCCGTTGACCAGCGCCCCACCCGCTATCCACGTCCACAACCTGACTAAACGCTATGGCGCGGACCAGGGCGGCGTCCTGGCCTTGGATGCCGTCTCGTTCGATGTGCCACCGGGCATGGTCTTTGGCTACCTGGGACCCAACGGCGCCGGCAAGACCACCACCATCCGCCTGCTCACCGGCCTCTCGCAGCCCACCGCCGGCCAGGCCATCGTCTGGGGGCTGGATGTGACCCGCTACGCCGCCCAGGTGAAAAAGCGCATCGGCGTGGTGCCCGAGGCCTCCAACCTGTACGACGAGCTCACCTGTTATGACAACCTGGTGTTCTCCATGCAGCTCTATGGCGTGCCGCGGGCCGAGCGGGCACAGCGCGCCACCGCCCTGCTGGAGCGCTTTCGCCTGGCCGACAAGCGCGACGTCCCCTTTGCCAAGCTTTCGCGCGGCATGAAGCGGGCCCTGACCATCGCGGCGGCCCTGGCCCATCGCCCCGGCATCGTCTTTCTGGACGAGCCCACCACCGGCCTGGACGTCATGGCCGCCCGCAACCTGCGCGCCATGATCGCCGGCTTGCGCGACGAGGGCGTCACCGTCTTTCTCACCACCCACTACCTGGAAGAGGCCGAGCGCCTCTGCGATCGCGTCGCCCTGATCGTCGGCGGGCGCATCGTCGCCTGCGATACCGTCGACCAGCTCAAGGCGCAGCTCCACGCCGAGACCACCGTCGAGCTGGTGCTGGGCAACGGCGACGACACGGCCGAGACCCGCCGCATTGTGGCGCCGGACGTGCCCGCCGCCGTGCGCCAGGCGCTGGACCAGGCCGCCACCGAAGGACGCCGCGTGCTGGCCGTCAACACGCTGCGCCCCACGTTGGAAGACGTCTTTGTGCACCTCACTGGCCTCAGCGCCGACAAGATACGCGCCGAGAAGGGGGGCCAGCGATGATCCGTGACGATCTCCGCGGCATGGCCGGCATCATGTGGAAAGACCTGCGAGCCTACTATCTCAAGCCGCCCAATATCTCCTGGGGCATCCTGTTCCCACTGGCGTTTGTCTTGGCGTTCGCCATCCGCGATGGCGGCAACCTGGCCCGCCTGGCGCCAGGGCTGCTGGGGCTAACGCTGCTCTTTGCCGCCACCAGCATGGAGGCCATCGTCATCACCTTTGAGCGACGCATCGG
>DAIRUQ010000110.1:0-8032 GCA_036803245.1 Chloroflexota bacterium | reverse complement strand
CAGCCCGCAGCCTGGGAGGCCGTCGATGGAGGCGTCCGCCTGACGGTGCCCCAGGCGCTGCAGGGCACGCGCCTGTATCTGTTCGTGGAGGCCTAGCTCAGAACCAGGCTAGTGCTGGCGTCACAACGGGCCGAGCCCTCTCTGGGCTCGGCCCGTTTGGTCTAGAGGCGGCCATCCGTCACCTAGCAACCCCACCGCCGCACCATGGTCAGCGCGCCGCCCTCCTCGGCCAGCGTCACGAACCCCATCCGTTCGTAGAGGCGGCGGGCGGCGTTATCCGCCTGGACGCTGAGGCAGAGGTCTTGCCCCCGCTCCCGCGCAGCGTCCAACAGGCGCTCCAGGAGCCGCGTGCCGATGCGTCGGCCTCGGTACGCGGGGAGCACGGCGATGGAGAGCTCGGCGGTGGCGTCATCGACATAGCCGTAGCCACGGTCGTCGCCCGTCAGCAGCCGCGCCCAGGCCGCTCCCACAGGCATGCCGCCAACCTCCGCCAAGACCCCCAGGTCGCCCACACGCCCCCACCCTTGCACATAGTGCCGCAGGCCTGGCTCGCGCACGATCTCGCGCGGTGGCGGGGCAGCACCCTCGGGGACATGGATGGCGTGATAGAGCATCTCCCAGAGAATCGGCTCGTCCTCACGCCTGAGCGGGCGGAGGAGCGCCTCGTCGCCATCAAGCACTAGCGCCATCGCCGGCCTGCCTTGGTCGCAGCGTCACCAAGAGGTCCGCATCCAGTGCCTCGGCGATGCGCTCCAGCATATCCAGGCTGACCCGCCGCCGACCGCTCTCGATGCGGGCGATGCTCGGCTGCTGGGTGCCGGCTCGCTGAGCCAGTTCCTCTTGGGTGAGGCCGCGCAGGATTCGCAACCGCGCAATCTGGTGATTGGGCTCCAGCGCCTCGTACTCGCGGCGAAATGCGGGCTCCGCAACCTGTGCCTGAAGCCACCGGTCCAGGCTCACCAACTCTTCACTCATCAGTAGCCTCCTCTGGCCTCCAAGTCAGCCAAGCAATGCCGCGCCCTCTCGATCTCGCGCCGTGGCGTCTTCCGGGACTTTTTTCTGAACGCGTGCAGTAACACGACACGTTCACAAGCCACCGCAGCATATATGACTCGATGGGCGCCAGGCCTCAACTCCCAGAGATCGCCATCGAGATGGCGCGCGTGTGGCATCGCTAGCCTGGGACCAAACTCACGCAAAAGCTCAAGGTAGCGAGCAACCCTCGCCCGATCTCTCGCCACCAAACCATCAAGGTACTCGATGACAGGCGATCGGCCACGAGCGTCATGGTAGAAGGAGACTTTCCACATCACCTACACCCTCGACTACCAGATTATAACATATGTGTTATGAGCACGCAACTCATTGCTCCACCACCCGCTGGTACACCGCCTCGTACTGCGGCACGATCGTGTCCACGGGAAACTGGTCAAACGCGCCCTGCTGCGCCGCCGCACCCATCCGCCGCCGAGCGATCTGCTGGCTGGACTTGAGCGCCTCGTACTCGCGGCGAAATGCAGGCTCCGCAACCTGTGCCTGAAGCCACTGGTCTAGGCACAGATCGCGCTTGCCCCTCACACTCCCTCTTCTTCAGACTCTGCCAACTGAATCTCGAGATCTCGCCTCAACTTGGGCAGATCGACGTGCAGGGTATCCCAGACAACGTTGTGATCGACAGTGGCATACCCATGGATCAGCAGATTTCGGAAAGCAATCGCCTCCCGTATCTGGCTGATTCGCGAAGCGACGAGCGGATCCCGTTGCGAAAGCTGATTGAGAGCCTCTCCGATGATCTCAAACTGGCGCTCTACCGCAGATCGAAGCAGCAAGCTACCCTGATAGTCGTCCAAGGTCTTGCCTCTGACGAACTCCTCAAGAGCCTGGGCAGAGCGCAATGCATCAAACAGGTATCCCCTCACCCTACGCGGCAGCGGCATAGACCACCCTCCTCGTCTCGAGTATCTCCTCCAAGAGATAGGGGTTCTGCACCGATGACAGGATAACCAAGTCGACATCACGCTCGAACAGATCCTGCAATGCTAACAGCAAGCCAAAGTACGCCCTGCCATGCTCGCCCTGGTCCAGCGCCTCAAACTGCACCACGAAATCCAGATCGCTGCGCACCGCGTCGAACCCGCCTCGCGCCGCCGAGCCGAACAGATCGAGCTGACGGACGTTGAACCGCCGACACAACGCTTCGAGTTCGTGCCGCTTCTCCTCGACCAAGGCGATCATCGCTCCCCCCCCACCACCCGCTGGTACACCGCCTCGTACTGCGGCACGATCTTGTCCACGGGAAACTGGTCAAAGGCCCGCTGCTGCGCCGCCGCACCCATTCTCCGCCGTCGCTCGGGATCGCGCAACAAGCCGATGGCGTGGTCCGCCATGGCAGCCACGTCACCCACGGGCGCCAGATAGCCCGTCTCTCCAGCGACGACCACCTCGGGCAAGCCGCCTGCATCGGCGCCAATGACGGGCACGCCCGCCGCCATGGCCTCGAGCGCCACCAGGCCAAAGCTCTCGCTCTCGCTGGGCAGCAGAAGCAGATCGCTGCAGGCCAGCACGGGCTCGATGGCATCCACCACGCCCACAAAGAGCACGTCCTCGGCCACGCCCAGCTCGTTGGCCATGCGCATGGCCAGGCTCGAGTCCGGGCCCTCGCCCACCAGCAAGAGCCGCGCCCGCATCTGACGACGCACCCGCGCAAAAACCTCCATCACGTCGCTGATCCGCTTCACGGGCCGAAAGTTAGAGATGTGGGTCAGCGTCACCTGCTCGGGACAAGCCAGGGGCGGCACGCAGAGCGCCTCTCGCGCCGCGTATCTGCGAGGATCCACAAAGTTATAGATCACGTCAATGTCGCGCTCGCAGCCAAACGCGCGGCGGGTCTCGTCGCGTAGCCAGTGCGAGACGGCCGTGACCGCATCCGAGTTGCGAATCGAGACCTGGGTGATCGGCGCAAAGATGGGGTTCTGGCCCACTAGGGTCACGTCGGTGCCGTGCAACGTGGTGACTACCTTGAGGTCGAGCTCGTGGGCGATCTGGCGCGCCAGCATGGCCGCGGGCGTGAACGGGATAGCGTAATGCACGTGCAGCACCTGGAGCTTGCGCATGCGAGCCACCTCGGCCATTCGCGAGGCTAACGTGATACAGTGCGGAAAGTGCTGCTGAAACAGCGGATACTCGAACTGCGGCACCTCGTAAAAGCTCACCCGCGCGGGCTGGTCTCCCAGTCGCAGCGGCGTCGCATAGCTCACAAAGGCGACCTCGTGGCCTCGCTCGGCCAGGGCCTTGCCCAGCTCGGTGGCCACCACGCCACTGCCGCCATGAGAAGGATAGCAGGTAATGCCGATGCGCATACGTATGCCCCCTAGAAGCTAGACAGATTGAGCGTCGTCGGGTCGTCCACCGCCAGCATGCCGCGCATGCGAAACCCCTCGCCGAAACGCGCGCCGATCATGGCGCCGAAGTAGCCCATACGGTGCTCCACCGAGGGCCAGAACCCCTCGGCGGTCAGTCGCGTCTGCGGGTCCGAGCCCACCCGCGCATCGAACTGGGTAGCATAGGCGGCCACGGCGTCCAGCTTGAGCTCGGCGTATTCGGTGATGTCGACAATGAACTCGGGTTCAAAGGTGTGAAACCCCATAAAGTAGAACAGCTTGGAGGGGCGAAAGGCCGCCTGGCCCGTCTCGTAGCGGCGCAGACCCGCGGCAAAGACGCCCTCATAGACGATCTCGCTGGCGTGGCCATGGTCGGGATGGCGATCCTGGTCATGGGGCAAGAACACCACCTCGGGCTGGTACCAGCGCACCACGTCCACCACGCGGCGGATGGCCTGCTCATTGGGGGCGAGCTTGCCGTCGGGCAAGGCCAGGTTCTCACGAGCCGCCGCCCCCAGGATCTCAGCGGCGCGAGCGGCCTCTTGGGCGCGGGTCTCGGCAGTGCCGCGGGTGCCCATCTCGCCCCGCGTCAGGTCCACCAGCACCACGCGCCGCCCCATCGCAGCTAGCTTGGCCAGCGTGCCGCCACAGCCCAGCTCGATATCATCGGGATGTGCCCCGAAAGCCATCACATCACAGGTCGGCATGCCCATCCTCCCATATCACGATTTGATGATGCCAGCTACCCAACTCGCCCCAGCCCATCAAGGCATCCAACCAGCCCAACCCATGCCGCGCCAGATGCCACGCCAGCGGATAGACCCGCTCCTGAAGGCGCTCACGGGGAAGCACCAGGTTGCGCAACGACCGTAGCTCACCCTTGGAGAGGCCCCGCTGGCTCAAAGCGGCCTTCAGGGCCCGATCGTCCAGCTTTTCGAGGGACCGCAGCGCGCTCCCCAAGGTCGATTCCCAAGTCTTGGCCAGGTTGGGATCCTGCGCCGCCACATAGTCGCGCAGCGGCGCATAGGCCTCTTCCACCAGCTCGCGCGCCCGCCCAAACAACCGCCGGTGCTCGGCCGTCGCCAGGCCGTCGGTCGCGTCGGACGGATCCTGCCCCGCCACCAGCAGCTCGCGCACGTTGGTACCATAGGCGTCCAGGCGGTCCGCCTCCGTGGTCGAAACCAGCGTGTATGACTGCCGTGGGTAGGCGACGGGCTGGGCCAGGCCTAGCAAGTCGTACAAGGGCGCCAGCATGGCCTGGTACCCCAGCTCGCCTGGCCCCAGCACGCTGGCGAGCACGGGCAGGATGCCGTCGGCCACCAAGGGCCGCAAGGCGGCGTCGGCCGAAAAGCGCTCCGGATGACGGGCCACCTCGTCCGCCGCCGCAGGGCCGTCCTCCACGCGCACCCGCCGCCCACCAGGCCCGTCCAGTCGGAACAGGCCGCCGTTGGCGTCGGGATCCAGCGCGGGATCATAGCCCGCTGCCCTCAACCGTTCCGCCACGTGGCCCAAGCGCTCATGAATCTCGGGCTCGTGGGCCGCCATCTTGGCCATCAGGTCGCCAGCCAGCGGGCGCAATGCCCACGGCTCTACCACCACCAAGCCCCACGGGGCAAACAGCTCGGACCAGACCCGCGCCTGCCAGGCGGCGTAACCCTCGCTCCCACGGGGCGCCAGGGCCTCCATAGCCGCGTCGCGATGCGGCGAGCCGCGCAACGCCTCCCAGTAGCTCTCCCAGGCGCGTAACACGTCTGTATTGACGGGCAGGTCGGCCACGGCTCGGCCCTCTCCCTCCCAGCCGAAACTGACGCGCCCGACCTCCCCATCGCTCTGCTGGTAGTAAGCGTGGTTGATCTCTTGCAGATCATGGTCCTCGCTGGCCAGCCAGAAGATCGGCACCACGCGCACACCCAGGCGCTCCTGCCAGGACGCAGCCAAGCGGATGGCTGTGGCGATCTTGTAGGCGGAAAAGGCGGGGCCGCCCAGAAATCCCGCCTGCTGACCCGTAATGACGCAATAGACGCACTCATCGGCCAGGGCCGCAGCGGCTTGGCGTGCGTTCTCGGGCGCGCCGATGCCTTCCAGGTAGCGCCTCAATGCCTCGGCCAGTGTGGGCCGTGGGTAGTGGCGTCCCGACCGCGCAGCCAGTGCCCCCGTGGCGTCGTCGGGAGCTAACGGGAAGAACGATCGCGCGTCACCCACACCCTCACTATAATCGACCTGAAATCGGTTGCCGCCCACGTGGAGCAGCTCCCGCCAACCCAGCGTCTCGATCACGCAGCCCCTCCCCTCTCGGCCCGCAACACCAACCGCGGGCTCCCTGGAGTGTAGGCATCGCCCGCCAACGAGCCGTAGCGGCGCACGCCCACAAACCCCGCCCGTGCCAAAAGCGCCGTCACCTCGTCGGGCGTGTAAAGCCGCACCGACTCGAAAAAGCGTCGGTGGCTCCCGTCGGGGTAGCGTACCAGGCATTCCTTGGTGATGCGTTTGCCGTCCGGTGTGAGGCACCGTTGATTGGTGATCTCGCGGTCGCCCCGTTGGCAGGTATCGCAAGCCACCAGGTTGGCCAGCACCCAGGCGCGGTTCATCACGTCCATCAGTAACACGCCGCCAGGCTTGAGGGCGCGATGGGCCCCCTCCAGAACGGCCAGGTCCTCACGCTCGTGCTCGAAATACCCGAACGAGGTAAAGAGCGAAAAGACGGCGTCGAACACGCCGTCAAAGGGGATATGTCGCATGTCGGCCCGCACCAGATCGACGCAACAGCGGGCCCCCTCGTCCAGGTCCTCGCAGGCGGCCGTCAGCAGGTCGGCGGAGAGGTCCAGGCCCACCAGGCCATCGAACCCCTCGGCACACAGGGCGCGCAGATGCCGCCCCGCCCCACAAGCTAGATCCAGAATGCGCGCCCCAGCGCCCACCCCTGCGAGCGCTATGGCGGCGCGGATGTCGCGCTGTGCCTCGGCGTCATCGCGGTGGGCATAGAGCGCCAGATACTCGGCGCCAAAACTCTCCTGATACCACGGTTGCATAGGTTCTCAACCTCCAAGCTATAGAATAGCGGGTATAGGATAGTCAGGATGACGCCGCGATGCAAGCGGCGCTCGGTCAGGGGAAATGCTTGGTGGCGCCAGGGTTAGGTGGCGTCGGACGAGGAGTGGTCGCCGTGTCGGGCGCGCAGCTTGGCCTTGGCGCGCTTGGCGCGAAAGAACTCTTCGCGGTCGCGCTCCTCCAGCGCCTGCTCGATGCGGGTCGCGGCGTCGGCATAGGTGGGGATGTACAGGTGCTCCAGGGCGTTCAAGCGTCGCTGGGTGCGGCGTAGCTCTAGCGCCAGGCGCCACACGGTGGTCACCTTTTCGGCCAGGCGGCCGATCAGCTCGAGCACGGCATCCCAATCGAGCTGGGCCTGATCCAGAACGACGCTGGTGGTGCCCGAGCCATAGGTCAGCTCGGCCTTTTTCACATCATAGCGCACCATGGGGACCACCACGCCCATGACGCTGCGAGGAGTAATATCGACGTCAACGCTGCGTTGACCCGAGAGCGCCAGGCGACGCACGCGCTCGGTGCCCATGACGGCGCGGGCTACGTCCAGCCGCTGGTAGGCCTCGCCAAAGCGTTCGGCCGCTTCGTTGCGAACCGCCTCGGCCTCCTCCACCATGGCCAGGATCTCGCCGATGAGCACCTCGCGCTTGCGATCCAGCAGGTCGAATCCACGCCGCGCCACCGACAGCCGCTGGCGGGCCGTCAGCAGTCCTGCCCGCGTGTTCGGGATAGCGCGACCTGCGCTGCTCATCGAAGATCCTCCACCTGTGCCTCGTCGCCCAGATACCGCTCGGCCAGCTCATCCTCGCTGACCCGCGCCAGCTCATCCTCGGGCAACAGGCTCAACACCCGCCAAGCCAAGTCCAGGCTCTCGTCCAGCGAACGCGATTCGTCGGGCCGCTGCCGCAAGAACCGCTCCTCATAGGCCTGCCCAAACTCTACATAGCGCTGGTCACGGGCCGACAGCGCGTCGGCGCCGATGACCGAAGCCAACGACCTGACATCCTGTAGACGGCTATACGCGGCATAGAGCTGGTTGGCGACGGCGGGATGGTCGGGACGGGTGCGCCCCTCGCCGATGCTGTCCTTCATCAGGCGCGAGAGCGATGGCAGAATGTTCAGCGGCGGGTAGATGCCCCGCGCATGCAGGTCGCGGCTTAGCACCAGCTGACCCTCGGTGATATAGCCCGTCAGGTCGGGCATGGGATGGCTGATGTCATCGTTAGGCATGGCCAAGATCGGCAGTTGGGTGATCGAGCCAGGCCGCCCCCGCAGCATTCCCGTGCGCTCGTACAGGCTGGCCAGGTCGCTATATAGGTAGCCTGGGTAGCCCTTGCGGCTGGGCACCTCGTCGCGTGTGCTCGAGAGCTCGCGTAGCGCCTCGCCATAGTTGGTCATGTCGGTCAAAATGACCAGCACGTGCATGCCATGCTCGAACGCCAAGTGCTCGGCCAGGCTCAGGGCCGCCCGTGGCGCCACGATCCGCTCCATAGGCGGGTCGTCAGCCAGGTTGAGAAACAGAGCCGTGTCGGCCGTAGCACCGCTCTCGCGGAACTGCTGCGCAAAAAAGGCCGCGTCATCGTGCTTGACCCCCATGGCCACGAATACCA
>DAIRUQ010000109.1:6805-8563 GCA_036803245.1 Chloroflexota bacterium | reverse complement strand
CAAGTCGCAACTCTGGAGCAACGACCATGATCACAGAGATCAGCATCCGTACCGGCCTCCACACCGAGCTCGTCGACATTACCCCGCAGGTCCAAGAGGCGGTGGATCACAGCGGCGTCCAAGACGGGCTGTGCCACCTCTTTGTGCCTCACACCACAGCGGGCATCACCCTCAACGAGAACTGGGATCCTGCCGTGCGGCAGGATATGGTCAATGCACTGAACGCGCTGGTGCCGGCCAGCCCAGCCTACCGCCACGCCGAGGGCAACTCGCCGGCCCACATCAAGGCGCTGCTCACGGGCTTTGCGCTCACCTGCCCCATCGCGGCGGGCAAGCTGGCGCTGGGCACGTGGCAGGGCATCTACCTGGCCGAGTGGGATGGCCCTAGGCGGCGTCAGGTCCACGTGACCATCCAGGCGATCCCAGGCTAAGGGCCTAGGCTTCTCGCAAAAAGATGGCGCGGTAAGGTTCCAGATCTAGCGCCACGTTCTCGCCCGCTTCGGGCGGCCAGGCGGCGACATCGCCCGTCACCGGATCCCAGATCTCGACGCGACGCATGGGCACCTGCACCACAAAGCGTTGCCGCTGCTCGCCATAGTTGTAGAGCATCACAAAGGTGCGCCCAGCTCCGCGTCGGATAGTATGAGCGATGGTTGCATCGCGGGTGAGCAGCCGCACGGGACCGGCACCCCAACCCCGCAGAGCATCGACCAGCGTAGCCACTTCGTTCACCAGCACCGAGCGCCCCCCGTTGGGCAGTGTATGCACCTCGTTGGGCTGACTAAACAGCGCCTCGCCGATCTTGGCGGTCAGTCCAGGCTTGCCGGTCTCCGCCTCCGTCGCGGGCGGCTCGCCCAGCGCCAGCACTTTTCCCCCGGCTCGCCAGAACTGGTAGATCTCCATCATCACACGGCGCGGTATCACCCGGGCCATGGGGAGCACCAGGTACTTTATCGAGGCCGGGTCACGCCGCCACCATGACGGATCGCGTGGCTCCTTGGCAAAAGCTTGATGGTCTAGCAGCACATAGTCCAGATTACTAACGACCAGCTGTTTTCCGAGCTCGCGGTAGGTATCATCGATGGCGATACAGTGCTCGGGCTCCTGTCGCGCATAGAGCGTCTCCCGTTGCGGGATGAACTGCGCCCACACAGAGGCGATGGGATAGAGCACCGCGATCTCGCCCGCCCAGCGGCTGTCCACCAACATCTCACCCAGCCGCCCGACATACGTGTTGATGGCGGCCCAGTCATGCTGTTCGCACACCTCGGCATCGCCATGTTGCCACGCCTGCCGATAATAAGAGGTCAGGGTGTTAACGCCTAGGAGGTATTGCCATCCGATAGTGCCGAGGATCTCCTCATCGGTGACCGGCTCGAGCTCGCGCACCCGCTCCAGATGATCCGACGTCTCGCTCATCACCCGCGGCGCGCCCACCAGTTCGGCCACCGATCCCAGTAGCTTGGCGTGGAGGGGGATCGGCTCGAACATGCCCACCGACGTCTTGGGCGCGGCCGCCTCTGCGCCCACGCAACGAGACGAGAGCACGTCGATGCCCGGCCAATCCTGCCGCCGGGCCGACCGCATATAGTCGCCATAGTAGTACACATGGGCAATGAGCGATTCCTCCAGCAGCAGATGCCCGCTGGAGGCGATCCCGCGCTGCTGACACCATGCCTGAAGGGCGCCGCCGTACCGCTCGGCCACGAGGTCGGCCACCAGATCATAGAACCAGCAGCGCACGCACGTCTGCTCCGC
>DAIRUQ010000109.1:0-6705 GCA_036803245.1 Chloroflexota bacterium | reverse complement strand
CGATCGTCCATCATGTTGATGTAGGGACGATGCACGTGGACATTGGCCGCTGCGTGCGTGCCTTCATAGAGGTACTGACGCGCAAACACCATCAGTCGCCAGGCCCCAGCGCCACTCTCAACGCGCACAGTGGGCGAGCCATCCAGGGCCAGCGTCTCCCCTGGGAGGACGGGAGCGCCATCCTCAATCTGGCACAGGCAAGCGTAGACCGGCGTGCCCGTCGGCACCTCAAGAACCATCTCGCCCCCGCCGTCAAGCCAGTAGTATCCCACCCCCTCGGCCTGATACTCGGGGTTATCTCGCAACGTGAGCCCGCCAGCCAGTCCCGATGGGTAGCCTTCCTCGTCATAGAGCCACAGCCAGAGCCCCTGCTCGCTCGCCTCGGCCACTCCCGCCAGAAACTCTTGCCAATGGTCTTCGCTCTCGAGGTAGGCATCAAAGCTGACGTTGGTGACCAAGCCACCGAACCCGGCCCTAAGCAGGGCGTCGTACACCCGCCGGCGCCCATCGGACCCGGCAGGAATCTGGTGCAGCATCTGCAGGATTCGCCGATCGGCACCCGGATTGGCAAAACGGACCTTGTTAGTCACAGATATCCTCCTTGCTTGCGCGCCAAGCCAGTCTATCGGCTGTCACCTGGGCGGTCAACGGCCTCAATGCTACCGGTTTTTGAACCGGACCATAGGCGCGCGCTATAATGGACAAGATTAGCGTTTGGAGGGACCATGCCCATCGATCGTGAGGTCATTAGCCGTCTGTTGACTCGCGTAGAGCGCCCGGCGCGCTATGCCGGCGGCGAGCTGCACGCCATCACCAAGGACTGGCGACGGACCCGCGTCCGGCTGGCCTTGGCCTATCCCGATGTCTACGAGATCGGCATGTCCAACCTGGGGCTGGCGCTCCTCTATGACACCGTGAACCAGCTCCCTTGGGCCCTGGCCGAGCGCGTGTATGCGCCCTGGGACGACATGGCCCAGGCCATGGCCGAGGAGCAGGTTCCCCTCTACTCGCTAGAGACCTTTACGCCTTTGAGCCAGTTTGACGTCGTGGGCTTTAGCCTGCAGCACGAGTTGACCTATACCAACATCCTGTCGATGCTCAGCCTGGCGGGTATCCCCCTGGTGGCCGAGCGGCGCACTGAGGACGCACCCCTGGTGATCGCCGGCGGCAGCGGGGCCTACAATCCCGAGCCGCTGGCCCGCTTCTTTGACGCCTTTTTCGTGGGCGAGGGCGAGGAGGCGATCGTGGACCTGCTCTCGCAGGTCGACCGCGCCAAGGCTGCAGGCTGGGACCGCCCCACCTTGCTGCGCGACCTCGCCGAGATTCCGGGCACCTATGTACCGGCTCTCTATGACGCCGCGCCAGCCGACGACGGCACACGCATCCCACATGCCGCCGCGACGACTGTGCCACAGCGCATCACCAAGCGGATCACGACGGCGTTGCCGACGGTGCCCACCCGGCCACTGGTGCCGGCCATGCGGGTCATCCATGACCGTGCCATGGTCGAGATCCAGCGGGGCTGCAGCCATGGTTGCCGCTTCTGCCAGGCAGGCATGATCTACCGGCCTATTCGCGAGCGCCCGGTGGACGAGATCGTGGATGCCGTCGACCAGATCCTGGCCAACACGGGCTATGACGAAGTCTCGTTCGTGTCGCTCTCGAGCAGCGACCATAGCGGTATCGGCGAGCTCGTCGCTGAGACGCTTCAGCGCCACAATGCCCATGGAGTTGGCGTCTCTTTGCCCTCGCTCCGCACGGACGCCTTTAGCGTTGAGCTTGCCGAGAGCATCCAGCAGACCCGCAAGTCGGGGCTGACCTTTGCACCCGAGGCAGGAAGCCAGCGCCTACGTGACGTGATCAACAAGGGCGTCACCGAGCAGGATCTGATCGAGACGGCCAGCGCCGCCTTTGGGCGTGGCTGGAACCGGATCAAGCTCTATTTCATGCTGGGCCTGCCGACCGAGACCGACGAGGACGCGCTCGAGATCGCCCGTTTGATCACCACCATCCGTGACCTGGGGCGCAAGCTGCGAGGCCGTCGCGTCGAGATCAGTGTCAGCCTCTCTACCTTTGTGCCCAAGCCCCACACGCCGTTCCAGTGGGAGCCGCTCGCCAGCCAGGAGGATATCGTGCGGCGCCAACGGCTGATTCGCGAGCGAGCGGGCGGGCGGGGCATCAAGCTCAGCTGGTCCGATTGGGACGCCACTTGGCTGGAGGCGATGATCTCTCGCGGCGACCGCCGCCTCGGACTGGTGATCCAGACCGCCTGGGAGCACGGCGCACGATTCGACGCCTGGCAAGAGCGCTTTCGTCCCGAGATCTGGCGCGAGGCGCTGGCAGCCTGCGGGGTGGACGCCAACTGGTATGTTGATGGACGCGTTGCGGGCCAGCCGCTGGCCTGGAGCCACATCTCGGCTGGCGTGACCGAGGCGTTCCTGCTGCGCGAGCGCCAGCGCGCCCTTCAGGGGGTTGTGTCGCCAGACTGTCGTCAGCAGTGCCACGCCTGTGGCATTCTGACCGCCCTCGGCGAACGCTATGCTGAGGCCGCCCAGCGCGTGGCCTGGGAGTGCCCATGAGTATGCTTACGACCGTCATGCAACGGGTGCGGGTTGTTTTTGCGGTGGGCTGGCCACTCCAGTACGCCTCGATTCTGGACATGGGGCGCCTCTGGGAGCGGTTGCTGCGCCGCGCCGAGCTGCCGCTCGCCTATACCCAGGGCTACAATCCGCATGCCCGGCTCCAGTTCGCCGACGCGCTGCCGGTAGGATACACCAGCGCCTGCGAGATGCTGGATATCTACCTCGGCGAGCCGGTGGACCTCGAGGAGCTGCCGGATCGGCTGCAGACGCAGGCGCCGCCGGGGCTCGGGATCGTCTCAGCCGCCGAGGTCGCGCTCGATGCCAAGGCCCCCCAATCCCTGATGCGAGAGGCCGTGTACCAGGTGTATCTACGCACCGACTGTCAGGCCGCCGAGATAGCTGCCGCGTTGAGCACCCTGCTCCAGCGCACCAGCATCCCCTTTGAGCGTGAGCGTCGCGGGCGAGTGCAGAGCCTGGAACTCCGTGAGCTGATCCATGACCTGGGCTATGTCTCCGAAGATCCCCCTTCGCACGAGGTCCACATGCGGCTGCGCTGCGGCTCGAACGGTTCGGGGCGCCCCGCCGACGTGCTCGACGCAGCTGGCCTAACCTATACCGACCTGCGCGTGCATCGCACCCAGCTCATCTGGGAGGAGCGTCTATCATGAAGAGACTCTGGTCCCCTTGGCGCATGGCCTATGTCAGCGCCGAAAAGCAGGATGGCTGCGTGTTCTGCGACATCCAAACGGGCGAGCAGGCCGATCAGGACGCCCTGATCCTCTATCGTGGCACGCACGCCATGGTGGTGATGAACAAGTATCCCTACACCAATGGCCACCTCATGGTGGTGCCGCTCTTGCACACCGACACCCCCACCGCTCTCGATGCTGACGCCTTGTTGGAAATGGCCCAGCTCGTGAACGACAGCTTGACCATTCTCCGCCAGGTTCTGCGCGCCGACGGCTTTAACGTGGGCATGAACCTGGGCTCCTCGGCTGGCGCGGGCATCGAGCAACACATCCACATGCACATCGTGCCGCGTTGGACGGGCGACACCAACTTTATGTCCGTGTTCTCGGACACGCGCGTCATCTGCGAGGCGCTGGACGAATCGTACTGCCGCCTCAAGCCCCACTTTGAGGCACTGGCCCAAGAGCGCAACGCCCAAAACGATAACTAGGCGCCGCTCGGCTTTTCTGGTAGAATGCGGGATGTTTGGGCATTCGTCGGCCTGCCGATGGCATGCCCGAATCAGACGTTGCATACGCAGCTATGGTAAAGGAACAGCGCCCTTGGATCGCACACCCGTTCTGGACCACGGCTGGGTTCAGCTAGAGGATTGGATGGGGGGTGACGAGGCCGTCATCCGCGGGGCTCGGATCTGTTACCAGTCAGAGGCGCAGGCGCCCGAAGCGGACGAGCGTCTGATTCGGCGGCTAATGCGCAGCGAGCCCAAGCACAATACCGTCTTTGAGCACGCCGTGTTCCGCTTTGGCGTACAGTGCCCCCTCTTTGTGGCCCGCCAGTGGATGCGTCATCGCATCTGTACCTTTAACGAGCGCTCTCTGCGCTACTGCCTGGCCGACCGCACCTACTATACCCCCACGACCCTTGAGGGCGAGCCGCGCCAAGCCTATGTGGCTCACATGGATGCCTCGTTCGATCTCTATGAGCACCTGGTAGCAAGCGGCGTTCGTCGCGAGCAGGCCCGTGGCATCCTGGGCACGGCCGTCTATACCCAGTTCGTGTGGACGGTGAACGCCTGGTCTTTGATGAACTGGCTCCAGAAACGGCTGGACAAGGGCGCCCAATGGGAGCATCGCCAGTATGCTCTCGCTATCCTAGACATGTTCGTCCAGACGATGCCTATCACGGGACAGGCCTTCAAGGAGTACACCCTAGAACGATGAGACCGTCGTGGGATCAGTACTTTATCGACATCACCAAGCAGGTGGCGACGCGATCCACCTGCTTGCGCCGCCATGTGGGCGCCATCATTGTGCAGAACAAGCGCATCCTGGCCACAGGCTATAACGGCCCGCCCAGCGGATTGCCGCACTGTGACGAGACGGGCTGCCTCCGCGAGCAACTTGGCATCCCGTCGGGCCAGCGCCAGGAGATCTGCCGTGGCCTGCATGCGGAACAGAACGCTATCATCCAGGCCGCACGACACGGCATCACTGTCGCAGGCGGCACGGTCTATGTGACCCACCAGCCGTGCATCACCTGCGCCAAGATGATCATCAACGCGGGCATCGTGCGCGTCGTCTGTGTAGATACCTATCCAGACCAGCTTGCCCTTGACATGCTGGATGCCGCTGGTGTTACCTTTGAGATGTGGGCAGATCAAGATTCCGCCTAGAAGAGTGTACAGGAGGGACCATGGGCTCTGACGCCAAGATCCAGAAGCTGCGCCAACTGCAGCAAGAATCCAAGCTAGGAGGCGGCCAGGCTGCCATCGAGCGACAGCACGACAAGACAAAGCTGACCGCCCGCGAACGTATCGCCCTGCTGCTAGACGAGGACAGCTTCCAGGAGCTGGATGCGTTGGTCACCCACCATGCCACAACGCTCGGCATGGACGAGCGAATCACGCTTGGTGACGGCGTCGTCACGGGCTATGGCACCATCGATGGCCGTCTGGTCTATCTGTATGCGCAGGACTTTACCGTCATGGGCGGGTCGTTGGGCGCGGCCCACGCCGCCAAGATCGCCAAGGTGCAGGATCTGGCTCTGCGGATGGGAGCGCCCATCATCGGCATCCAGGATTCGGGTGGCGCGCGCATCCAGGAAGGCATCCTATCGCTGGCTGGCTATGCCGACATCTTTTTGCGAAACACCATGGCCTCAGGCGTGATTCCCCAGATCTCGGTGATCATGGGGCCCTGCGCTGGCGGCGCCGTCTATTCGCCCGCCCTGACCGACTTTTGCTTTATGGTCAAGGACACCAGTCAGATGTTTGTCACGGGCCCAGCCGTGGTCAAGACCGTCACCAGCGAAGACGTGACCATGGACGAGCTGGGTGGGGCCATGGTACACAACAGCGCCAGCGGCGTCGCCCACTTTGCCGCCGACGACGACAAGTCCTGCTTGGAGATGGTGCGCACGCTCCTCTCTTACCTCCCACAGAACAACCTGGAGGATGCTCCGTCGGTTCTGACACAGAACAACCCAACGCGCGCCGAGTCTCTGCTCGACAGTATTGTTCCCGACAATGCCAACGCGCCCTATGACATCAAGGATGTCATCGAGGCGGTGGTCGATCAGGATAGCTTTTTCGAGATTCACGAGCACTTTGCCAAGAACCTCGTGATCGGCCTGGCACGGATTGACGGCTCAAGTGTGGGCGTCGTGGCAAACCAGCCCGCCTTCAAGGCTGGAGCGCTGGACATTGACGCTGCCGACAAGGGCGCCCGCTTTGTTCGCTTTTGTGATGCCTTTAACATTCCCATCATCACCTTTGAGGATGTGCCGGGCTTTATGCCAGGGGTGGCTCAGGAGCATGGCGGGATCATCCGCCACGGCGCCAAGCTGATCTTTGCCTATTGCGAGGCCACCGTCCCCAAGATCACCGTCATCACACGCAAAGCCTATGGCGGCGCGTACATCGTGATGAACAGCAAGCAGATCCGTGGCGACGTGAACCTCGCGTGGCCCACAGCCGAGATCGCCGTCATGGGGCCCGAGGGGGCGGTGGGCATCATCTACCGCAAAGAGATCGAGGCTGCTGCGAATCCAGAGGCTCTGCGCGCCCAGCTCATCGCCGAGTACCGCGAGCAGTTCGCCAACCCCTATCTGGCGGCCTCCTACGGCCATCTCGACGCCGTCATCGAGCCCAGCCAGACCCGAGCGGCTCTCGTCAACGCCTTGGCGATGCTGCGCAACAAGCGCGACGAAAACCCGCCGAAAAAGCACGGAAACATGCCCCTGTAGTGTTATCAAAGGAGCACCATGAGCGCCAATCCGCTCAAGATATGTGATACAATTCTGCGTGACGCTCACCAGTCGCTTTCCGCCACCCGTATGTCCACGGGAAGCATGCTGCCCGTTGCCGCCAAGCTAGAGGCCGTCGGCTATGCCGCCGTTGAGATGTGGGGCGGCGCCACCTTTGACGCGGCCATGC
>DAIRUQ010000108.1:5066-8791 GCA_036803245.1 Chloroflexota bacterium | reverse complement strand
GGTCTGTTGGAATACCTTGCAGTCCGGCCAGATAGATGATCATGCCCCCGCCGACACCCCACAGGCCCATGATGATAAAAGCCACCATGGCGTAGCGCTCGCTGAGCAGCCAGGGGATAGGTTCGGCACCAAACCAGCCGATAATCTCGTTCAGCACGCCAAAGTCCCGGTGGAAGACAAACTGCCACAGGATAGCGACGGCTGCACCAGAGACTACAGCGGGCAGGTAATAGATGGTGCGAAAGGTCAAGATACCGCGCACCTTCTGGTTCATCAGTAGCGCGATGCTAAAGCCAAAGACCAACCCCAGCGGCAGGTACCCCGCTGCATATACCAGGGTGACCTTGAGTGATTGCCAGAATAGCTTGTCGTTGAAGAGCATCCGCTCAAAGTTGCCAAACCCGATCCACTCGGGCGTCCCAGCCCCGCGGTAGTTGGTCATGCCAAGATACATGGAGGCCAGCAACGGTCCCAAGGAAAAGATCAGAAACCCGAGAATCCAGGGCAGCAGAAAGACATACCCCTCGATCTCCTCGCGTTGAGCCAAACTCATGCGTCGTTGCGTCATCGAGTCATACTCCAGCTCTTTCAGTCGTACGCGCTATGCCACAAAAGGGGCACTGCGGCTGAGCCCGCAGTGCCCCTTCACTGGAACCCTAGACTGATTCCCAGTACAGGTCGATAGCTGCCTGCGTCTCCTCGGTCACCAGCGCGAGCTGCTCACGTACGTCCACCTCGGCATCGCCGCCACCGTAAAGCATGGCCGGGATGCGGTTGCTCCACACCACCTGGAAATCTTTCCAGAAAGGCGGGTACGGCTCAGCCGCAATCTTTTCCTCGTTCTGTCGAGCAAAGATGCCTACGTTGGCCGGCTGCATGCCGCCCTCGGTAGCATTCTTGATCCACAGCTCCGCCGAAGACTTGCGGCCCGGCAGGCTCCGCACCGGCTCGGCGATCAGGATATTGCAGGACTCGGTGCTCGCGACGTGGTCGCAGAACTTGGCAGCCTCGTCGAGGTTCTTGGTGTTCACGCCCACGCTCCAAGCCCCGCCAGCGCCGCTGACCAGCCTCATGCCGGTCTTGGGGTTGTACGGCATGCCGGTCACATCGAACTCAAAGGCGTCGCCCACCTGCTCGCGCAGACCAGCCGTCGCCCAGGAGCCGTTGTGGTTCATGACTGCGAGGCCACTCGGCCAGGCGTTCACACCCTGCGGCACGGCGCCACCCTCGGGGAAGATGCCCTTCTTGCGCATCTCGATAAAGCGCTCAAAGATCTCTACCACCGGGTCAGCATCCAGCGTGCAGGTCTTCCAGTCATCACTCCACATCTGGCCGCCGTTGGCGACAATGTGGCCGACCCAGTACCAATCGCCCGACTCAAGAGTCGTCGCCCACTGCGCTACCCGGTCGCCATCCCACACAACCATCTTTTCGCAGATCTCCTCAAAGAGATCGAGATCCCAATCGTCGGGTGGCGTCTCGATACCCATCTCTGCGAGGATGTTCTTGTTGTAGTAGAACCCCATGGTAGAAAAGTCATAGGGCAACGCGTAGAACGAATCCTCGAAAAGAAGGTGTGGCCGCATGCCATCCCAGAAGTCGTTGGTGTCGATGCCAAACGCATCGATGAACGGATCCAGATTGACGATCCAGCCCTTGCTAGCGAACGGCTGCGTGTCATAGGAACGGCAGTAGAACAGATCCGGCGTGTCGCCACCAACAGCCTGCGTGTTGATCGCGTTATAGTACTCGTTGCCACCGGGGATGTTCAACAGGTCGATCTTGATGTTCTCGTTGCGGTCCTCAAAGTTCTTGGCAACTTTTTCGAACATGGGCATCTCGGCGACGCCGTGGTTGGTAACCCAGCGCAACGTGATGCTCTCGCCGGCCGCCTCAGCGGCGGGCGGGGCCTCAGCCTCTTTCTCGGCCGAAGCCGAAGGAGCCGGCGTGGCAGCCGGCTTGCAGGCACCGAGCGTCACCGCTGCAGCACCCAGGCCTATGTACTTTAGTAGATCACGACGTGAAACCTTGCTCACTTTTCCCCCTTGTAGTAGAAAATCGATCGTCGCCAACGCTGCCGACATCTGATCAGCTCCAAGCACCTCCCCTAGTACTACTCGGCCTTGTAGCAGCGCGCGCAGTTGGTCAGCTAGCTCTGCCATGCTACAATGCAGACAGCGTCAACAAAGCGGCTAGCCAATGACGCCCGAACGCCACGAGAGCCAGAGCGTCGACTATCCTCGCCTCTAGCTTATCAGAAGCGTTGCTCTCTCACAATGACTTGGCATGGACACGGGGTGGACTCTTACAGGACATGGACGAGTATCCGACGGTCATGGACAGCCTCTCGGAGGCCCTCAACAACCTCTACGATCCGTCATATGAGCCGGAGCTAGCGCTCCAGCGCGTCCTCGGCGTCTCTACCCAGGTCGAGATGCGCCGCCGGCTAGTGCGCATGATCTCTGACTTGGCCCCCGATGCCGCCTGCCCCGAAGACGCTCCCTCGCGCCGCTACCATCGCATCCTCCACCGCCGGTTTGTAGATGGGTGGACGCTGGCCCGCACCGCGGAGGACATGGGCATCAGCGTACGACACCTCAGTCGCCAGCAGAAGGACGCTATTTCGTGGCTCGCAAGCTGCATCCACGAGACAGAGGATCCTGGTGCGCAGCCGTGGAAGGCCGAGGTCCGCCGCGAGATCGATGCCGTCATGGACGAGAACCCGGGCGCCGTCACGGAGCTCCGCGATGTCCTAGCCCGCGTGCGGCAGGTGATAGCCCCTCTAGCCGAGGCGCGCAAGGTGAGCCTCGATATTCAGGATGCTCCCGACCATCTTCTCGCCACGGGCCCTAGCACCCTGCTGGAGCAGGCGATCCTGGTAACCTTTGACCGCATGTCGTTCGTGGAGGGCGAGCTTGCCCCCGCCTGTGCCACCATAGCGGTGCAAAGCACAACGGAGGCCGAAGCCGCCATAGCCCTTGTGCTGACGCCACCACGCGCCACCCTAGAGCCCAGTGACTATTTGGTTGACCAGATGCTAGATCGGCAAGGTGGTCGGCGACTATGGCGCGTGAACGACACGGAGGCCTACTGCGAGCTCCGGCTGCCGGCCATGCAGCGCGCCAAGGTCCTACTCGTCGAGGATAACCAGGACCTCTATTACGTCTACCGACGCTACACCCAAGGCACAGCCTACAGCATCCAGCACGTGCCAGACCCATCAAATCTGGTCGATGAAATACGCGCCACTCGGCCCGATGCCATCGTGCTTGACATCATGCTGCCCGATGGCGACGGGTGGCAGATACTCACGCACCTGCACCAGAACCCCGAAACGCGGCACGTGCCGGTGATCGTCTGCACGGTGGTACGTGCCCAAGAGCTGGCCAAGGCGCTGGGCGCCGCCGCCTACTTGGCCAAGCCGGTGCAGCGCGATCAGTTCATCGCCGCGCTCGCTCAGGTGTGTCCTCGCCCAGCGGCGCATACGTAACCCGAATCAGCTCGGCCACATAGCGCAGCACTTTGCCCACCGAGATGCCCTGACCCACCGATGTCATCACCAGCGGGCTGGCCAGAGGCTCCTCCCGCGCATCCTGCGCCGAGACGATGATCACCGGCACGTCCACGCACCCGCGCTCGTGCATGCGCTGCAATACCTGCCAGCCATCCATGCCCGGCATGATGACGTCCAGGAGCACGGCGTCATAGCGCTCACGCTCCAAGAG
>DAIRUQ010000108.1:0-4966 GCA_036803245.1 Chloroflexota bacterium | reverse complement strand
AGCGACTGCCCCTTCTTGAGCTCGTCGATCGCCTCCTCGACGGTGCCGGCGACCACAAACTCGATGTCTCGCGCATAGCGCGGCACTAGTTGCGCCAAGTCGCCGGTGCTGTCGAGCATCACCAAGCGGGGCGTTGTATCGACGATGGGCACGGTCGCCCGCACTCTCCGCTCAACCCAAGGCCATTGCTCCGAGATCCAGCGATCCGCCCCCACCCGCGGTCCGCCCGCATCGCTGATGGGTAGCGAAAAGCGAAAGGTGCTGCCCTGCCCAGGCGCGCTCTCGATCCACATGCGACCGCCGTGCTGCTCGACGAACTGGCGGCTGATGCTAAGCCCCAGCCCGGTACCCCGCTGCCCCTGCCGCTGTCTGTCCCTCGACTGGTAAAAGGGCTCAAAGATCCGCTCTACATCGTCAGGCGGAATGCCCGGGCCCGTATCGGTAACGGCCACCAAAACGACGGCCCCCTGGGGCGCCGCTTTGATGCTGATGCCGCCCTCTTCGGTGAACCGGGCGGCGTTACTGACCAGATTGAGGATGACCTGTCGGATCCGCGTCGGATCACAGAATACAGCCATGCCGTCGGCTATCTCCAGATCAAGGGACAAGCCCTTTTTCTCAAGGAGTGGAGCCACCACCTCGGCGCTCTCGCGCAGTAGCACGCCAAGGTCTACCTGCTCACGGTACAAGGCAAGCTGCCCAGCCTCCACCTGGGAAAGATCCAAGACATCGTTCACCATGGAAAGGAGGTGCTGGCTGTTACGACGGACGATGCGAAGATCCTCCAGCAGTGTCGGCTGCAGCGATGACTCGTACAGCTCTGGATGCGTGATCGGCAGATCAGCCAGTCCGATGATCATGTTCAACGGCGTACGGAACTCGTGGCTAACCTTGGAGACAAAGGCCGCTTTGGCGCGCTGGGCGTCCTCGGCCACCCGCCGCATGGCCGCCAGGTTCTCGTTTGCCAGACCAAGCTGTCGGTTGGCATGAGCAAGATCGTCCAGCGCTTGGTGCAGTTCGGCTCGCCCCTCGCGCGCCTCGTCCAGCAGCGCCTGCGCCCGCTCGAACTGGTGCCAGGCCCACAGCGCCGTCCCCTCGGCCGACGACTGCAGCCAGTAGATCACCCCAATCGCGCCCCAGATGCCGATCGTGGCTACCACCACGCTGGCTTGCGTCCAGCCCCAGGGATCAACTTGTCGCCACAGAAACGCCGAGATCGTCCCCATGATGGCCACCACGATGCCGGCGCGCAGCGAGAGTGCGATCACCGAAACGCCTACCACGAGCCCCCACAGGTGAAGGAGCCCCGTCCCGGGAAAGAGCACCCCTCCCAGCGCCAAGAGCGCGGCCGGCACCATCACACAGGCCCATCTAGCCACGCGGTCACGCCATTGGCCCAACCCAAACAGAGCCACTGCTCCCAACAGGGTGGCGACGACGATCAGGCGCACTCGCCACCCGTCGCCTCCGGAATCGAGCAGCAGCGCCATACTCAGAGCAGCCAGGACAAGGCCAGCGCCGACTATGCTGACCGCATGATCCATCGGCTCGCCGTGACCCGCCAACTTGGCGCGTTGCTTGAGTTCATTCTCAGAGACCGCCACAAGCCCTCCTTGCCAATGGCCTTGCCCGAGTCGGTGGTGAGGCCATGGCCCTATTATACGCAACCTGGCCCGGCTGCGGGACGATATCTCACGATCGCCCTACATCGGCCGCCCGTTGCGTCAGCATACTTGTGGCATCCTCTTCCTTTGGATAGGCTTGCGTCGCGGGAGAAAAAGGAGCCACATGCCTGCACCATGGACGCACCATCGCATAGCACCGCTCATCACGGGCGCCTTTGAGCTGGGTGAGCGGCTGACGGGCTACCCAGTGGAGCGCGCTCGCTTTCGCAAGTATCTGGGCTATGCCCCCAACCTGGCCCAGCCGCGAACCTTTAGCGAAAAGGTGGTCCGGAACAAGCTCCACCATCGCGACCCGCTGATGGCAGAGACCGCCTCCAAGCTTGGTCTACGGGGATATGTGTCACGCGTCCTGGGAGGCGAGGCCGCCGAACAGATGCTCGTGCCGCTGCTGTACCAAACCGACAACCCCGAGGCGCTGCCGTTCGGCGAGTTTCCTCTAGAATGCGTGCTCAAGCCGAATCACGCCTCAGGGTGGATGCTCTTCCGGACCGAGGCCGAGCCTCTCTCGCGGGAGCTGATGCTCGCGACCTGCCGCCGATGGATGCAGTCGCGCTTTGGGCTGCTAACCCACGAGTGGCCCTATGCCACGATGCCTCGCCGGATCCTGGTCGAGCCTCTGTTACGCGACGAGCGGGGCGCCATCCCACGTGACTATAAGCTGTTCATGTTCCATGGCCGCTGCCGGATGATCCAGGTGGATGACGACCGCTTCGGCCAGCATACCCGCACCTGCTATGACGAGGCCTTCCGTCCCCTCGACGTTACCTATCGCTATCCGCAAGGGCCCCATGAAGAGGCGCCCAAGACCTTTGGTGCGATGCTAGAGCTAGCAAGAGCCCTGGCGGAACCATTTGCCTTTGTACGTGTGGACCTCTATAGCATCGGGGAACGGGTCTATGTGGGAGAGCTGACGCACTGGCCCGTCTCGGGGCACGGGCGCTTTGAGCCCATCAGCTACGATGCATGGCTCGGCGAATTCTGGTAGGTGCACAGGGGCGCGCCATCGCAGTCGATAGCGCGCCACCTCGTGGGCCAACATGCCCGGAAGCGAACCTCTCCTCGGTTAGGCCTGCTGTCGGCTTTGGAACCACGCCGCGTGCTCACGCAATAGATCGTCCGAGGGCAGGCCCTCTTTCGGCATGATCTCTACCGAAAAATAGCCCTGGTATCCCTCGGCCTTGAGCAGATCGTACTGGCGAGCCATATGGCCGTCACGCAGGTAGAAATGGACATGGCCCACGCGCCCTTTCACGTGGCGATAGGCCTCGTCCACGTCCTCGCCATGGTTGATGCAGTGGGCGAGATGCCAGTTCACCCACAGCGCCTGGGGATAACCGGCCCGGAATAGCACCTCGCCGGCGTCATACGCCCGAAAGTTGCTGTGCGTCTCCAGGCACAGGCGCACACTGGCCTGAGCGGCATGCTCGGCGGCGCGAGCCAGGTAGGCCGCTTGGGCCTCATAGTTGGCCGCGCGGGCCCCTGCGCCGCTGTTCGGCAGGGGATCACCGAACAGGCGCAAGCAGGGCGCGCCCACTCGACGGGCCAGGTCCAAGAGCGGCAACAGGCGCTCCAGATTCGCGTCTCGCGCGCCAGGCTCGTCCTCGCAAAAGCGCACGCTGGTGGCGAGGCAGGCCGTGTCTAGCCCAGCGTCGGCCATCGCCTGACGGACGTCGGCGATGCGAGAGGCTGGCGCATCCACCTCCACACCGTGGCCATGGCCCGCCTCGGCCCGATACTCGATCCCGTCATAGCCCAAGCGTGTGGCGGCCTCAATCAGCTCTCGCCAGGACGCTTGATGGTACAGAAAACTCATGAACGCCAGCTTCATCGCGTGTCTCCCTTGTCTGACTGCGTGTCCAATGCTGCATCGTTCGCCACCGTAATCGTCACGGACTGCCCAGCCACCAGGCCACCATCATCTGCCTGCACAGAGTGCCCGGCAGCGCCCAGGCGCAGCCGTGACAAGCGCACCCGCCCGTAGAGTACCTCCAGGCGAGCCGTTAGGCCACTGGGCACCTCTCGCACCACACAGGTACCCCAGGCATCGCCGTTCGACCAAAAGTGGTGACCCGCGCGCGCGGCAAAGGCCATCTCGCCTGTGACCGCCGAGTAGGAAAAGCCAGAGAGCGCCAGCACCGCCGCCCACGACGCCATGGCGCGCGCATAGTGATGCCCGCACTCGGCCTCGTCAAAGGGGTTGCGCCGCTCACCGTCATAGCGCGCGCGAATGTCAGCGATGCACCGCAGCCCGAGCTCGGTCATCCCCTCGTAGAGCATGTGCACGGCCGCCGTGTACTCGAACCCCGTCATCACTTCGTTGCCATAGGGCACGGGCACCTCTGGTCGGCCACCGTGTGGCCAGGTGCACATGAGCAGGGCGCTCTCGTCGCTCAGGGCAAAGCTGCGCATGTGGTTAAAGTGGCCATACAGCTCCTCGCGGTGGTTGTGCCGATAGATGCTGGCCAGGGTACCGCGCACGTGCTCGCGGTTCAGCAGGTACCCCAAACCACACACGTGGGCCATGAACTGCCCAGCGAGCTGATCAACCAGACAACCAGGGCCCAGCTGATAGTCAGGATGGGTCGGATCGCTTGCTCCCATGTCGTGTCGCAATCCTTCGGCGATTCCCTGCCCCGGGGCTGGCGGTTGAATGACCTGCTCGTAGAACTCACCGTTGTAGAGATGCGCGTCAACCCAGGCGCTGCCGCGCTCGGCCAGGCTGCCGCATCGTTCGGCGAATACCTCGTCGCCCAGATGCCGAGCCATACGCTCCGCCGCCCGCAATGCACCCAGATACCAACCCGCCATTAGCGGGTTCGGACCATAGTACTCGACGTCAAGCGTGTTGTGCTGGCAGCCCTCCATCACGCCATCCTGATCGGCGTCCCAGCCGCCTGGCACCCAGGCATAGGCCAACGCTCGCTTGACCTGCGGCCACAGCGCTCGCAGCCACTCATCGTCCCCCAAGAGCTGCCACTCGCGGTATGCCTTGAGGATGCAGCCCATCTGCCCATCAGCCGCCGCCACAGGGAACTCGGCATCGCGCCCCAGCGGCAAGCTGACGCGAAAGCTCATACGGCCGTCGTCGTTTGTGGCGTGCAGAAACTCGATCTCGCGCATACTCCGCGCCAACGAGCCAAAGAGGTACGCCGTCGCTTGCTCATAGTTCCAAACATGCGTACACGACCCCATGCAGCAGCCGTGGTCGTCGCAGCAACCCTCCCATCCGTAGAACCTGCCATCCTCGGTGCGAAAGCAGGTCTGGGTGCGCAGAGTGCTCA
>DAIRUQ010000107.1:4479-8833 GCA_036803245.1 Chloroflexota bacterium | reverse complement strand
GGCACCAACTTTTCGCTGTTTAGCGCCCACGCAACGTCAGTAGAGTTGCTCCTGTTTGATCGCTGCGATCAGGACGAGCCCAGTGCGGTCTTTCTGCTCGACCCCAAGCTCAACCGCACCTACTATTACTGGCACATTCTGCTCCCGAGCGTGTGCCATGGCCAGATCTATGCCTATCGCGTCGATGGACCCTTTCGCCCAGAGGCGGGGCACCGCTTTAGCCCCCACAAGCTGCTACTAGATCCCTACACCCAGGGCGTAGCCTGCACCGATCGCTGGTCTCGCCTCGACGCCTACGGCCATCACGACAACACGGCCACCGCGCTGAAATCCATGGTGCTCGACCTGGACCGCTACGATTGGGAAGACGATGCGCCGCTGCAGCGCCGGTGGGACGACACGGTCATCTATGAGGCCCATGTCAAGGGGATGACCGCCCATCGCTCCTCTGGTGTCGAGCACGCCGGTACCTATGGCGGCTTTGCGGCCAAGATCCCCCATCTGCAAGAGCTGGGCGTCACGGCGGTCGAGTTCTTGCCCATACAGCAGTTCGATGAGCAAGAGGTCATGCGCCGCGACCCGACCACCGGCAACCGCCTAACCAACTACTGGGGTTATGCGCCCGTGGCCTATATGGCGCCACATGTGGGCTTTGCCACGCAACCCGATCCCATGGTAGCAGCCGACGAGTTCCGCGATCTGGTCAAGGCGCTCCATCGCGCTGGCATCGAGGTGATCCTGGATATCGCCTTTAGCCACACCGCGGAGAACGATCACACCGGGCCTACGTTTGGATTCCGTGGGCTGGAGAACGTTGCCTACTATATCCTGCAAGAGGACCGGCGGCTGTATGCCAACTTTTCGGGATGCGGGAACACGGTCAACTGCAACCATTCGATCGTCCGCCGGTTCATCGTCGATTGCCTGCGCCACTGGGTGCAGCGGTACCACGTGGACGGCTTTCGCTTTGATCTGGCCTCGGTGCTGTCGCGCAACGAGGACGGAGAGGCCGTCGAGGACGCCCCGATCCTGTGGCAGATCGAATCCGATCCGGTGCTAGCCGGCACCAAGCTCATCGCCGAAGCGTGGGATGCGGCGGGGCTCTATCAGGTAGGCTCGTTCACCGGAGATCGCTGGACGGAATGGAACGGGCGGTTCCGCGATGATGTGAGACGGTTTGTGCGCGGCGACGACAGCGCCGTGCGCGACCTTGCCAGGCGCCTCACTGGCAGCTTTGACATGTTCGCTGACAAGCCGAGCTATGCCACCCATCGGAGCATCAACTATGCCACCGCCCACGATGGCTTTACCTTGCACGACCTGGTCTCGTACAACGTCAAGCACAACGAGGCCAACGGCGAGGGCAACCGCGACGGCACCGATCTGAACCTGAGCTGGAACTGTGGCGTTGAGGGGCCCAGCGACGACCCCAGGATCCTGGCGCTACGCCAACGGCAGATGCGCAACCATCTGGCGTTGCTGATGGTGGCCTGGGGAACGCCGATGCTGCTTGGGGGCGACGAGTTCGCTCGCACCCAACAGGGCAACAACAACGCCTACTGCCAGGATAACGACATCAGCTGGGTTGACTGGGCTCGGGGGCAAGAGCACGGGGACTTGGCTCGGTTTGTGGCCCAGTTGGTCGCCTTTCGGCGGCGACACGCGACGCTCACTAACGTGCGAGCGCCCAATGGCCAGGATCCAGAGCAGATCCTCCACTCGCAGGTTACCTTTCACGGGGTACGCCTCGGCAAGCCGGACTGGAGCGACCATTCTCACAGCCTTGCCGTCCAGTTCCACGCCGCTCCCGGCGACGTGGAGGTCTATGTCGCCGCCAACGCTTACCATCGCGCCCTCAGCTTTGAGCTCCCGTCGGCGCATGGGTGGAGGCGCGTCATCGACACGGCCCTGCCGACCCCGGACGACATCGTGCCCGAGGATGAGGCGCCGCTGGTCAAGGGCGAACGCTATCGGGTGCAGTCGCGCAGCGTGGTGGTGCTGATAGCCAAGGGCCGACCGTCGAGAATCTAGCGTCTGGTGGTCCGCTCGGCATCGAGGACGCCCACATAGGGCAGGTTGCGGTAATAGCCGTTACTATCGAGGCCATAGCCGACCACAAACTCGTCGGGCAGCTCGAATCCCTCATAGGCAAGCGGAATGTCTATCAGGCGACGGTAGGGCCGATCAAACAGCACGCACACCTTGAGGCTGGCCGGCTCGCGGGTCTGTAGCGTACGCAAGAGATAGTTCAGCGTCAGGCCCGTATCGATCACATCCTCCACGAACAGAACATGTCGCCCTGTGATGGGCTCATCGAGGTCCTTCGTGATGCGCACGGTTCCGGCACCGCCATCGGCGGCATAGTGCGAGATCGCCATAAAGTCCACGCCCACCGGAATGTCGATAGCCCGCAAGAGATCGGCCATGAACATTACCACGCCGTTCAGCACGCCAACCAAGAGCGGGCTCTTTCCGGCATAGTCGGCCGAGATGGCGTGCCCCATGGCCGCGATGCGGGCCTGGATCTGATCGTCCGTCAGAACGACGCGGGCGAGATCCTCGTGAATCCTGGGGGGGTCGCTATCCATGGCCACGGTCCTTGGCGTCCTCGCCGATCAGCTCGCTGTCGCGCTCTTGCATGCCGAACCGCTGCAGGAGGCGGCGGAAATCGCGCCGGTTCCAGAGCTGAACGCGAACGCCTGGATAGAGATCTCGCAGGCGGCGCAGCTTGCGTCTCTTGATGCGCGTGAGGCTCTGGCGCAGTGTGGTGAGTTCGATATAGAGGTTCTGCTCCACCAGAAAAAAGTCCGGAGTGAGGGCCTCGAGCAGATTGCCGTCCTCGTCCCAGTCGGTGGGAAAGGTCACCGGCTCGTAACGCCACTCGATGGCATAATAGTCCAGCACGCGGGCAAACTCGCGCTCGCTAGGATGCTGAAACTCGATATCGCCCTTGGGAACCACGGGGTTTTTGATGGGCTCGGGCTTGGTCTGGTGTCTGAGCTGATTCAATGGTATGCTCTGTCTCCCTCTGCGGGCCGATTATAGCGCGCCGGCAGAGCCTGTCAACGGTTCGGCCATCCTTTATCGCACCGAGGAGCAAACCCATGGAGATTCGTCACACGCCCTTTGACGAGGGGACCCGGCTGGAGCTGTGCATCGAGGACAAGGCTGTCAGCGGCCTATCGGTGCACGACCTAAAGCTGCGCGTGGATGATCACGTGATTCGTTGTGGGGGCGTCGGCGGGGTGGGCACACCACCCGAACACCGGATGAAGGGCTATGCCCGCCACGTGCTTGATGCCAGCATCGCCTTTATGCAGGATGAGGGCTATCACCTCTCGGCGCTGTATGGCATCCCCTCGTTCTATACGCGGTGGGGCTTTGCGCCAGCCATGCCCGAGTGCCGTGTCACCATCAAGACACGCGATGCCGAGCTGGCGCCCAGCCGCTTTGCCATTCGCCCCATGGCGCGCCACGATGCGCCCAGCGTGCGGGCTCTCTATGCGGCCGCCAACGCTACGCGCACGGGGACTGCGGTCCGCCCGCAGGACTGGGCCGGCTTCAAGCGCGGCCCCGGCTGGACCAGCCGGTTCGGTGCCTTTGTGGCTGTGGATGACCAGGGCATCGCGGGCTATGCCATGTACACCCTCGACCAGGGCGGCCTGGAGGTCGGTGAGGTGGGCTATCGCGATCGATCGGTCTGGAGCACCCTCTTGGCAGAGGTCGGTCGGATCGCCTGGGATCGGCGGCTGCAGGAGCTGGTCATCCTAGGGCCGTTCGATGACCCGTTCTTTGTGTACTGCCAGCGCTATGGGTGTGCCCTCAATCTGGCCTATCCGCGCAACGCCCACTGCATGGCGCGCGTTATTGACCAAGAAGCGCTGATGGCGACGCTGGCGCCGCTGTTGAGGAGACGGGTCACCCAGGCCGGGCATGAGCTGGCGGGGGCGCTGCTATTCGAGACCGACCTAGGTCAGACGCGCCTGTCTCTGGGACCCGGCGGCCCAACGCTGCGGTCTCGCCTGCCCCAGTGGGCACTGGCCCAGCTCGTGCTCGGCTACCGCAGCGTCGACGACCTGCTGTTCGAGACGGCGGTCCGTGTCGATGCGGCCGCAATCCCGTTGCTAGCGGCCATGTTTCCCGTTGGACATCCCTACACCTATAGCGCCGACCGCTACTAGACAACAAAGGGGGGCTCTCCTCAGAGAGCCCCCCCTTTTCTCACGTAACCTCTAGTCTAGCGCGTCCTCTGGAAGCCCCTGGGGTAGCGGCGCCGGCCGCGCAAAGGTGCTGGCGATCGGCTGCGCCTGTCCCGCTGCGGAGCCATCCAGGAACGCCTGCATGCACTCGAGCA
>DAIRUQ010000107.1:0-4379 GCA_036803245.1 Chloroflexota bacterium | reverse complement strand
GGCTGCGCCTGTCCCGCTGCGGAGCCATCCAGGAACGCCTGCATGCACTCGAGCACATGGTAACCCTGGGCGCCGGTGATCCGATGCGGTCGATCGCCCAGGATGGCGTGGGCCATATCTGCCACGCCGATGCCCCAATAGCTGCGTCCGTCGGCATGGCCATGGCTCAGCGGCACCTCGGTCCAGTCGCTCTCGCCCGCCCGCGCCAACCGGACCGGCCCGCCCAGCGAGTTGGGGTCGGGCACCGAGAGGCTGCCCTCCGTGCCATAGATCTCGATCCGCGGCAGGGTAGAGCGCCACACCGCAAAGGTGGTAATGATCGTCCCGATGGCACCGTTGACAAAGCGGAACGAGCCGGTCACGTGGTCGGGCGTCTCCACAATGATGCGCTCGCCGTGCTTGGGCTGGCTGGTGATAACACGTTCGCCGATCTGGATACCGGCGGTCGCGCTGATCTCGCTGATCGGGCCCAGCAGCGTGGTCAGGGCGGTGAGATAGTAGGGGCCCATATCGAACATGGGGCCGGCACCCACCTTGTAATAGTAGGCCGGGTCTGGGTGCCAACTCTCATGGCCGTGAGACATCATAAAGGCGGCGCAGGCGACAGGGTCTCCGATGGCGCCCTCGTCGATCAGCTTGCGGCAAGTCTGCAGCCCCCCGCCCAGCGGCGTGCCCGGAGCGCAGCCGAATCGTAGCCCCAGCCTGTCGGCCTCGGCAACGATCTCGGCCCCATCAGCTGCCGTGACGGCCAAAGGCTTTTCGGTAAAGACATGCTTGCCAGCCCGCAACGCCGCTAGGCTGATCTCCTTGTGAGCCTG
Source organism: Chloroflexota bacterium (assembly GCA_036803245.1). Classification (GTDB taxonomy): domain Bacteria; phylum Chloroflexota; class Anaerolineae; order UBA1429; family UBA1429; genus DAIRUQ01. The sequence continues at coordinate 3,561 of DAIRUQ010000107.1, read as the reverse complement.
CGGTGTGGTGAGATTGATCACGATCTCGACGTTGGGATCGGCCAGTAGCTCCTCGGGGGTGCAGGCCTTGGGCACGCCAAACTCGGCCGCTCGCGCCTCGGCCCGCTCTAGCAAGAGATCAGCACACGCCACGCAGTTCAGGACCTGAAACGCCTGGACGGTGCGCAGGTAGGCCGCGCTGATGTTACCGCATCCGATGATTCCGACGTTGACAACCATATTCCCTCCTAGTCGCTCACCATGACCCGAGTATAGGCGCGCTCTTGTACCTGGCAACCACCTCGCTGACGGTTGATGGGCCACGCGCGAAGGGGTACCATGCCGTCACATCGCTTTGCACGCTAGCTGCCCGACAATGATGAGGGAGGATGCAGTGAAGGCTCTCAAGATCACCGACGCGACCGTCACTCGCGTGTCGGTCCCGCTCAAGACGCGACATGACCGCCATCTCACTCGCGAGAACTGGGACTGGACGGTCTTTGAAATCGTGCGCCTGGCCACCGATAGCGCCCTGGAGGGCGTCGGCGAGTCCATGGTGTTCTACAACGGCGGCTCTGTCTCCGAGGACCAGCGCCAAGCCGTCATCGGACGCTCTCCTTTCGACCTGTTGTGGGACGACAGCCTCGGCTGGGGGGTCCAGATGGCCGTGTACGACCTGGCCGCCAAAGCCGCTGAGGTGCCCTGCTACCGTCTCTTGGGCAAAAAGGTGCGCGACTGGTGTCCCATCTCCTGGTGGACCAACTGCATGTCGCTGGAAGACTGGATCGAGGAGGTGCGCGAGGCCGTCAGCCTGGGCTATACCAGCGCCAAACTAAAGGCTCGCCCCTGGCGCGACCTGATCAACGATATGCAGGCGGTAGCGGACGTGGCCCCGGCGGGCTTTCAGTTCGACGCCGACTTTAACAGCTTCTTGCTGGATGTCGGCCAGGCGGTTCCGGTGCTGCGCGCGCTAGAGGCCGTCCCCGGGATGCACATCTTTGAGACGCCGATCCCGCAAGGCGACGTGGAGGGCAACCGCATCCTCCGCCAAAAGACCGGTCTGCCCATCGCCATGCACTATGGGTCGCCACCCATCCAGACGGCCATCCGTGACGAGGTGTGCGACGGCTTTGTCATCGGCGGCATGGCCGAGCGCACGCGGCAATCGGGCGAGCTGGCCGCACAGATGAGCAAGCCGTTCTTTCTGCAGATGGTGGGCACCGGCATCACCACGGCCTGGATGCTACACTGGGGGGCGGTGCTCTCCTGGGCCACCTGGCCGGCCATCTCTTGCTGGGAGATCTATACCGACGACCTGATCACCGAGCGGCTGGCGATCAACGCCGGCTTTGGCCGCGTGCCCGAGGCGCCGGGCTTGGGCGTCGAGCTGGACGAAGAGGCGCTGGCCCGCTACACCGTGCCGCGCGACTATTGCCCCGACCCGCCTCGCAACCTATACCGGGTGATCTGGCCCAACGGCGCCCAGGTGACCTACAAGGTCGGCAAGGACGGCGCCTGGGATGACTTTGCGGCGGGCAACCAGCCCGTGTTCACCCCGGGCGTCCGCCTGGAGATCATCGCCGATGACGGCAGCCAGGCGTGGCGTGAGCTACACGCCGCCTGCCAGCAGGGTCCGGTGCGCCATGTCTAGGCAGACAGACGGGGCCATGATCTGGCAGGAGCACACTCGGGAAGAGATCAATGCTTTTGCCAGGGGCGAGGCGGTGGCGGTGCTCCCCATCGGTTCGCTGGAGCAGCACGGCCTGCACCTGCCGGTGAATACCGACAGTCGCACCGCCACCTATGTGGCGCGAGAGGCGGCGCGGGCGGCCGGGGTGCCAACGCTGGTCTTGCCGACGATCCCCTACGGCCTGTCGATTCATCACATGCCCCACGGCGGAACGGTGACCCTGCGGGTGCAGACTACCTTGGCGTTGCTGGAGGACCTCTGCCGCTCGGTGTGCGAGCAGGGCATCGATCGGATCTTGATCCTGAGCGGGCACGGGGGCAACCGGGGGGCCATCACGGCGGCCGCGCAGGAGCTGTCGTTCCGGCTGGGGCGGCAGATTGAGGCCCACTGCTGGTTCGACCTGATCGAGGACCAGATCGACGCCATCATGGAGGGGCCGATCCACGACGTGGGGCATTCGGGCGAGGCCGAAACCTCAGCCATGCTCTACCTGGCGCCGGAGGAGGTCCGCCGAGACAAGCTGACCCTGGTGGCCGGCATCACCGACGACCCTGGGCGCGGCACCGCGAAAAAGGGCGAGCGGATGCTGGCCGCAGCGGTGGAGGCGGTGGCCGAGACGATCCGGCGGCTGGCGGCGTTGCCCGGCCGCGAGGTGTCGGGGTTCATCCCGGTGGATGAGGAGGGCTAGCTAGAGCTGATCGGCCAGGTCATCGAGGCCGGCCTCGAGCTCGGCGATGCGGTGGGCGAGGCGGTCGCGCTCGGCGCGGAGGGGAATTGCCCTATCCTTTACCGACTTTCGCACCTTGGCGACACTGCTCGTGGTGAGTCCCATGACCACGAACCAGACGGCAAGCGCCGCAAGCAAGGCGCCCATACAGAAGCTGATATCAGACACCGAGGCCACCACGAGGCCAACCAGGGCCCCTATGACACCAGCGGCCTTTAGTGCGTTGCTTTGGCTATTTGATGTACTCTTTTGGTAGTCGTCAAGCGTTTGGTCAAGCTTGTCCAGCTCCACTACGATGCCCGCGCGCTGCTCCCGAACACGCTTTAGCTGCTCCGTGCGAGCCAGATAGACGGTGCTCGTCTCGATAGCAGCTAGCTTGGCAATCGGGTGGCCGGAGGCGCCGGCGGATACCTGTAGCGTGGCACCGCAGTAGCTGCAGGAGGCGATAGCCCCGGCGGAGACGCCCGGGACGGGGCTACCGCACTTGGGGCACTGGACGACGCGGATGGGTGGCTCAGATGACGACATATGAAGCTCCTGGCGATCAGGCACCTAGAAAGCCATGCCCAGAACGTCACCTATGAGCGTCGGCGGTAACTAGTCCACAGAATGATGCCGATGATGCACAGGAAGGCGCCCAGCAGCGCCGGCGGGCCGAAGCAGCATACCCCTCCGCCGAGTATGCTGCCAATGGCGTCGTCGGACTCGGATAGCGCCGCAGCTGATCCCAAGAACCAAAGCACCAGACCAACAACAACGGCGAACAGTCCGGAGAAGAAGAGGACTTTCCCCCAGACCTCACCCTGCTCAGGTCGACGCTCATCCATGCGTATAACCTCCTCGCATTCGGCGACTCGACGATCTCGCCCCCTGAGATGATCTTACCATGGCCGTGCGTCAAACCCTGTCGCGAGGCGGCGACAGCCTTGAGGTGAGATGATGCCAGGTTTCGCGGCGAGGCTGCCGTAAATGGGACACTGGACGACAGATGTGAGCCTCAACCCTCGCATCTACAGGCCAAGTATCCATCGCCCTAGCAGAACCTGTAGGGTGTCCCATATCACGCAAAAAAGACAAGACCCCCCAGAGTATGCGCCAATGACCAAGGCCCTAGCTATCACTGACTGATCATTCCTCTGCCAGGTCTTTGGTATGGAGATGATCG
>DAIRUQ010000106.1:0-9367 GCA_036803245.1 Chloroflexota bacterium | reverse complement strand
TGGCTGGTACGTCCAGGACGACAAGCTCACTTATGACTATCCCGAAGGCATCACCACCAACTGGGACCATGCCAACACGCTCAACCCCATCAGCGGCCACCAGGTCGGCTTTAGCGGGATTGACGAGATCCGCCATCTCCGTGAGGTGGAGGGAATCACCTTGCCGGTGGACAACACCACGGGCGACATGCAGTGGCGTCTCACAATCCGTGAGCGCGTAGCGCAGTACATGCAGCCGAACTTTCCCGGAGCCATCTACCTGGAACCAGAGGCTCAAGAGCGAATCCGTGAGCTTCAGGTGGCCATCTCGGACTATGCCACGCCCATGGAGGCGCGCTTCATCGTCGGCGAGGAGCCACTTACGGACGACAACATCGAGCGCTACTTTGCCCAGATGCAGAACCTTGGGGTGGACGAGTACCTGCAGATCTACCGCGATGCCTACGAGACCTACCGACAGGCCCTCGAAGGCTAGCGAGCAGTACGGCTCTGATCGCATCGCTACCATGTGACATTGTGGCGAGAGGAGCGGCCGGGGGGGCCGCTCCTCTCTTTTCTCGGGCGAGTGTAACTTTACGGATGGAGCAGCATGCCAAACCAACAACGTCCTCTCAATGTACTCTGGCTCATGACCGACGAGCAGCGTGCCGATTCACTGGGACTCTATGGCAGCCATTGGGCGGTCTCGCCGCATCTCGATGACCTGGCTCGCGGGGCCATGGTATTTCGCCACGCCTACACGCCCTCTCCGGTTTGCATGCCGGCGCGGCTTTCCATCCTCTCAGGCCAGCATCCCTGCGAGACTGGCGTCTGGCTGAACGAGGGCAGCCCGGGCGTCATGTTCGAGAGCCTGCTGGAGCCGTTCCATGAGGCCGGTTACGCCTCGGCGACGTTCGGCAAGCAGCACTATGGGGGGCGAGACCGCGCCTTTGGAACCGAAAAAAGCCTCGTGATCAGTGAAGCGGTATCACCCTATGACTATGCCCCGCCCCACCGCCGAGAGGACTATGGGGCTATCAAGCACACCGACAAGTGGATTCTGGGCGGCACGTTCCCCGTCGACATTGAGGAAAGGCGCGAACGCCAGGCGGTGCGGGCCGCCCTCCAGTGGCTGGACGAGCTGCAAGACGACACCCCGTTCCTCCTGCGGCTGTCGTTCAGCGCACCACATACCCCGGTGGTACCCCCAGCACCCTTTGATACCATGATCCCCGAATCGGCCATCGACCTGCCCCCAGAGGCTGACCGGCTCATCGGTGAGGCGCCCAAGTGGCTCACCAAGCAGCTCGACGTGCGCGGATCGCACCTCCTCAAGCCCGAAGAAATCGGCCCGATGCGACGGTTCTACTATGGCGAGACCGCGTTTGTGGACCACGCCTTTGGCCTCTTGCTGGAGGCCATGCGTCAGAAGGGTTTGCTGGAGAACACGGTCATCGCTTTCCTCTCGGATCACGGCACCCACTTGGGAGACCAAGGCCTGGTGCAAAAGGGCACCTTTTTTGACAGCTCCGCTCGGGTGCCCTTTTTCGTCCGGCTGCCGAGCGCGGATCCGCGTTCGGGCCGGTACGTTGAGACGCCGGTGAGCACCATCTCACTGCTGCCCACCCTGTTGGACATAGCTGGGCTGCCGGTGCCCGAACGCGTCCGCGACCTGAGCCTGGCCGCCGTGGTTCGCGGCCACGGGTCGGCGCCCGCCCGGCCGGTCTTTAGCGAGATCGGCTCCGAGATCTATGCGGGGAGCGGCGAAAAGGAGGATCACCGGCTGGTGATGGTACGAGACGGCGACTACAAGCTCATGATCAACGCCGACGTGCCGACATCGGGCGGCGTTCTCGTGAACGTAGCCGAGGCTCCGCACGAGACGAGGAACCTCTACCACAGCGCCGAGCACCGTTCGATTCGGGATCGCCTGGTTCGTGTGGTCGAGGAGCATCTCGCCGGCACGGGGCCCATCAAGGTCTTTGCCAAAGAGCTGGACGAGCTGAGGATTGACGACCAGGGCCGCGTGCTCTGCCCCACCTGCCGAAGCGCCATGAGCCGAGAGGTCCCAGTCGGGAGTGGCTGGTGCGAGGGGTTTGCCCGAGCGTTTGCGTGCCAGCATTGTGGCCAGCGGTTCGGCATCGCTCTCTAGGCGACCGACCGCCGTCACCGCCGTCGGTCTCACCAACGGTGACAGGGTGAGGCGCCCATGACGGCGCATCTGCACCGATCCACAAACCCGCGCCTTCATAGGCGCGGGTTGCCGTGCGTGACACCGTCCCGCCCTTGTCGGCTAGGTCGCCCTCCCGCCCTCGGGGGCGATCGTCGACCACGGTTCCCATGAGGCCTCGCGTTCGCAGAGGCAATCGCTAGGACGACTTGGCGCCAGCATCGATCCCATCGGTGGGCATTGGGTGTATAATGAAGTTGAGGCTGCTGGCTCGCCCGCAGCCCAAGCCTCGGGAGAGAGCGACACGAACCCATCCGCCTCACCTTTGGCTCCCGCCCAAAAGGCCGGGCACCCGGATGAACGGCGACGATTCGCTGCGCAGAGGTCGATGCGCCATAGGAAGGGGGCTGGAGATGAGAGCCAGGTGGGTACTGCTGGTCAAGGCGGCAATTTCGCTGGTTATTGCCTTCTTTCTGCTTTTCTTTCCGCTATCGGTTCTGAACTCCCTACTCAAGTGGCCGCTGGCGCCCGTCGCTCAGTGGGAGTATCCGAGCGCTTGGGTGGTCATCAAGCTCGGCTACGGCTGCTTTGCCGGCACGCTGATCGGAACCGCCATCATCTGTTACGCGGCGAGCCAGGCCACAGCGGCTACCTGGCGCAAGCCTGTGATTCTCGGACTAGCCGTAGCCGACGTGGTTGCCCTCGCGGTGACGCTGATCCCTATGCTGGGTGGCTGGTTTGGCTACGAGGGCTATGTGCTGATCCTGCTGTGGCTGGCGATGGCAGTCATGCTACTCTATCTCTACGTTGCCGAGCGGCGGCCATAGCCACAGCCCTCACTGCCGGTGGTCAGACAGTGCACTTGGCTGCTCGCGCGACCCCTACCGGGTCGGGCGTAGGTCGCGCTGTCCAGTTGGCGCATCGCGACGCACCCTTGTGCTATCGCTGCGCCCTCAATCGCTACGAGGGCCGCCAAGTGACGAGGCCGCCGGCAGAGATCTCCCCACCGTCTTTGGCTGGCCCACCTCTGCGTAGCACTCAGCGTTCCTAGTCGGGAACTGGTGGTGGAACCAAGAGGGGCTCAGAGTCACCCCTGAGCCCCCATCTCGCCCAAACGACCAGGGGCACCCCGTCGGGGGCGCCCCTGGTCACCAGATCGCCAGTTGACTGGCCTACTCTGGCAGCACCAGCTCCATCCCGATCTGGATCAGGTCGGGGTTGTTACCGATGACGGCCTTGTTCAGCTCATAGATCTCGGGCCAGCGCTTCATGTCCCCCAGCTGGTCGCGCGCGATCGCGCTGAGCGAGTCTCCAGCCTTGACAGTATACTTACGGGCCTCGGCCTCGGCTTCGCGCTCGGCCTCCTCACGCCGTTCCCTGGCCGCAGCGGCCGCGGCCTCCATCTCGGCCTTGCGCTTCTCGGCTCTGGCCGCCGCCTCTTGCCTGGCGCGGACCTCGGCCCTGGCAGCCTCCGCTCTCGCTGCGGCTTCCTCCCTGGCCTTGGCTTCGGCAGCAGCTTTCGCCTCAGCCTCGGCAGCCGCCTTGGCGTCGGCCTCTCTCTTGGCCGCAGCCGCCTCAGCCCGCTGCCTGGCTGCAGCCGCCTTGGCCTCAGCTTCCTTCTTGGCGGCCTCTAGGCGCGCCTTTTTGGCCTGAGCTTCCGCCTCTTCCTCCTGACGCTTCTTGCGGCCAAACAGACTGCTGATCAGCCCTTCTCTCTTGGTCATACCTCTCCTTTTCGAGCTTCTCACTCACTCTAGACAGATTAGAACCTGGATACCCCTCGGCATCCAGCGCGGTCGCTGATCGGTCCGGCGCGGCCCAAAGAGTGGCAGGCGGTTGCGCCAGGAGACGAACTCCTGACCCAATCGCCTGCCCTCACGGGAGCCGTGGTGTCTCCTACACTCTCTTTAGGGCAGTGGCCACCAGCATCACCACCAGCCCCGCCAAGGGGATCAAGGCGAACAGGATGTTGTTGTTGATAAAGGGGATGGTAAACAGGACTGAGATCAGCGAGATGACCGCGAGAGCAAGACCGATGTACCACGCGATCTAGGTCGGAGCGTTGAACTTCATTCGAATGCCTCCTAGCATCTATATGGAACGCGCCACATAGCGCATCCTCAGGAAAGAGTATCATCCTCCGTAAAGAATCTGTCAAGCGCGAGAGCGGTTTTCCAACAAACTCGCTACTCGGTACGCGCGAGGCTCACCTGATGATGGTTGGCCCGATCTATGCCTAGATCGCGGGCAATGCGCGGTAACCCGGCTGCGCGATGTCCATCGGGCCAACGGCTTACGATCGGCCTGCCTCGCACCGATACCCAACAGCCGGAGAAGACCCGCCCAATCGCATTATGTCAACAGTGGACAAGCTCCTCCTAGGAGCAGGCAGCCAGCGCTGGATGGCTTGCGAATATGCGTCAGCCTCCGATCGTCCTGACAGCAGATGGGTGCGACAGCGAAGGGGTGTGAACCATGACGTGGCAGTGTCCTACCTGCGGACGCGAGTTCGCCCAAGCCAACCAAGATCATGAATGCGGCGAGCCGCTGGACCCGATCGAGGCCTACACCGCCGCCCAACCCGAGGGCGTTCAGCCGCTTCTGTGCCAGGTTCGGCACGCGCTCCGTGCGGCCCTCCCCGACGCCGAGGAGCGGATCTCGTGGCGGATGCCGACCTACTGGCAGGGGCACAATATCATCCACTTTGCGGCCTACAAGAACCACATCGGCCTCTACCCCGGTCCCCAGGCGGTCGAGCACTTTGGCGTGCGTCTCGCCGCCTACCACACCAGCAAAGGGGCGATCCAGTTCCCCTACAGCCAGCCGCTTCCGCTGGAGCTCATCGCCGAGATCGCCATCTGGTGCTATCAGACGGGCAACCACCACTAGGCAAGCGGGCGGCACGCCGTGCTCGCCGCACTCGCAGTGCCGCCCCCACCCTCTAGCTCGCCGAATCGAACACGCTCTCGTCCGATGCGCGCCTCACCCCATGCCACCTCGGCCCCATCGTGACCGCCTGCCCACACACCCCGAGCTACAATCATCACGTCTAGCCCGAGCGCATTTCCCAGACCCGCACCCACACCCTTGACAATCCGCAGAATAATGTGTATATTATGCGCAGAATACTGCGAGTTCTCCGGTCAAGTGAGAGACGGGTGGTGGATCAGATGCAGGAGCTACCTCGTACGGCGGCGGTCCTAGCACGCTGGCGCCAGCAAATGCGGCTCTCGAAGCAGCGGCTAGCCGATCTGTCCGATGTGAGTGCCACGTATGTGCGCACCATCGAGGATGGCCGCGACGCCGAGGGGCGCACGGTGGTGCCCTCCGCTGCGGTCATGCAAAAGCTGGCGCACGGGTTGGCGCAGGCCGAGGGCGCCGCCGGTCGCCGGCCCGCCGTAGAGCGCGACGCCTATGCCGAGCTGATGGCTGCGGGGGGCTACCTCGATCCCATCGCCAGCGCTGCGCCCGCCCCGCCCGTCGAGAAGCCCCTCGACCAGGCCCCGCCTCGGCAACAAGCCGTCCTCCCCGAAGCGCCGGAGGGCCCGGTCACCGTGGTGCTACGCGACCCCAGGCTATGGCCCCACGCCCGCCCGCTCTTGGAAGGTTGGGAGTCGTTGGAGGAGGATGATCAAGCGCTACTGCTCCAGGTCCTCGCGTACGTGCACAGCCGCCGTACTCTTCCGCCAGTAAAAGGAGATGCCTGATGCTCAACCCCACAGCGTTCGCCAATGCCGCGCCGGCCGGCGTAGCCGTGCTCGAGACAGTGCCCCAGACGGAGGGGGCCCGCGGCCTGGCGGTCGTCCCCCTGCGCCGTACCACCGTGAACGGCCGTTGGGACGGGCCGCTGGCCGAGATCACCGTCACCCATACCTATGGCTACACCCAGGCCCAATGCGATGCCGTGCTGGAGGCCATCTACCGCTTCCCTCTGCCAGGCAACGCCGCCGTCCGCAGCGTCGTGGTGACCTTTGGCGAGGTCGAGATCGCCGCCGAGCTCATGGAGCGCGGCCAGGCGGAGGAGACCTATGAGCGGGCCAAGCGAGAAGGGCGTCAGGCGACGCTGACCACCCAGGGCGCGCCGGACGTGTTCACGCTGCGGATCGCGGGCCTGCAGCCCGACCAGGACATTGTGGTAGAGACCACCTATGTGCAGTTGGCCGATCCAGACGGCATCGGCTGGTCACTTCGGATCCCCTTGACCACCGCGCCCCGCTTCAGCCGCACTGACGAGTGGGAGGGCGACGGAAACCAAGCCCAGCCCTTGGCGGTGTTTCGTGATCCAGGCCACCGCTTTGCGCTGGACCTAAACACCGGCGCGGCCGGACGTATCACCAGCCCGACCCACCCTCTGCGAGAGGACGACGAGGACGGTCATCGGCGGGTGCGCCTAGCTGACGGGGAGCTCTTGCCGGATCGCGACTGTGTGCTCCGTTGGCACCCGGTGCAGCGGCCAGACCGCCCTACGTTGTGGGCGCTGACCGCCGCCGACCGCGATGGTGGGCACACCTACCTAGCGGCGTTGGTGGCACCTCCCGCCCGCCCACAAGAGTCGGCGCCAGCCCGCGAGGCCACCATCCTGGTGGATCACTCGGGATCGATGGGCGGCGCCAAGTGGGAGGCGGCCGATCGGGCAGCGCTGGGGTTCCTCAAGGATCTATCCCCGCGGGACCGCTTTAGCATCGGCGTGTTTCATACGTCGACACGCTGGCTGGCGAACGCCCCCTTGCCGGCTAATCGTGCCGCGCTAGAGAGCGCAGAACGCTTTCTCAAGGCGGCACCCGATGGCGGTGGCACCAACCTCGGCGTCGCGCTGGAACAGGCGCTGAGCCAGGCCCGCACGCCGGGCGACCTCAGCCGGCAAATCGTGATCATCACCGACGCGCAGGTGACCGACGAGGCCCGCATTCTCCACCTGATGGAGGCAGAGGCCCAGCGCAACGACCGCCGCCGCGTCAGCGTCTTGTGCATCGACTCGGCCCCCAACGCGTACCTCACGCGACAGATGGCCTTGAGAGGCGGCGGCATCGCTCGCTTTCTCACCAGCGACCCCACCGCCGGCGACATGGCGGCGGCGCTGCAAGCGATCCTGGATGGCTGGTCGCGGCCCGTCGCCATCGACCTGAAGCTCGCCATCAACCGCGACATGTTCGAGGTGGCGGAGGGCACGGTCGAGCCGGTTGCTGCGGGCTGGAGCGCCCTGGATCTGGGCGACCTCACGATGGGGCGCTCTCTCTGGGTGGTCGGACGCGTGGCCGGAGCCGACCCCTCCGACTTGGAACTGAGGCTGACGGGCAGGCCCCTGGACGAGATCCGCAGCGGCGCCACTGAGAATGCCAGCCTTCCCGTGGACGCGCTCAAGGCCTTGTTCGGCGCGTCTCGCGTGCAGGGGCTGGAGCGCCTGCTGACCGCACACCTCTCGGAGGAGGAGCTCGCCGAGGAGCTCTCGCAGCTGGGCTATGGCCTGGCCGACTTGGCTCCAGAGGGCGGCGGACGGTCGTCGCTTTATCCCGAGAACGCCGCGCGGACAACCCACGAGTCCTTGAGAGCGCTGCTCGTCCGTGAGGCGCTGGCCTATGGGCTGCTTTGCTCCGCCACCGGCTTTGTGGCCGTGCGCAAAGAGCGCGGGCGTCTGGTCGAAGAGACGACGCTGGTTGCGAACGCCCTGCCCGCGGGTTGGTCGGTCGGGGAGGCGGAGGCTCAACCCGGACTGTGCGCGATCTCCAGATTGGCCGCACCGTCCGACCTAGAGCCCGCGGTGCATTCGCTCCGCCCGTCCGAACCGACCGCAGACGAACGTGTGCTGCTCAACGGCAGAGTGTCGGACGCCGAGCCATACACGTCCCTGGCATTGGCTATGGGGTTGCTGCGGTCGGCCTTGGCTGCCGCCCAACTGCTGAGCGAGTACGGGTCGCTGCTGGGCCAACTGCAGGAGCGCGAGCGCCTAGAACGGATGGTCTCAAAGTTGCAGCATCTCTATGAGCGGATGGAGCGCACCCTGAGCAGCGCGCCCCCCTCGCTGGGGGAATCCTTGCGCGCGCTGGAAATGGCGTCGCGAGAGCACGAGCGTGCTTTCAGCGTCCTGGAAAGAGCGCGGGATGCGATCAGGGCGCAGATAACGGCCGACCTCCAGCAAGCGGGTGACCTCATTGCCCAGCTCAGGCAACGCGGCGGCGGCATCGGTCGGGCACGCCTCTTCCGGGCCGAACGCGACCTGCGAACAGCCCTGAACGCCCTCCAGCGCGCCGCGGCCGCCTGCCAGCGAGGCGATCTGGCGCAGCTTGAGCACGTGGGCATCCCCGAAGCCATCGAGGCCCTGGAGCGGTTCAGCCGTGGGGTTGGAGCTCAAACGAGCTGAATGGCCTCGCCGATGAGGCTACGGGGCCAACCCCTGTGACTGATGGACGGCGGATACGCGTCACGAGCGACGCGCATCCGCCGTCTCTTACGCCTCGTCCACGAGGGGAGCGTTCCAGCTCGTTTGCTGGCCCGCCTCGATCAGTCTGGTGGCAGGCGCAGAACGTCACCCGGGTGGATGAGCTCCGGACGAGTGATCACATCGCGGTTGAGGTCGTAGAGCAGTGGCCAGGCGCGCTCGCCGTTCAGCAGCCGCGACGCGATGCCCCAGAGGCTATCGCCGGGCTGCACCGTGTACGTCCGTTCTGGCGGGGCCAACGTCAGGTGCACCGGAACGATCACCTGCCCCGTGGCCTCACGCAGCACCGCCAGCACAGCCTGTTGCGCGGCCACATCCGCCAGAGCGCCCTCCACGAACACCCCATCCGCGGTATCCTCAACCCTTACATCCAGATCGGCGGTGCGCCGGTCGCCCGAAAGGACCGCCGCGAGAGTGCTGGCCACATTGAGCGGCTCCACCTGCAGCCCGCGAGCATCCACCCATGCCACACCGTCGATCTCGCCAGCGACCACCTCGGCCACGCGACGCTCGTCCTCGGTCGTGACGATGCCGTGGATCACCACGCCATCACCTCGCTGCGTCACCTCCACACGGGAGAGAGATGGGTCGGCGGCCAAGGCGCCGGTCACGCGCGCAGCCAGGTCGGGGGGCGCCACCGTCACGCCCGACGCATCCACCCAGTTCACGCCGCCGAGCGCCGCCAGATGCGCGGCCGCCGCCACCAGGTCGGCGTGGCTGAGCACGCGGCCACCAAGGCGCAGACCCGCGCCCTCCTGGCTCACGGACAGCTGGCTCCAGGC
>DAIRUQ010000105.1:3729-9637 GCA_036803245.1 Chloroflexota bacterium | reverse complement strand
AAGGAGTACACATGCCAGACCAACTGCACGAGATGCTGGCCAGGGCGCGCGAGGCCCAAGCCGTCATCGAGTTCTGGCCCCAGGATCGGGTGGATGAAATGGTGGCCGCCGTAGGGTGGCAGCTCTACAAGGAAGAGAACGCCGTCGCCTGCGCCCGCCTGGCCTACGAAGAGACCGGCATGGGCGTCTATGAGGACAAGCTTCTCAAGCACCGTAAAAAGACGCTGGGCACGCTCCGCGACCTGGCCGGCGTCAAGACGGTTGGCATCATCGAGGAGGATCCCGCCAAGGGCCTGCTCAAGATCGCCAAGCCCGTTGGCGTCATCGGGGCGTTGACGCCTGTCACCAACCCCACCTCCACGCCTGCTGGCAACGTGCTGCCCATTCTAAAGACTCGTAACGCCGTGATCTTTGCGCCGCACCCACGTGCCAAACGCAGCGCCGCCCTGACGGTGCGCTACATCCGCGAGGGGCTCCGACAGGTAGGCGCCCCTGAGGACCTCGTCCAAACCATCAAAGAGCCAACCGTTCAGCTCTCGCAGGATCTGATGGCGGCGGTGGATCTGGTGGTGGCCACGGGTGGCGCCGGCATGGTCAAGGCGGCCTATGCCAGCGGCACGCCCGCCTATGGCGTCGGCACCGGCAACGCCGTCACCGTCGTCGACGAAACGGCCGACATCGACGATGCCGCTCACAAGATCTTCTTGAGCAAGACCTTTGACAATGCCACGTCTTGCTCGTCTGAGAACTCGGCCGTCATCCACGAGAGCATCTGGGATGACATGATCGCAGCCCTGGCCGCCAACGGAGGGTTTCTCTGCCACGGGGAGGGTCGCGAACAGCTCAAGCGCACCCTTTGGCCCGATGGCATCCACTTGAACAAAGAGATCGTCGCGCAGCCGGTCGCCAAGATCGTCAAGCTCGCTGCGCTGGATGTTCCCGATGGCACCGCGTTTCTGATGGTAGTTGGCCAGGCCGTCGGCCCCGAGGATCCGTTCTGCGCCGAAAAGTTGTCGCCCGTGCTGACGCTGTGGCGCTACTCGGCGTTTGACGAGGCTGTGGAGCTGGTCCAGCGCATCACGGGGTACAACGGCCGGGGACACTCGTGCGGCATCCACACTGCCCGCCGCGATCGCATCGAGCAGCTTGCCACCAAGGTGCGCGTGAGCCGGGTGATGGTCCGCCAGCCTCAGTGCTATGCCAACAGCGGCAACTATGATAACGGCATGCCGTTCAGCATGACGCTGGGCTGCGGCACGTGGGGGGGCAACATCACCACCGAGAACGTCCACTGGCGTCACTTTGTGAATGTCACCTGGGTGGCCATGCCCATCGAGCCGGTGGTGCCCGATGAGGAGGCCCTTTTCGCCGCCCACTGGGAGCGTCACGGGCGCTAGACGCTCGGTCCTGCCGAGGAGGAATCCATGCACAGCGGCCATGTAGCGCATCGCGATCTCGTCTATGGTCATGCGGAGGGGACGGATCTGACCTTGGATCTCTATCTGCCGCAGAATCCTATCCGTAGCGTGCCTATCATTCTGTACATCCATGGCGGAGGGTGGCGCGCGCTGGACAGGCGATGGTGTCCTTACCCGATGCGCTTTCTTGATCTGGAATACGCCGTCGCCAGCATCGATTACCGACTCGTGCCCCAGGCGACCTTTCCCGCCCAACTGCATGACTGCAAGGCGGCGGTCCGTTGGCTGCGAGCCCACGCCAACGAGTACGGCGTACTGGGCGACCGCATCGGCGCCTGGGGAGATTCGGCCGGCGGCCACCTGGCGGCTATGCTGGGGGTCACCGGAGATCGCCCCGACCTCGAAGGCGAGAGCGGGACGCCAGGCGTCCCCAGCCGCGTGCAGGCCGTCTGCGACTGGTACGGCGTAGCCGACCTCACCAGGATGGCGGTAGATCCAGATGATCCCGAGTCGTTCGTAGCCCAGTTCATCGGAGGCCCGCCCAGCCAGCATCCAGAGGCAGCCCGCGCCGCCAGCCCAGTCAGCTATGCCAGCGCCGACGCCGCCCCGTTCTTCATCATGCATGGGGACGTGGATCGCGAGGTTCCGTTGAGCCAGAGCGTAGCCCTGTACGAGGCCCTGTGGCAGGCGGGTGCCGATGTGCGGCTGCATGTGGTACACGGCGGCGCACACCTCTCGTACCTCCGCCGCCCCACCGACATACCCTGGCAAACGCAAGAGGTTCGGCAGATGGTGGAGGCCTTTTTCTGGCGGCACCTGATGTGCGACCCCCCAACCTCATAGGGCCGCGGTAGAGATCGACAAGAGGCCGAGGCGATCTACCGCCTCGGCCTCTATTACGGCGGCTAGCTCACAGGCCAGCGCGGGTTCGGCTGCGGCACGATGGCCTGCACCTCCTCCCGCCAGGCCGCCAGCATGGCGTGTAGCTCCCTGGCGAGCTTGGGCTGCTCCTCGGCCAGGTTGTGATCCTCGCTCAGATCGGTCTCCAGGTCATACAGCTCCAGCCGGTTGTCCTCAAAGAACTGGATCAGTTTGTAGCGATCCGCGCGTAGCGACGAACCTGGCGTGCCACCCTGGTTGCCGTAATGAGGATAGTGCCAGTAGATGGCCTCGCGCGACAGGCGGTCGTCGCCAGCCAGCAAGCCCATCAAGCTTACACCGTCGGCGTGTTGGTGTGGCAGCGGATCCAGGCCGGCGGCTTCGAGAAAGGTGGGATAGACGTCGGGGCTGCTGACGGGAGCGTGGCAGACGCTCCCGGCCTCTACGACGCCCGGCCAGCGCACGATCCACGGCTCGCGGGTGCCGCCTTCGTACATCCACCCCTTGCCCTCGCAAAGGGGCGCGTTGCAGGTAGGCGAGCCCTCGGAGGTCGCCAGCCCACCATTGTCCGATGTGAATAGCACCAAGGTGTCATCGGCGATACCGAGGTCGTCCAGCGTGCCCAACAACCGACCGATGTTCTCGTCCAGGCTCTCGATCATGGCGGCGTACACGGGATCCGACTGGATCAGCCTACGCATGACGCGCAGATGCCGCTTGTGCTCCGAAGGAAAGTGTTCGCCCTCCTCAAAGGCCTGAAGCTGATCCAGCCCCATCGCCTGCGCCTTGGCCCTGTACTTGGCCACGAGCTCGGGCTTGGCTTGGATAGGCGTATGCACCGCATAGTACCACAGGTTCAGGAAAAAGGGCCTGCCGTCGCCCTGCCGAATCAGCGCAATGGCCTCATCGGTGAGACGGTCGGTGAGGTAGGTACCATCTGGACTCTCGGACAGCGTGGGCAGCCCCCAGGGGCTGAAATAGCCGTGGGCTGGCGCGCCCCAGTCACAGCCGGCAACGTTGACGTCAAAACCGTGGCGCTCGGGGTAATAGTCCTCGATGCCGAGGTGCCATTTGCCCACGTGCCAGGTGTTGTACCCGCCATCTTTGAGCGCGCGGGCCAGGCTGTGTTCGCCCAACGGCAGATGATCCACATAGGGCACCTCGAGCAGGCGCCCCTGAGAGTGGGCCCCGATCCAATCGGTGACTCCAACGCGTGCGGGATAGCGGCCCGTCAGCAGGCTAGCGCGCGTCGGCGAGCATACGGGGCAGGCCGCGTATGCGTCGGTGAACCGCATGCCCTGCTGGCCGAGGCGATCCAGGTTGGGCGTCTCGTAAAAGGTGCTACCATAGCATGTGAGATCGCGCCACCCCAAGTCGTCGATCAAGATAAGTAGAATGTTGGGCTGGCCCACTGTAAAGACTCCCTTCATGTCGGCTACGAGCTTGTCCATCGCTGGGCACCATGCTAGGATAGTGTACGGATGCAGGGTGCCCCTGGGTCCACGCTGGCTGTGCGTTCGGCTGCCCGAAAACGAACGTAAGCCTCATTGTAGTCGATCGGGCGTTGTCTGACGAACCGTGTTTGGTGCTTTGCAGGATCCGTACCGCCGCGCCTGGCTCTGGAGACGACTCATGCCTGAAGACCAAGCCATCAAACGCGCCCAGCGCCTCAGCCGCATCAGCTACCTGCTCTATCGCAATCCCCAGGGGCTGACGGTTCACGAGCTGACCGAGCTCTGTGGCGTCTCGCCCCGAACCATCCAGCGCGATCTGCGTGATCTCGACGAGCTGAGTATCCCCCTGTGGGATGACGGGGGCTCGCCGCCGCGCTATGGGATCATCGAGGGTTACTACTTGCCGCCCGTCCGTCTCGAGCTGGATGACGCCGTGGCGCTGTACCTGGCTGCGCGGCTGCTGGCGCGCTATGCCGATAGCTACGACCCCCACATCGTCCACGCGCTGGCCAAGCTCTCCACCGTGCTGCCGGGGGCCATCGCTGAGCATGTACAGACCACCGCCGCCAGCCTGATGGATCGCCCTCACGATGGCCAGCAGACCGCCATCCTGAGCACGCTGGCATTGGGGTGGGCCGCCCACCGCCAAGTCTGCATCTGGCACCGTTCGGGAACGGGGGAGCGCCAGCACCGTTATACGGTGTGCCCCTACTTTATCGAGGCCTCGGCCGTCGGCAACGCCACCTACTTGATCGGTCACGCGAGCTACTTTGAGCGGGTGACGACCTTCAAGGTCGAGCGCATCAGCAGGGCCGAGCTCCTCGACGAAAGCTTTGAGATCCCCCGCGACTTTGATCCCCACCGGTTGCTTGCCAGCGCCTGGTCGATCATGTACGGCGACGATCTCCAGGAGGTCGTGCTGCGCTTTTTGCCTGAGCGAACGCGCCGCGTCAAAGAGAGTCGCTGGCATCCCTCGCAGCAGATCGAGGACCTCGACGATGGCGGGTGCATTATGCGGCTTTGGGTGGCCGAGCCGGTGGAGATGACCTACTGGATCCTGGGGTGGGGCGGCCAGGTAGAGGTGCTGGAGCCCGCCGAGCTACGCGACAGCATCGGTCAAGAAGCCCGCACCATGGCCGCCCTCTACGCCTGCAAGACGGATCCGGCCGCCAGCGACTGAGGGCAGCTGCCCGCACCGCCGAGAGGAGAGGAACCCATGCCACCTAACCCCGCTCTGGCCAGACTGGGCTACGACCCCGATGACCGCCTGGTAATCATCCACCAAGACGACATCGGCATGTGCCATGCCAGCGTCGAGGCGTTCCGCGAGCTTTGGTCGGCCGGTGCCATCTCGTCGGGCTCGCTGATGGTCCCCTGTTCTTGGTTCCCCGCCGCGGCGGCGGCCGCCAACGAGATCCCCGATGCCGACCTGGGGGTGCACGCCACGCTCACCTGCGAGTGGGACCAGTATCGCTGGGGGCCGCTCTCGACGCGCGATCCCGCCTCTGGCCTGCTGGACGCCGAGGGCTATCTCCCCCGCGGGAACGCCGAGGTCCACGAGCACCTGCGACCGATCGCCGCCATCAACGAGGTGGCCGCCCAGGTTGCGCACGCCACAAGAGCCGGCGTCAGGCTGACCCACCTGGACACGCACATGGGCACTGTGCTCCATCCGCACCTCGCCGCTGGCTATCTCGAGACCGCGTTGGCACACGGGCTGGTCCCCATGTTACTCCGCCGCGACGAGGCTCAGTGGCGCTCGTCGGGCGCCAGCGCCGAGATGGCCGCCCTGGCGAGTCGCCAGGTGGCCGAGCTGGAAGAGCGAGGCGTGCCGCTGATCGACCAGATCACTGGGCTGCCGCTAGATAGAGCCGATGATCCAGAGGAACGCAGGGCGGCGCTCCAGCACCAGATCGAGAGACTGGAACCCGGCATCACGCACCTGGTGGTTCACGCCGCCCTCCAGACGCCAGAGCTGCGGGCCATCGCGCCGGATTGGCGCTGTCGTGTGGCCGACCACGCGGTCTTGCTGGATCCGCGCACGCCAACCTTGCTTCGGGAACGGGGCATCCATCTCATCGGCTACCGGGAGCTGCAGCGACTGCTGCCAGCCGCCTAGCGGGCCAGCGCCATGGCCGCGACAATGTCCTCGGCGAT
>DAIRUQ010000105.1:0-3629 GCA_036803245.1 Chloroflexota bacterium | reverse complement strand
TGCTGCCAGCCGCCTAGCGGGCCAGCGCCATGGCCGCGACAATGTCCTCGGCGATCATCGCGCGCTTGCTCTTTTCAATATAGAACGCAGGGCCAGCCTGCAGATAGGACGGAAACGCGCGCATCCCACGGAACCAGTACTCGCCGCCGCGTAGCTTGTAGGTAGAGCCCGCCGGGATCACTCGTCCCTCGCCGGCCCGGCGCGCGATCGCGTTGACCGCCTTGATAGCCACGTCACCCATCAGCAGCAGCACGCGGACCTCGGGGAATAGCGCCAGCTCGCGCTCGAGCAAGCGAGAGCACGTGTTGATGGGATCCGCCTTGATGCCATAGCCCTGCTTGCCGCACTTTATCGCTGTGGTGGCATAGACGCCCAGCTCGAGGATCTGCTGCATGTTGGCAACCGCGATGCCTGCGTCGCGGAACGCCTGCACGGTGGTGGCGGCAAAGAGCGGCTCGCCCTCGGCATAGTAGCCATCCTCTGCGCTTGGTGGCGCCGCCTCCGAGATCAGGAGCACCCGGATGCGTTCGGGCTCTAGCTCTACAGTCGGGATCTGGTACGCCTGGTGCACCATGCCTCCACACGGGAACCCCTCACACGCGACATTGTCGGATACCCGCATGCCCCTACTCTCCTCCCGACCGGCACGGCCCTATCACGGACTCATACCTGCGTCATGCGTCGACCCGAGCCACGACCCCCTTGAGATAGGCACCTTCCGGGAATGTCAACAGCACTGGATGGTCCGGCGCCTGGTGCAGCCGCTCCAGGATGCGCACCTCACGCCCAACGTCGACACTGGCGCCAAACAGCACCTTCTGAAAGAGGTCCTCGGAGACGCGACCACTACACGAAAACGTAACCACCGTGCCGCCCGGTCGCGTCAGTGCCATCGCCAGCATGTTGATGTCCTTGTATCCGCGGGTGGCGGCCGGCACGTCGCGCTGCGAGTGGGCAAACTTGGGCGGATCCACGATCACCAGATCGAATGCTTCCTCTGCATCGCGCATCTCCCGCAGCACTCGAAACGCATCACCCACCACAAACCGGTGCGCCTCACCGTTCAGGTCGTTCAACGCCACATTCTCGGCAGCCATCGCCAGCGCGTCGGCCGAGCTGTCGACGTGCACCACCTCGCGCGCACCCTCACACGCCGCCACCACGCCAAAGCCGCCGGTGTAGGCAAAGAGGTTGAGCACCCGCGTCCCCTCGGCGTACGCCCCCAGCCGTTGGCGGTTCGCCCGCTGATCCAGGTAAAAGCCGGTCTTGTGGCCAAGACGCAGATCGACCAGCCAGTCCACACCATGCTCCGCGATAGTGACGCGTTCGGGAGGTTCCGCCCCCACCAGAAGGCCGACGGTTTCTGGCAGCCCCTCATGCCGCCGCACATCGACGTCGCTACGCTCGTACACGCCACGCGCCCCGGTCCAGTCCAGGGCCGCCTCGGCCAGTGCCTGCTTGCGCAGGTCCACCCCCGCCGTCAGCGCCTGGAGGACCAACCAGTCGCCATATCGGTCGAAAATCAGCCCGGGTAGGCCATCGGACTCGCCATAGACCAGCCGAACGGCTGTCGTTTCCCCACTGGCCCACAAACTCGCCCGCCGAGCGATGCAGGTCTCGAGCCGTTGCCGCCAGAAGGCCTCATCGGGATAGCGTTCTTCGTTCCAGCTTAGCAGGCGCACCCTGATCTGCGAGCGCGGGCTAAAGGATCCGTATCCCAGAAAGCCGCCCCGATGATCGCGCACGTTGACCACGCTCCCGGGCTCTGCGTCACCATCTACACGAGCGATAGCCCCCGAAAAGACCCACGGATGCCGGTTTCGCACGCTCTTGTCTCGACCTGGCTTTAGGATGACAGTGGCCCCCGAACTAGACATCGGCCTCCTCGTCTGCGGCAATTCGCAGCTCTAGCACGCGTACAGTCTCTGATGTAACGGCGGCGTCGCTGGCCTGACGGCAGCCGACCACCCACAGGATCCGCTCGCCGGCCACCACCAAGGGCACCTGATCCCGCTCGGCGCGGGGCACCCGCCGGTCCACAAAGAGATCCTGCAGCGACTGGCTGCCCACCATGCCCAGCGGCCGCAGACGATCGCCCGGCGACCGCGTCCGTAGCAGCAGGGTGGTGGGCAGACGATCAGCATCAAGATAGGCCAGGTAGTGATGCCGCCCATCGCTCCAGCCCTCGGGCAGCTCGTCTCGCGCCATCAGCCGCATCGTCAGCCGCCAGTCCGCCCTGGGGGAACGCCAACGGCCCGGCCAAGCCACCTCGGCAACCTCACCGGCAGCCATCCGAGGGCGCCAGCGCGGGGCAAAGCCGTCGCCTCGGCCGATGGTCAACCAGTGATAGCCCAACGCGGCCTGTAGCGCTCCGGGTAGACTGACGGTCGCCCCTACGCCGCCCTCATCGATCAGCCTCTCCAGATCGTGAACGTGCTGCCAACCGAGGTCCCGCAGCGAGCCGGCTACCAGAGCGTAGGCCCGCCGCAGCATCCGCCTCAAGAGAGCAGGGTGCTGACTCTGCAGCGACGCCAGGCCTAGCCGAACGGCGCCCTCAACCAGCTCTTTGTCGCAAGACTGCCACGCCTGCTCGGTTAGGCTCTGCAGCAGCTCGTCCTCAGCGGAGAGCACCTCCGCCGTGCGCCCGATGCTGGCCGCTAGATGGGGAGCCCGCGATCGCAGCATCGGCACCACGGTGTGTCGCAGCCAGTTGCGGGGGATGGTCTCGTCGGCGTTGCTGGCATCCGTCACCGGCGCCAGCCCATACAGGCGGCAATAGGTCTCGATCTGGTCCCGGGTCACTGGGAGCAGCGGCCGGAGCAGCGTCAAGGGGCCGTGGCCGCGCGCGGCACCCGGATCGAGGTCGGGATCCAGAGGTGCTACGGGACGGATGCCGCGCAGCCCGCCCGTTCCGGCCCCGCGGATCAGCCGCCACAGCACCGTCTCCACCTGGTCGTCGGCGTGGTGCGCCAGGGCGATGACACGACAACCGTGTTGCCGGGCCACCTCGGCTAGGTAGCCGTAGCGGGCCCGACGCGCCGCAACCTCAAGCGAGAGCCCCTCACGAAAAGCCAAGGTCGGCACATCTTGGCGCCTCGTGTAGCAGGGCACCCCCCACTCTTCACAGATGCGCCGCACGACCGTTGCCTCGTCGACACTGCTCGAACGAATGCCATGGTCCAGGTGGGCCGCCAAGATCTCCAGCCGCAGGGGCACCTGCTTGGTCCATAGCAGGTGCGCCAGGCAGAGCGAATCGGGCCCGCCCGAAAGCGCCACCAGCAGGCGTCCGCCATCGCCCAGGCCCACACGGGCCAGCAAAGCAGCTAGATGCGCGTCCCAGGCTTGCGACGGCAGATCCATCTTTCCTCCAGCAGCCATTCTAGGCCGAGAGGGATGCCATCTCAAGAGGCGGCTGCCAGCTAGCGCCGAACCAGGGGCAGATGGCTCCTGGGCCGCCCTCTGACGTCAAGTTCGATGGTAAAGGTGTGCGTCAGCGGCGGGGCCGGCGGCTGACAGCCATCGTTCGCCAACCCCACCAGGCTCACTTGGGCACCATGACGTCCGACGCCCAGTTCGGTGGCATCCAAGCGCAGCGTCACATCCACCACACCCTGCCCCGACGAGGGCAT
>DAIRUQ010000104.1:0-10007 GCA_036803245.1 Chloroflexota bacterium | reverse complement strand
ACAGGAGCAACTCTACTGACGTTGCGTGGGCGCTAAACAGCGAAAAGTTGGTGCCTTGTTCGGTGATGGTGGCGCCGAGAGGATAGGGGGCGCCCCGGAGCGGTCGCTGCTCAGCCCGCGGCGAGCTGGTCATGGACCATCATTCCCAAGCCTGAATTCGGGGCGAGTGCTATTCATGGGACAGAGCGGGTGAGCGGCTGGCAGGAGAGCATTGTCGCCCGCCAACAGCGGGTTGGGTCTGCCGGTGCCGTCGGCGCGGATGGATCGCAGACTCGCCTCCGCCATGTCGGGTGTGGGATCATTGCCGGCCCCGCGGATGAACTGGTAGAACAGCGTCTCGCCATCGGCCGTCCAGGATGGATTGGTCGCGTGCTCGCCCCAACGCATCTCGGCGACGAGCTGCGGCGTGGGTTCGGCCACGGCCAGGGTCCACAGCTCGGTCTTGTAGGTGGGATTCTCCCACCAGTAGTGCTGGTGTTGGGCGTATGCCAGATGCGACCCATCGCGCGACCAGCGGACCTGCTTGACCGTCATGATGACGCTGTCCGTATCCTCGATCTCTAGGAGCGACTCGAGTGGTCTGCCCGAGGTGTCCCACAAGGCGACATATGACCCCTGATCGAGCCGGTAGGCGCCGGCGATTCGATCCCCGTTGGGCGACCACGCCACGTCCTGGATCTGCGCCTCCTCGGGGAGCTCTAGGTCCACAGTCTCGTGGGTGTTCAGATCGTAGATGACCGCCTGCGACTGATAGACCGGCTCACCGTCCTCACTCAGCGCCCACGAGTCGCGGATGCCGCAGAAGCGGTCCCCCTCGGGCGCCAGCGAGGCGCGATGCCAACCGGCGCCTCTGGGGGCCACGTCGAGGGTAATGGTGAGCGGTATCGAGACCCCTTCGGAGAACGAGATGGCCCCTTGGTAGGCGGTGATGGCCAGAGTCTCGTCCTCGCCGCCTTGGGGCGCGTCGGGCGAGGCCACTGGTGGCGCGCACACGGCCCGCACCCAGGAGGATGTCTCCGGCACGCCGGCAAGCGTGAACTCTCCCTCGCCGTTGGTGGTGGCGGGGCTGGCTACTCCCTGAGCCGAGACATAGCACGAGGTGGTCGGTCCCGAGATCACGCCGCTGACGCTGACGAACGGGCCCGAAGCCTCGCTGGGGGGCATGCTGTCGCCCGTTATCATGCGCAGGTCGGTGCCATCATGCTGAATGACAAACACATTGCGCTCGTTGCTGCTGCTGGCCAGATAGTTGTGGGCGCTGACAAACACAAGGCTCATGCCGTCATGGGACCACTCGAGATCATAGATGCCGAGCGGCTCGGCAAAGTGCGTGAGCACACGTTCCTCGCCCGTGGCGAGATCGCGAATGACCAGGTTCGCCGTCTGCCCCTCGCCCACCCGCACGTACGCGAGCACCGGCAACACCTCGGGCTCTGGCACGGTGGCCGTTGGCTCAGGCGTGGCTGTTGGCGTGGGCGGAAGCGGCGTGTCAGTCGGCGTTGGCGGCGGTGTGTTGGTGGCCGTCGGGGCCTTGGCCGTCAACGTTCCGCGAAGCTCGTTCGCGAGGACCGTCTGTGTCGGCGCACGTTGGCTCTGCTCGGGCTGCGGCGTGCCTGGGGCGTAGGATGGATTGCAGCCCGCCGTCACCGCGAGAGCGAGGACTAGGGCAACCCACAGCGCCAGCCGCCCCGTCCGTCGTAGACGTCCTGGCATCTGGCCCAGGGCGCGGCCTTTCTGGCTCGGCCGGGCTCTACGCACAGGTCGCTCTCCGGGTAGGGTTGAGCGATCCTTGGTTAAGCGATGATTCTGTGTATGCAATGACGTCCTGTAGGATTGTGTCGAGATCCTTGGTTGGCCGCCAGCCGATGGCCCTCTCGATGCGGCTGATGTCGGGCTGGCGCCGTCGCATGTCCTCGAACCCCTCTTCATACGCCTGTTCGTACGGGACCTTGACGATCGTGCTCTGGCTGTTCGTCAGCGCAATGATCCGCTGCGCCACCTGCTCGATGGTCACTTCTTGGGTGCTGCCGATGTTATAAGCTCGGCCCAACGCGGCCTGGCAGTCTGTGAGGCCGATGATGGCGCGGACCACGTCGACTACATGGGCAAAGCAACGCGTCTGTTGGCCGTCGCCATAGACGGTGATCGGCTCGTGACGCAGGGCTTGCTGCACAAAGCGGGGGATCACCATGCCATACCGGCCCGTCTGGCGCGGCCCTACCGTGTTAAAGAAACGCATCACCACGATGGGCAGCCCAATCTGCTTGGCATAGGCCAAGGCGAGAAACTCGTCCATCGCCTTGGAGCAGGCATAGCTCCATCGTGAGCGTGAGGTAGGGCCCACCACGCGGTCGTCATCCTCCGAGAACGGCACCTTGGCACTCTTGCCATAGATCTCGGACGAGGAGGCTACCATGACTTGCTTGCGGTACCGCGCCCCGATGCGCAGCACGACCGCAGACCCCTCCACGTTGGTATGCAACACGCGGACGGGATCCTGGACGATCAGGTCCACCCCCACCGCAGCGGCGAGATGGTAGATCACATCGCATTCGCTGATCAGCCGATCCATCACCGTCTCGTTGGTGATGGACTCGATGGCAAACGAGAACCTGCGATGAGACACGAGCGACGCCACGTTCTCCATGCGTCCCGTGCTGAGATCGTCGATGACCATGACGTCGTCGCCACGGTCCAGTAGGGCTTCGGCCAGATGGCTGCCGATAAAGCCGCAACCACCAGTGATGAGCGCTCTCACCCTCTCCCCCCGATCGGGTGCGTCTCACGTACACACGGGCGTGATTCTACGTCGGCACAGCCAACTGGTCAAAGCACTCTGGGCGGACTGCAGATGTGGCCCTCGGGCGCCGTGGGCAGGTCTGGTCCGAGGCACCGCTCGAGGTGCCGTTTGCCCGCTCTGGGTGCTGCACCTATGATGCTCCTCTGATGGTTCCTTGATTTTGCGCGTTCGCTCAAGAGGCTGTGGGAGGGCGGGTTGATCCGTGATACTCCTCGCGTCGGCTTCGCCTCGCAGACATGAGCTGCTAGAGGCGTTGGGGTTCCGGTTTGCGGTCATGCCTGCGGAGGCGGACGAAAGCTCACGTCCTGGCGAAGCGCCTGCAGAGCTGGCCGTGCGACTGGCGGCGACCAAGGCGATGGCGGTCGCCGGTACCCAGCACGACGCGCTGGTCGTCGCTGCGGATACGCTGGTCGTGCTCGATGGCGACATACTCGGCAAGCCGGCCGACGCTGACGACGCGGCTGGCATGCTGGGTCGCCTGAGGGCGCGCGAGCATCAGGTGATGACCGGCCTGGCGTTGGTTGATCCCGCTGCCGGCCGGATGCTGATGCAACTGGCGACGACCGGCGTGGCGATGCGTTCCTACAGCCAGGCAGAGATCGATGCTTACGTGGCCACGGGCGATCCTCTCGACAAGGCCGGCGCCTATGCCATCCAGCACGCCGTCTTTGCGCCGGTGTCGCGCCTCGAGGACTGCTATGCCAACGTGGTAGGGCTGCCGCTCTGTCACCTGGTGCGTGGGTTGAGGCTCCTGGGCATCGAGGCGCCAAGGCACCCTCTAGAGGCCTGTCCCTATGCGGTCGAGCACGGGGGCTGCCCGTGGAGCGAACCGATTCTCGACGAGCCGGCTGCGCGCTGGGCCCGACACCACCCGGCCGACCCCGCCGACGGCGCAAGCTAGTTCTGGCGTTTGACGGCGCCAGAGAGATGTGCTACCTTTGCCCACATGATCGTGAGGCCTAGCTCGCGGATGGGTGGGTGTTTCATGCGCGGTCGCTCCGACCGAATCGAGGCTTTTACCTATTATTATCCCAGCCACATAAGGGGCTCTGTGCGCCTGGCAGGGAGTTGTAGTTCATCGTAGCGCTATAACCCAAAGAGGACCGGACTGAACGCGAGGCGCAGGCTTCGCGTTTTTTGTGTACCAAGGAGGACTATGGAGACCAGGGGGATTCGAGGGGCGACCACAGTCAGCAGGAATGACGGAGAAGAGATCTTGGCCGCCACTCACGAGCTGCTGTTGTCACTGCAAACGGCCAACGGCTTTGCCAAAGAGCGCTTGGCGGCGGCGTGGTTCACGGTGACGCCGGATCTCGACGCAGCCTTTCCTGCCGCGGCGGCGCGGGATCTGGGGTGGGACCAGGTCCCGCTTCTGGACGCCCAAGAGATCCCGGTTCCTGGCGCGTTGCCTCGGTGTATCCGCGTGCTCCTACTGTGGAACACGGACGTCCCACAGTCGAGCGTGCAGCATGTCTACCTGCGCCAGGCCGCGGCCTTGCGGCCGGATCTGGCGGCAGGGAAGGAGTAAGGCAGATGATCGTCGTCATGGCCCAAGCGGCTACCGAGGCAGACGTGCAGGGTGTGGTCGAGCGTGTGCGCGAGCTGGGCTGCGAGGCACACCTCTCCCAAGGCCAAGAGGCCACCATCATCGGCGTGATCGGCGACCAGCGGCGCCTACGCGAGAGCGTCTTTGAGGCCATGGATGGCGTGGCCCAGGTCGTGCGGATTCTCAAGCCGTACAAGCTAGCAGGGCGGGGCTTTCACCCCCGCGATACGGTTGTCTCCCTGAACGGCATCGCCATCGGGGCTGAGCGGGTGGTCATCATGGCTGGCCCCTGTGCGGTGGAGAGCCGCGAGCAGCTCTGGGAGACAGCGGACGCAGTGCGGGCGCAGGGCATCGGCGTCTTGCGGGCGGGGGTGTTCAAGCCCCGCACTTCACCCTATAGCTTTCAGGGGTTGGGGCGCGAAGGGCTAGAGTTGCTCGCCGAGATCAGGGCTGAGACCGGCATGACCGTAGTGACAGAGGTGATGGCGCCGGAGCAAGTCGATCTGGTGGCCGAACACGTGGACATCCTCCAGATTGGCACCCGCAACATGCAGAACTATAACCTGCTGCATGCCGTGGGCGAGTCCGGCAAGCCGGTGCTCTTGAAGCGTGGTATGATGTCGACCATGGAGGAGCTGCTGATGTCGGCCGAGTATGTGCTCTCCCATGGGAACGAGGACGTGATGCTTTGCGAACGAGGCATTCGCACCTTTGAACGCGCTACGCGCAACACGCTGGATATCAGCGCTGTGCCCGTGCTAAAGGAGCTCACCCATCTACCCGTCTTGGTGGATCCCAGCCATGCTTGCGGTAACTGGCGCTGGGTGTCCTCGCTGGCCTTGGCGGCAGTGGCCGCGGGTGCTGACGGTTTGCTGGTGGAGGTGCATCCGCAGCCCGAGATGGCGCTGTCGGATGGCGAGCAATCGCTGCGGCCGGACCGTTTCGCCGAGCTGGTGCAGCGCGTCAAGGCGGTGGCCGCAGCCGTCGGTCGCGAGGTCTAGGGGGCAAGATGGTCGTAGCCTTGGCCGATGCCCAGGTGACGGTGGTTGGCCTGGGGCTCATGGGCGGCTCGTTGGCCGCGGCGCTCCGCCGGCGAGAAAGCTGCCGACGGGTGGTGGGCGTGACCCGGCAGGCGTCCAAGATCTCGCGGGCGCGCCAGCTCGGGTTCGTTGATGAGGCGACCACCGACGTGGGGCAAGCCTTGGCTGATGCGGATGTCATCGTCTTGGCGACACCGGTGACCGACATTGTCGCCAAGCTGGCAACGATGGGGGCCCTGCTCAAGCCCGGCGCCCTGGTCACCGACGTGGGTAGCACCAAGCGCGCTATCTGCGCAGCGATGGAGGCGTTGCCGAGCGCGGTCCACGCGGTGGGGGGCCACCCCATGTGCGGCAAAGAGGCATCTGGGCTGGCGGTGGCTGACCCAGCCCTCTATGAGGGTAAGCGCTATGTGCTCTGCCCTTTGCCCAACACGACGCCGGATGCGCTCGCGCTGGCTACCGCCCTGGCTGAAGGCGTCGGCGCCAAGCCCGTGGTGCTGGATCCCGCCAGGCATGACGCCGCGGTGGCCGCGGCCAGTCACCTGCCCTACTGCATGGCGGTGGCCTTGGTCCTGGCGGCCGAGACGCTCTCCTCGGAGGACGACCTCGCGTGGAATCTGGCAGCCAGTGGCTTTCGCGATACCAGCCGCGTGGCTGCCAGCGATGTACGGATGATGCTCGATATCCTGCAGACGAACCGGGATTGCGTGCTGGATGCGCTGGATGCCGCCCAAGGCTCGCTGGATGCCCTGCGCAGCCTGCTGTCGCAACAGGACGACGCACGGGTGGCTGAGCTGCTGGCCGCCGCTCGCCATCGAAGGATGAGGCTGTTCCCATGAACGTACGCGTGCGACGACCGACGCGACTGGGCGGAGAGGTGCGGGTCGCGGGTGACAAGTCTATCACCCATCGGGCCATACTGCTGGCCGCTATGGCCGAGGGCCGCTCACGGATCTCGGGCTATCTGGACGGCACCGATTGCCGTGCCAGCATCGGCTGCATGCGCGCACTGGGGGCGACCATCGAGGCTGACGGCAACGACCTCATCGTCGAGGGGCGCGCTCTGGCCGAATGGGCCGAGCCAACCGCTCCGCTCGACTGTATTCGCTCGGGCACCACCATGCGGCTGCTGGCGGGCCTGCTGGCAGGGCGGCCTTGGTTCTCGGTGCTGACGAGCGATCCACAGCTGAGTAGGCGGCCGATGGGGCGGGTGGTGGAGCCGCTGCGAGCCATGGGAGCTCGCATCGATGGGCGGGACGAGGGCCGATATCCACCCCTGGCGATCCGGGGCGGTGCGCTGCACGGGATCCACTATGATCTGCCGGTGGCTAGCGCCCAGGTAAAGTCGAGCCTCCTGCTGGCGGGACTTTCTGCCCAGGGCGCCACGACGCTCTCCGAGCCGGGTCTTTCGCGGGACCACACCGAGCGCATGCTGGTGGCGCGAGGCGTGCCCCTGAAGACCGAGGGCCACTGTCATACGCTCCACGGCCCTGTCGCTGCCATTCCGCCGCAGGATGTGCGGGTGCCTGGCGATTTCTCGTCGGCAGCTTTTGTGATTGGCGCTGGGCTCTTGGCGGCCAACGATCCCGTGATCATTCGCGATGTGGGCCTCAACTACACGCGCACGGGTCTCCTGGATGCCATCGCCGCCATGGGCGCCAGCGTTCGCTGCGCGAACGTTCGTGAGGAGGGCGGCGAGCCCGTCGGGGATCTGATCGTCGAGGCGCAGCCGCTGAAGGGGGCGATGATACCTGCGGCGCTGGTTCCGCGCATGATCGACGAGTTCCCGGTGCTGGCTTTGCTGGCAACCCAGGCCGAGGGTGAGACGGTCATCACCGGCGCCGAGGAGCTCCGCGTCAAAGAGACCGATCGCATCGCGGCGTTGGCGGGGCAGTTGGTGCGACTGGGCGCTCAGGTCGAGGAGCGGCTGGATGGCTTTGTCATCAGCGGCCCCACGCCGCTGGTGGGAGCAGAGGTGGATTGCGGCGGCGACCATCGCTTGGCCATGACGTTGGCGGTGGCGGGACTGGTGGCCGAGGGCGAGACGCTGGTCGCGGGTGCTCGCTGCGTCGTGGATTCGTTTCCCGGCTTTGATCGGGTCATGGAGGAACTGGCGCCTGCAGCTATGCGTTGGCAATAGGAGGTGGCACCGCAGTGCCAAGGATCACAGGACGCACCCGACTGGTAGGGCTGTTCGGCTGGCCCACCGAGCACAGCGTCTCCCCGGCCATGCAGAACGCTGCCTTGGCGGCCATGGGCCTGGACTGGTGCTATGTCCCGCTGCCGGTGCCGCCGGATCGGCTACCGGAGGCTATCGCCGGTTTGCAGTCTCTGGGTTTCGTGGGCGCCAACGTGACCGTGCCCCACAAGCAGGCGACGATGGCTTGTATGGATCGCCTCACCAAAGAGGCTCGCGTGGTAGGCGCCGTCAACACGATTCTGCTAGGTGCAAAAGGGCTGACGGGCCACAACACCGATGTGTCCGGCTTTTTGCGGGCGTTAGCCGATGCAGAGATGGAGGCCAACGGCCGTGTGGTGGTGTTGGGAGCGGGAGGCGCGGCGCGGGCCGTGGTGTATGCGCTTTGTGCGACAGCTGACGAGATCCTGATTCTGAACCGTCACGCCGATCGCGCTGAGGCGCTGGCGGCTGACATGGCGACGCACGGCGCTGGCCGGGTGCGTGGGGCCGCCTTGGAGGCCACCACGCTGGCCCAAGCGGTGGCCGGGGCCTCTCTGGTGGTCAACACCACCTCGGCGGGCATGTGGCCCGACGTGGATGCAATGGCCTGGTGCCCAGAGGTGACGTATCCTGGCGATGTCTCGCTGTTCGACCTGGTCTACAATCCGCAGGAGACGATGCTTATGCGGCTGGCCGGGCGCGCCGGCGCTCGCGCTGAGAACGGGCTTGGCATGCTCGTGCACCAGGGGGCCGAGTCGCTGCGCCTCTGGTCGGGACGCGAGCCCGATGTGGCGATCATGAGAAGGGCCTGCCTGGAGGCCTTGGAGGGAGAACGGCATGCTACGATTCCTGACCGCAGGTGAGTCTCACGGCCCGGCCCTGGTGACCATCGTCGAGGGGCTGCCGGCGGGGCTGGCCGTCGATCCCGACGTTGTGAACCAATGCCTGGCACGGCGACAGGGGGGCTATGGCCGCGGCGGACGCCAAGCTATCGAGCAGGATCAGATCGAGCTGCTGGCGGGCGTCTTGGGCGGGGAGACCATCGGCGCGCCGGTTGCCATGCTGATTCGCAACCGTGATTGGGCCAACTGGCGGGATCGCCAGGTGCCGCCGTGGACTCGGCCGCGACCCGGACATGCCGACCTGGCAGGCGGGATCAAGTATGGCCTACGAGATCTTCGGCTCGTGGCGGAGCGTGCCAGCGCGCGAGAGACGGCTGCACGGGTGGCCGCTGGTTCCTTGGCCAAACTTCTGCTGGCCGCTGTGCACGTGCAGGTGGATGGCTATGTGGTCGCCATCGGCGAGGTGTGCGCCGATCTGGAGGGCATGGGCTACCAAGCTCGGGCGGAGCTGTCACGGACGTCTGACGTGGCCTGCCCCGACGCTAGCGCTTCCCAGCGCATGCGGGCCGCTATCGACCGGGCGCGCGAGGC
The DNA here is from genome assembly GCA_036803245.1 of Chloroflexota bacterium. GTDB lineage: Bacteria > Chloroflexota > Anaerolineae > UBA1429 > UBA1429 > DAIRUQ01. The sequence goes on along the minus strand of DAIRUQ010000104.1, from coordinate 1,009 downwards.
GGGCGACTCGTTGGGCGGTGTAGTCGAGGTGGTCGCGCAGGGCCTGCCGGTGGGACTGGGAAGCCACGTACACTGGGACAGGCGGCTGGATGGTCGCCTGGCGCAGGCGCTGATGAGCATCCAGGCCATCAAGGGGATCGAGATCGGCCCCGCTTGGGCGAACGCAATCATGCCCGGAACCCAGGTGCATGACGCGCTCTTTTTGGAGGAGGGGCAGGTCACGAGACACGCGAACCGGGCTGGCGGAGTCGAGGGAGGCATCACCAACGGAGAGCCACTGGTGATGCGCGCGGCCATGAAGCCTATTCCCACGACGGTCACACCCCAGCAGACTGTGGATCTTGCCACGGGGCAGCCCGCTCAGACCGAGTATCAGCGCTCGGATGTTTGCGCCGTGCCGGCGGCGGCGGTGGTGGCCGAGACGATGGTGGCATGGGTGCTGGCCGATGCGCTGCTGGAACGCTACGGGGGCGACACCGTGGCTCAGATCGTGACGAGGGTGAGTGATGACAGCAGGTTCTGAGAACGTCATTCTCACGGGGTTCATGGGAACGGGCAAGACCACCGTTGGCCGCCGTGTGGCCGCGATGCTGGGGCGTCCCTTTGTGGACATGGATGCTCTCATCGAGGAGCGGGCGGGCATGCCCATCCCCGAGATCTTTCGCCGAGAGGGCGAGGCTCGCTTTCGTGCCCTGGAGGCAGAGCTCTGTGGCGAGCTGGCGCAGCAGGCCGATCTAGTCGTGGCCACCGGCGGGGGCGCCCTGGTCAGCGACGAGAACCGGCGGGTGCTATCGCAGTGTGGCCTGGTGGTCTGCCTGGGTTGCCGGCCCGACGCGCTGGTGGGGCGCCTGGGCAGCGGGGCCTCGCGTCCCATGCTGTCGGGCGATGATCTGGCGGTGCGCACTGGAGAGCTCTTGACCCAAAGGTTGCCGGCTTACCAGCGGATCCCGTTTCACATCGAGATGGCCGACAAGACGCCGAATCAGGTGGCCGCCCAGGTGATCGCGCT
>DAIRUQ010000103.1:0-10129 GCA_036803245.1 Chloroflexota bacterium | reverse complement strand
CGACTAGGAGGACGCATGCGCACCGGACGCTTTCTCTGCCGTTTCAACCATGGCCTGGACCGTGATCGCTTTGGCGTCATCACTGACGGTATGCTCTACGACCTGACCGATCTCGGTCAGCCGCAAGTGGCTAGCCTCGACGCCTGGCTGCGAGGCGCGGCTGGACGGACGCAGGCCGCCCTGGAGAATCTCGCCAGCGCCATTTCCCTGTCAACGCCCATGGGCACCGTCAACGATCTGCTGACGCGTGGGTTGCAGCTCTTGCCCCCCATTGGCGCCCAGGAAGTGTGGGCGGCCGGTGTGACCTACGAGATGAGCCGCGAGGCCCGCATGCGCGAATCACAAGAGCCGACCATCTATGGCCGTGTCTATGCCGCCGAGCGGCCAGAGCTGTTCCTCAAGGCGACGTCCCATCGCGTTAGCGGTCCTGGCGAACCGGTTGGCATTCGCGAGGATTCCACCTGGGATGTCCCCGAGGCCGAGCTGACCCTACTGCTTACGCCTCAATGCGAGATCGTCGGCTATACCGTGGGCAACGACATGAGCTCGCGCGACATCGAGGGCCAGAATCCGCTCTATCTGCCCCAAGCCAAGGTCTATGATCGCGCCTGCGCCCTGGGTCCATGGATCCGGCTGCCCGATCCGAGCTTTGATCCGCTGGCTCTTGGGATCACTTGCCGCATCGTGCGTGACGACCTGGTTGCCTTTGAGGGTGCGACCTCCACGTCGTATCTGCATCGCTCCCTGGAGGAACTGGCTGGCTATCTGGGGCGCTGCAACAGCTTTCCCAATGGCGCCTTCTTGATGACCGGCACCGGCGTCGTGCCGCCCGACACGTTCACGCTGCAGGCCGGCGACGTCATCACCCTAGCCATCGAGGGTATTGGCGAGCTGACCAACTCTGTGGTGCTATTGCCGGCGACGCCCTGAGCCGTGCGAACGGCTCAATCGTCCTGCAGCAGCCGTTCATAGCAGCCCTGCCAGGTGGAGGCGGGGCGCATAGCTCGGCCGATCTTGATATCGCCAAAACGGGTGACCAATCCGACCAACTGCTGGCTCACGTCGGACCAGCGGCCTTGGCGAATCAGTCGCTCGAGCTGGGAGGCTTCCTTGCCGACCCATTCCCAATCCAGGCGAAACCTGTCGGCCTTTAGGTAATAATCGCGTTTTTCCCAAGCTTCTACGGTTGTGTCGATGGTGGACTCGATGTCCCGCAGGGCGTAGACCACGCACGCGGCCATGTCCTTGGCTTCGGGGTCGGCGGGGTCCTTGTGCATCAGGTTGCGTAGCACCTCGGCGATGGTTCGGCGGGCCTGGCTGCGCAGCTTGCCAGGGCTGGCGGTGTTGATGATCCGGCTCATGCAATACTCCATCTGTGGGACGGCACGGCGGCCGAGTATAGGTTACGGTCGCGACAGGGTCAAACGAACCGCGTCTTGGGCCGCGAGGGAGGGAGAGCATGTGTGACACGCTCGTCGCGCTGGGCAACGCTACCAGCGATGGCTCGGTGATCCTGGCCAAGAACAGCGATCGAGAGCCCAACGAGGCCCACGCCGTCATCTGGCAGCCGCGGCAGGAGCACGCCCCGGACGGCTTGGTAGAGTGCACCTATCTCCGGGTGCCGCAGGTGCGAGAGACCAATGAGGTCTTGCTCTGCAAACCTTTCTGGATGTGGGGCTGCGAGATGGGCGCCAACGAGCACGGCGTGACCATCGGTAATGAAGCCGTCTTTACCAAGGAAGCTCATGCCGAGACGGGCCTTCTGGGCATGGATATGATGCGACTGGCGCTGGAGCGAGCCTCCAACGCCGAGCGTGCGCTGGAGATCCTCACCGATCTCTTGAGCGAATACGGGCAGGGCGGCGTGGCGGGCTATCAGAACAAAACGATGCGCTACCACAACGCCTTTCTCATCGCTGACCGCCAGCAGGCATGGGTGCTAGAGACCGCGGGCGCGCACTGGGCCGCAGAAAGGGTTCGCGACGTGCGGGCTATCAGCAATGGGCTGACCATCGAAGAGTCCTGGGACTTGGCCTCGCCTGGCCTGGTGGAGAACGCCCGCCGGCGCGGCTGGCTCAAGCGCGGCGAGACCTTTGGCTTCCGTCGCTGCTATTCGGATCGGTTCTACACTACCTTTAGCCGGTGCGTGGCCCGCCAGACCCGGGCCACGGCGCTGCTCAAGGAGCATCAGGGACAGATCACGCCCGCACTGATGATGAGCTTTTTGCGGGACCACGGTGCCCAACAAGAGGCCGCCTTTGACCCGCGCCGCAGCTCCATGGCCAGTATCTGCATGCATGCCGCCAACAACCTGACTCGTGCAAGCCAGACCACCTGCTCGTTGGTGGCGCACCTGGGTGAGCCTCACGATACCTTCTGGGTGACGGGCACCTCGGCGCCCTGCCTGAGCACCTTCAAGCCGCTGTTTCTCAATGGCGCCCCCCTGCCTGACATGGGGCGGGCGCCGGGGGCCCGCTACGATGAGCGCGCGCTCTGGTGGCGTCATGAGCGTCTGCACCGGTGCGTGCTGCGGAACTATGGCGAGCGCAGCCGCGTCATTGAAGCAAGCCGTGACCGGCTGGAGCAGCAGTTCGCCAGGTCTGTGCAGGCGCTGTGCCGAGAAGGTGCTGACACCGCCTCCCATCGTAGTGAACTCGCGCAACGTTGCTTTGCACAAGCCGACCAGGCCATGGCAGAATGGGATCGCCAGGCTAGAGAGATCCCCGAGCGTGCCGCGCCGCTGTCCTTCTACCGGCGGTACTGGCGGCGACAGGAGAAAAATGCACATGGACCAGACGCATAAGCCCTTCAGACAGCAGTTCCGGTGGACCGGGCTTTGCTCAATTCTTCTTGGGCTAGTGTTGCTGCTGGTCTCGTGTGGCGGCGCGCCAGTGGCCGAGCTGCTGCCACCCCTCACGCCCGAGGTGTTATCTGAGGCTGCGTCACAGTCCGCGATCCCCGTGGCCGAGCCAGGCGTCGCCGTTCAGGGCGAGCAGGCTAGCACACCCGGCGAGGCAACCCCAGCTCCGCCGACGGCAACGCCCATGCCCACCAGCACGCCCTTTCCCGAGGGCGACCTTGATCGCGCCATTCGGCAACTGGCTTATGAGGGGCGCGTGCAAGACCTGATCGCGTTGGCCGAGGGTGCGCCGTCTCAGGTTCTGGGGTTGGGTCCAGAGGCACTGTCTGACCTGGCCCAAGCCTATGCGGCCGAAGACCGCCCTGCCGATGCCATTGCCGTCTACGAGGCCCTGATTGGGTCTTTTCCAGACTGGGCCGGTGCGTGGGGTGCATTGGGCGACCTGCGCTCTCAGATGGGGCACACCCAGGAGGCCGTTGCGGCCTATCGGCGCATGGCCGATCTGGCGCCCGAGAGCGGGCCCTATGCGCGCTTCAAGGCTGCTACCCTCTTGCGAGAAATGGGCGACCCAGCCGGCGCCGCCGCCGAGCTGGCCACGGTCGATCTCTCGTCGCTGCCGGCTTCCCGTCGGGCGGAGGTGATGGAGCTCTTGGCCCTGTCATACCGCGGCGCGGGCGACTATGAGCAGGCCCTGGCCACCTATGACGGAATCCTGAGCTACTCGCAGTTTGCTGACTATCGCGCGCTGCTCAACCAGTACCGGGGCGTTACCCTCGTTGAGGCGGGACGCGTCGAGGAGGCGCGCCCCATTCTGCGGGCCGTGGTGCGCGAACGCCCCCAGGCCTATGGTGCCTACCTGGCGTTGGAGCGGCTAATCGAGCTGGGCGACCTTGACCTCTCTCCCAATGAGCAGGCCGCCACGCTCTACTACGCCAAGGCCTACCTGCGGGCCATCGAGGCCGCCGATCGTGCCATCGAGCAGGGGCAGGAGACCGCGCAGGCGTTGCTTTGGAAGGGCTGGTCCTTGGCCGCCCTGGGGCGTTACGACGAAGCCGTGGCTGCGTATGACGAGATCATCACCGCCCACGGGTCTGATCCGCTGGCCGGCGACGCTTGGATGGGCAAGGCGGCCGCGGCGGCCTCGCTAGGCGGCGATCCCGCTGGCATCTACCATGAATTTGTGCGCGTCCTCCCCACCCATGCCCGTGCCCCCGAAGCCTTGTGGCGCACCGCCGTGTCGTGGGAGCGGAGTGCACGATGGGAGCTGGCCCGCGAGTACTATCAGCGGCTGGTGGACGAGTATCCCTCCGATAGCCGGGTGCCTGAGGCTCGGTTCCGCGTGGGGCTGGCCTCCTATGCTCTGGGGCAGTGGCAGGTGGCGGTGGACCAGTGGTCGGTCGCCCTGGACGCGTCGGTGGCCGGTGCACGGCCTCGGCTCCAGCTCTGGGTTGGCTTGGCACAGGAGCATCTAGGCGCCCAGCAAGAGGCCCACACCGCATGGGAGGCCGCCGCTTCGGCGCTCCCTTGGGGCTATCATGGTCTGCGCGCCCGCGATCGACGGCAGGGCATCGGGCTTGTGAGCGAACGAGTGGCACAGGCCCCCCTTCCGCTGACTCCAGAAGAGTGGGAGGGCTTGCACGCCTGGGCTCGTGGCTGGTGGGAGGCGCCGGCAGGGGCAGCGTCAGCGGCCGTTGCCGATCATCCGCTGGTGCGCTGTGCCAACGCTGCCTGGGCCGCCGGCTGGGGCACCTGGGCTCGCGAGAGCCTGACGACGGTGCGGGCCGAGCTCAAGGATGATGCCCCCGCCTTGCTGGATCTGGCGCAGCATGCCGAGGCGTTGGGCATGTACGATCAGGCTATCGCCGCGGCCGAGCGTGTCATCCGTCTGGCGGGCGAGGCCGGGCAGGAGCCGGTGCGCGATCTCTGGCGCCTGGCCTACCCCACTCACTATGCAGACTTGGTATGGGATGCCTGTGCCGATGCTAGGGTAGATCCGCTGCTCTTTATGGCGCTCGTACGGCAAGAGAGCCGGTTCAGACCCGATGCGGTCTCGTGGGCCGGGGCTACCGGGCTCACCCAGGTGATGCCGGCCACCGGGGCCTGGATCGCTGAGCGTGTGGGCCCCGAGCCATTCCACCGAGGGCTGCTGACCAGGCCTCACGTCAGCGTCATGCAGGGGGTGTGGTATCTGGAGATGCTCCTGCAAGAGTATGACAACGACTGGATCGCTGCCTTGGTCGGCTATAACGCCGGTCCAACGAACCTCAGTAATTGGGCGGGGGGCGGCATGATCGCGGATCATGACCTGTTTCACGAGACGATGCCCCTCAGCGAGCCTCAAGACTATGTACGGCTGATCTATGAGGGCTATCGCATCTATCAGCACATCTATGGCGAGACGGCCGCTCCCTAAGGAGCGGCCGCCGCGTTCGAACTATCGGTCCGCTGGGGCTAGATGAACAGGCTGGCGTTGCCGCGGTCAGTCTCGTTGATGAACGTCGCCACGCCGCCGATCTCGACGCCGTCGATCAGCTCTTCGGGCTTGATCCCCATCATCTCCATGGACATCTGACAGGCGATCAGCCGTACGCCTTGCTCCTGCGCCTTGGCCATCAGCTCTGGCAACGAATCAATCCGTTTGCCGCGCATCACGGCTTTCATCATCTCTGTGCCCAGGCCCGCCATGTTAAGCTTGGAGAGCTTGAGACGATCCGCGCCCCTGGGGAGCATCCAACCGAACATGCGCTCCACCAGATTCTTGGCCACGCGCGGCCCCTTCTTCTTTCGCAGCGCGTTGAGCCCCCAGAAGGTAAAGAATAGGGTTACCTGTTGGCCCATGGCGGCGGCGCCATTGGCGATGACGAACGCCGCCAAGACCTTGTCCAGCTCGCCCGAGAACACGACCATGGTCTTGTTGTTAGTGGCAGCGGTGGGGATGGCAGTATCGGCCTGGGCTAGCGTGCCCTTTTGGATGTGGGCGACAATGTGACCATCGGAGCTCTCGACGGCCAGAAGCGGGTTGCCGGTTCGCTCACACCAGGCCGCGACGTCTCGCCGAAAACCTGGATCGGTGGCCGTGACCTGGAGCACTGTGCCTGGCTCGATCGACTGCATTCGCTGGTAGACCGCCATGATCGGGCCTGGGCACTGTAGGCCGCAGGCATCCAACTCTACCACGCTGGTTGGCTCTGCGATGTGTGCGTTAGCCTGAGCGAGAGTTGCTGGCATTTGCGCTCGGTTTTCCCCTTGTGTGGGCATCTCTTTTCTCCCGGCTGAGAGCGGCCTGGTGGCTGCCTGGTAGGTATCCCATCCCCCAGCCAGCGTGGCCGCCTTGATCCCCGCCTGGGCGAGGATCCGCTCCACCACATAGGCCCGGCGGCCTATCTTGCAGATGCAAACCCAGGTCTTGCTCGGGTCCAGCTCGCCGAGGCGCTGGCGGATCTGGCCACTCGGGATGTGGACGGCGCCCTCCAAGTGACCGATCTCCCACTCGGGTTCGCTGCGTACGTCCAGGACGCCGTACTCGTCGCCGTTGGTGGTCAGCATGTCCCAGGTCACCACCTGGCTATCGCCGCGAAGGCGGTTGGTGGCCGCGAACCCAGCAAGGTTGACCGGATCCTTGGCCGCACCGAACGGTGGCGCATAGGCCAGCTCTAGTTCCTCCAGGTCGTGGACGGTCAGATTGCTGGTCATTGCGGTGGCCAGGACGTCGATCGTGCGGTCCACTGCGTTGGTGCCCACCACCTGCGCGCCCAGCAGGCGCCCGTCGCCGGGAGCGTAGAGGAGCTTGATGGTCAATGGCGTAGCGCCAGGGTAGTAACCCACATGGTCATGGGCGTGGATCGTGTGCGAGAGAAACGGGATGCCCTCGCGGGTGAGCATGTCCGAGTTGGCGCCCGTGCAGGCCGCCGTGCGGCCAAAGACTTGCACGATGGACGTGCCCAGCGTACCGGGATACACGCTCTCTCGGCCTACCATGTTGTCGGCGGCCACGCGCGCCTGACGGTTGGCTGGACCGGCCAGCGGGATGGCGCACGGTTGGCCGGTGACGCGATGATAGGTCTGCACGGCATCGCCCACGGCAAAGATATCCGGATCGGAGGTGCGCATGGCCGAATCCACCACGATATGGCCGCGGGGCCCCAAGGCCAAGCCAGCGCTACGGGCCAGCTCGCTCTCGGGCCGGACGCCAAGCGCCAGCAGCACCAGATCGCCACGGACGCGACGGCCGCTGCTCAGGATCACGTCGAGGCCGGCCGAGTCGTGGGATTCGATGGCCGATAGCCCATCCCCAAGGATGAGCTTGATCTCGTTGTCCTCGAGCTCGGCGTGAAGCATGGCGGCCATCTCATAGTCGAGGGCGGTCATCACCTGAGGCAGCAGCTCGACGACGGTGACTCTTTGCCCACGACGATGCAGGTTCTCGGCCATCTCCAGGCCGATGAACCCCCCGCCTACCACCACCGCTTCCTGGGCGCCTGTATCCTCGATGTGTTGCTTGATGCGGTCCATATCCGGGATGCTGCGGAGGGTGAATACTCCTGGGAGATCGATGCCCGGCGCAGGCGGAACAAAGGGCTTGGCACCAGGGGACAGAAGCAGCTTGTCATAGCGGAGGGTGTGCGTCTGCCCCGTGGTGAGGTCGCGCACATCGACCTCGTGATCGCCAGCGCGGACCGCTACCACTTCGTGGCGGGTGCGCACGTCAATGTTGAACTCTTCGCGCAGCTTTTCTGGGGTAGAGACCAGCAGCGCCTCACGCTCCTTGATCACGCCCCCGACGCAATAGGGCAGGCCGCAGTTGGCAAAAGAGACATACGGGCCTCGCTCCAAGACCACGATCTCGGCGTCCTCGCGCAACCGTCGCAGCCGTGCCGCGGCCGTCGCTCCGCCCGCCACCCCACCGACGACGACATACCTGGTCATTCTCTTACCCCTACTCCTCTGGAAGAGATCGTGCGTTTCGGCACGACTATACCCTAGGGGGGTAAGGTTGTCAAACTGGGTTCGGTGAGCGCACAACAGCCTCGGGGACCTGCCCCCGAGGCTGCGTTTCCGACGTGGGTGGACTAGCGCGAGAGCGCAACGCGCAGCGTCTGCCCAGCGCCAATCTCAACATCCCGCTCAAAGCGGACCTCGCAGCCCCCAGCAACGGGCTGGCACTCTGCTGCGTAATGGCGGCCTTCCACGGTCGCTTGCGCGGCGGTCCCACTCAGCGTGCCAAGCCCGAGGGCGGCCAGGGTGAGACTGCCTTGCTCGACCCGGATCTCGGCCCACCCTGCTGCGCTCTGGCGATAGGCGCCCCATCCCGAGGCGGTGGACCAAAAGCACCCAAAGGGGTCGGAGGCCAGCTTGGGCGCAAAGGCCAGCCGTCGGTTGGGCGCATCGGCCTGGAAGCCAGAGAGCGCCAGCAGCACTGACCACGACGCCAGCGATCGGGCATAGTGGCTGCCACACTCGAACTCGTTCCACGGGTTGCGGCGCTTGCCATCGTGCCGTGCGCGGACGCCCTTGACCACGGCTAACCCCTCATCCACGAACCCCTCATAGATCAGGTGGCTGGCTACCTGGTACTCGATGCCGCACCACACCTCATCCGAGTAGACGAACGGGAATCTCGGGCGGTTGCCTCGCGGCCACGAGCAGAGCAGCAGCCCTTGCTCGTCGTTCAAGGCATAGATGCGCTGCGGGTTGGCGTGCTCCCAAAAGTCCGTCCGCCAATTGTGGCGGAACACGGCCTGGATGGCACTGCGGACATGATCGGGGTCCAGGATATGCCCAAGGCCTACGATGTGGGCAAACCACTGCCCGATCAACTGATCAGAGAGGCAACCCTCCCCATACTGGTACTTGAGCTCGGGGTCGTCTGGGGCGCGCTGGATATAGTACTCGCCGTTAAACAGATCCTCGGTAGCGGCGCGGCCGCGCTCATACACTGTATGGTAGAGGGCGGCCCGCTCGGTGTCACCGAGATGGAGGGCCATGCGCTCCGCCGCATGCAGCGCGCCCAGGTAGAACGAGCCGATCATGGTGTTGGGTCCAACGAACTCGATATCATAGGTGTTGTGCTGGATGCCCGTGATCACGCCGTCTCGATCGGGGTCCCACTGCTCCCAGGCGTACTCGAGAGCCTTGACGACCTTGGGCCAGAGGCGGCGGAGCCAGGCATCGTCGCCGCAGAGCTGCCAATCACGGTAGACCTTGAGGATGCCTCCGAGCTGGCCGTCAGCGGCGGCGTGAAAGTCCGACATAGGGCTGCCCAGGGGCAGCTGCAGCCGAAACGCCATGTGGCCATCGGGACGCTGGTTGTAGATATAGTCGGCATCGCGCAGGGACCGTTCGAGCGATGGGAACAGATAGGCCACCGTCTGGGCATAGTTCCACACGTGCGTGCAGGAGCCTTCGCAACAGCCTGCATCGCCGTGGCAGCCCTCAAACCCGTAAAAGGTGCCGTCCTCCAGCCGCAGCACCGTGGGGCTATGCAGGATCGAGGCCTGGCTGGATAGCGCATCCAGCACGTGGTCAGGAAGCGTGCTTTCCAGCAGGGTCTTGGTGAACGCTCGGGTGCCGTCATGCAGCCGCTGCTGGTTGGCCGCAAAGTAGTGGACTACTTCGGTGGCATCGTGCCACTGGGAGGCGTAATAGTTGCGCCAGCGAGGGCGCTCGCAGTCACATCGATCACAGCCCGCCGAACCGCCCCAGTACTTGATAAAGGTCGGGAAATGCCAGCCCAGCAGGATCGGCAGCGTGACGCTGGCCTCTGGCGGCACCGTTGCGCGTAGCCCCAAGGTCCCCACATCCGACGTGCCGTCGTCGGAAGGCCCCAGATCTCGCGGGGCCAGCGTGCCTTGACGCGAAAAGTGATCCCAAAAGTCATGCAGGGCATCGAACCAGCCTCCCCGCAGCCAAGAGCATTGGCAAAAGGTATCGGGCCAGGTGGTCATCAGTGCCATGGTGCCGTACGCTGGGTCGTCAGGAGAGACCTTGCTGGTGGTCATGGCCAGACCGCGCACCAGGCCGTCGTCATGGTAGCTGTTCAGGTTCTGGCCCAGGTGAGGACCCATGAACGGCCCCGAACCAGGGTAGCCCAGGGGGTTGAACAGATTGAACGCCAAAGCGATCTCTAGCGGCTCGCCCGTTTGATTGTGCACGGTATAGTTGAGGGCGGCGATGGGCAGGCCCGAGTCATCGGCATTCAGCGGGATGAATGGCGAGTAGGCCTCCAGCACGACCCGCGCGGGCAGTGCGGGATCAGAGAGCGTCAGCTCT
>DAIRUQ010000102.1:0-10630 GCA_036803245.1 Chloroflexota bacterium | reverse complement strand
TGGGCGGCGATGCGGCGGCCTACTTTGCGCCCGAGGACGTGGAGGCCATGTCTGCTTGCTTACGGGCTGTGCTGGAGGATGATTCTCTGCGCGCGCAGATGGCCCAGGCGGGGTTGGCGCGCGCCGCCCAGTTCTCGTGGGCGCGTGCCGCCCGCGAGACCGCCGATGTTTATGATGTGGTGATCGCTGAGCATGGCCGGTGATTGACCCAAGGCAGCGAATTCTGGCCAAAGCTCTTGCGCAGAGATACGGGTTGGGAGTATCATGATTGTGGTGTGGCCTTGCAGAGGAGAGGCCCGCTGGAGGAAGGAGATCGGGCGCAGCCTGGCAAGCTGCCAGATCCCGCGGTGGGGTTCCATTTGTGCAATTGGGAGGAGATTGTTTCATGAAACGCAGAGTCCTGACGACAGTACTCGTTCTGGTGCTGGTTCTGGCTGTGATGACGACGGCGGGCTGCAAGCCCCGAAAGGCCGATCTGGGGACTGCTGATAACCCGATCAAGCTCTACTTTGTGCCTTCGGTCGAGGTGTCGGTCATCGTTGAGAGCGGTGACGCGATGACCCAGTGGATCGAGGAGCAGACCGGACTCAAGTTCGAAGTCCGCGTGCCGACGACCTATGCGGCCGTGGTGGAAGAGATGGGCGCTGCCGAGGGTGATGCCATGGCCTTTATCCCCGCCATGGGCTATGTACTGGCGGCCGACCGTTACGGGATGGAGGTCTCGCTGGCCACCGAGCGCTATGGCTGGGGTTACTACTGGACCGAGTACGTGGTCCGGCGTGACAGCGGCATCACCAGCATGGAGGACCTCGAGGGCAAGAGCTGGGCCTATCCCAGCGTTACCTCTACCTCTGGGTACCTGGTTCCCGCTTCGTACCTTGCCAAGCAGGGCATCGAGGTCGGCGAAGAGTTCGACGCTGGCGGACATCCGCAAGCTGTGGCGGCCGTCTATGAGGGCCAAGCCGATTTCGCTACAGTCTATTTCTCAGCGCCAGGTGACAACTGGCAGATGGGCGATCCCCCCGAGCCCGAAGGCGAATGGACCTATCAGGAGGTCGAGGGAAGCCTGCAGGCCTACAAGGGTGGGCAGCGTATCCGTGACGCTCGCGCGGCGATGCTGGACACCTACAATGACGTGTGCGAAGTGGTTGGGATCTTGGGCCTGTCGGACCCAATCCCCAATGATACCGTCAGCTTTAGCAAGGATTTCCCCGAGGACGTCCGCGCCACGGTGGTGCAAGCACTGCTAGACTATGCCAAGACAGAAGAGGGCCAAGCAGTGCTGGCCAACGACAAGTTCTATGACATCACCGGGTTCACGCCGGTGGAGGACTCGGCGTTCGATCCCATTCGCGACATGATCGAGGGTTTGGGCCTCGCTGAAGAGGACATTCTCGACTAAGATGGGCTGTCGGGTGCTGCAGGGCTGGGGGCAACTCCAGCCCTGTGGCTCTGTTTGGTGATGGGCGCCTTCCAGTGAATGGGGCGGTGCTAGAGATCCGAAACCTCACAAAAGTGTACGAGGGTGGCGTGCTGGCGCTGGACGATGTGTCCCTCACGGTCCGCGACGGCGAGTTCCTGGTCATCATCGGGTTGAGCGGGTCGGGCAAGTCCACGCTGATGCGCTGCATCAACCGTCTGGTCGAGCCGACTAGCGGACAGGTGTTGTACAACGGCTATGACATCACGGCGGCGCCCCCCGAAGAGCTACGCCGCATTCGCCGCAAGATCGGCATGGTGTTCCAACACTTTAACCTAGTGACCCGTTCGACGGTGCTCACCAACGTCTTGTCTGGGCGGTTGGGCTATGTCAGCAACTTGGCCGGGGTGATGCATCGATTCAGCGCTGATGATCTGGCGCTAGCGATGCGGAACCTGGAGAGGGTGGGTATCGCCGAGAAGGCGTATGCGCGCGCAAACGAGCTCTCTGGCGGCCAGCAACAGCGCGTGGGCATCGCGCGCGCGCTCATGCAGGAGCCCGAGCTGATGCTAGCTGACGAGCCCGTCTCGGCGCTGGATCCTGCCACCTCTCACTCGGTCCTCCGCTATCTGGAACTGGTGAACCGCGAGGATGGCATCACCGTGATGTGCAACCTCCACTTTTTGGATCTTGCTCGCCGCTATGCCACCCGCATCGTCGCCCTCAAGGCGGGCCGGCTTATCTTTGACGGGCAGCCGGGCGAGATCGACCGGGATCGCTTCCGAGAGATCTATGGCCAAGAGGCCGAGGAAGTGGGCGTTGACTAGCGCGAGGGGGCACCATGACAGCAAGAAACAATAGCGCGCGACAGCGGCGACAGGCCTTTATGCTCGACTGGCTCATCTGGGCCTATGCCGTGGCGGGAGGGCTCTACTACTTTCGCAGCTCTCTCACCGCGGCGGGCGTGCCGGCTTCGATCTACCTCATCGCCTTCCCTATCGGTGCGCTGGTGGCATGGTTGCTTGAGCGAGGCGGCACGAGCATTGGCGAGCGCGTCGTCATGGAGACGGGCGACGAATCGCTGGCTGAGCGGGCATCTCAGCGGCGGACGCTCTGGTACCGCACGCAGGTGGGCATCACGGGGCTGTTCATCGGCCTGCTGACCTTTGTGCTGGGATGGCAGATCACCGAGATCAACCTCTACTATGTGTTCACTCGAGCCGATCGCATGCAAAACATGACCGAGCGGCTCTTGCGTCCCTATTGGCCCGTCATCGGCTCGCTGGTCGAAAAGATGATCGAGACCATCTTTTTGGCGCTCATGTCCACGGTCATCTCTATCCCCTTGGCGGCGCTGGTGAGTTTTGCGGCTGCGCGCAACATCATGTACCGCATTACGGCGAGGTGGGGCCGCTCGCTGGGCGGCGTTGTCCTGGCGGCGGCCGGCGCTGTGGCGATGTATTGGGTGGTGTCGCGGCTCTTGGGAGGGATCGAGAGCGAGGTCCTCGACATTGCGCTCATCCGGGGGCTGGCCATGCCCATTCTCACGCTGGTGGGGCTGGTGGTGGGTGCGTCACTCGGCACACGGGTGGCGCGCCTGGCTGAGGCGAACGTGGGTAGCCTGGCAAGCAAGGCCATCATGGCGGCCTTTGGCGCCGGGTTGGGGGTGCTGGCGGCGTGGTTGGTGGCGTCAGTTGTGGCGATGGTTGTCTTTGGAGGGTCGTGGAGCATCTTTCGGCGCGACATGTCGCCGTGGCATCTGGTGGTGCTGGCGGTGGGCGCGGTCGCGGGGGTGGTCTATGCCCTGCGCCGCCAGCCCGAGGAGCAGTATCCCATCGGCCCTCTGATCTATGGTGTGGTGCGATTCGTGCTGAACGCCACGCGCTCCATTGAGCCGTTCGTCTGGGCACTCATCTTTGTGACCTGGTTCCGCCTCGGACCTTTCCCCGGCATGGTGGCGCTGATGGTGCACTCGGTGGCCGCGCTTGGCAAGCTCTATTCGGAGCAGATCGAGTCGATCGATCCTGGTCCGCTGGAGGCAGTCCGGGCCAGTGGCGCCACTGAGCTTCAGACGATCGCCTATGCCGTCGTTCCGCAGATCATCCCGCCTTTCATTTCCTTCACCATCTATCGCTGGGACATTAACGTGCGGATGAGCACCATCATCGGTTTGGTGGGCGGTGGCGGCATCGGACAGATGCTCTTCCAGTATCAGAATCTGGCGCAGTGGCGTCAGGTGAGCGTGGCCGTGATCTTGATTGTTGCCGTGGTGATGACGCTGGACAATGTCAGCGCCAAGATTCGAGAGCGCCTGGTCTAGCGGCGGGAGGGATCCATCGCCGCCGGCCGACTCTGCCGTAACGAGAACGGGGGCGCGTACCCAGCGTACGCGCCCCCGTTGGCTTTCTGGAGATGCTAGAGCGATTGCGCCTCGCCCAGCTTGATGGCCTCGAACATCTTGATGCTCTGCAGCGGGCGAACCATGCCGAGGATCACGATCGCCAAGGCGACGCCTACGATTCCCCATACCCGCCAGACGCCCTCCCAGGCGATCTGCACAATCAGCGGCGGCAGGGGCAACGTCTCAGCATAGCTAACTTGAAGGAACGGCAGGAACAGGTGGCTCATCCAGATGCCGACAGCTGCTCCGGCCAGGAGGCCCAGCGCGACGATGATGGTTTGCTCCAAGATCACGAGGAGCCACAGTTGCGTCTGAGTCAGCCCGATGGCTCGCAACACGCCGAACTGGATCGTCCATTGTCGCAACGATAGGAACGCGTACAGCATCAGGCCGAGCATGCTAAGGAAAGAGATGATCATAAAGCCGATGGAGAGGAACCCGAACAGCCCCACCCGCTCCAGACGGCTTTGCTCGTTAGTGATGCGGTCCAGTGCGCTGGTGATGTTGTGGATGCGAAAGCCAGCCTCCTCCAGCCCTTCGGCTAGCATCTCTGTATCGGCCGTGCGGTCCACATCCAGCCAGAGCTTGCCCGTAAGAGGGTAGCCTAGCTGCATCTCGAGATAGCTGATGTTAGCCAGGATGATCAGCGGGGCTCCCGTCTCATTCTCAGGCGGGTAGATCGTTGGGAACATCTCGATGGTTCCAGCGACCCGAAGCTCCAGGCGACTCCCCTCGGCGTTGTTGACGCGCACGTTGAGCGAGTCGCCGATGGTCAAGCCTTTGGATGCGAGAAACGCGCGGTTGACGATACAGGCGCGCTGATCATAGGCCAGCTCGTTCATGAGAGCGCCCAGCGAGCGTTGCGCAAAGTCCTGACGGAAGAACGCAACCGATGGAAGCGTCGTGCGTTCCACGCCAATGACGGTGCCGCGGTCGCCTGTGTCGGCTCTCACGCCCAGGGTGGCGACGCGGCTGGCGGTTCGCACCCCTTCTATGTTCTCCGCCTCGCTAGACGGCATGGTGTAGATGACCACGTCGGTGGCTTCTTCTTCTTCCTCGGTCTCTTCGGACGCCGGATCAGGGCTACCGAACATACCCGCGCTTCCCGGGCGGCCCTCCATCCAGGCAGCCTCGTCCACCGCCACCTCGGCGCCGACAGCATAGAGGGCTCGCTCGGTGACGTTGTGGTCCAGCGTCTTGGCCAACGAGGCCGTGTAGACGGAGAGACCCACCGTAATCACCAGCAGTAGCAGCACGCCATAGTAGGTTCCCGAACGCGACAGGCGGCCGAAAGAGATCAGCGGCACGGTTCCCGGCAGCATCCGGCTGAGCCAATGCAGCAGATTCATGACCAACGGAAAGACGCGGATGAACAAGAGCCCGATAGAGATGACAAAAAGGGTCGGGGCGATCAGCAGCAAGGGATTCTGTAGCGGGTCGCCTTGGCCGCCCAGGAGAAAGCTGATGGCTCCCTCTTGCTGGAGCATATAGAGGCCATAGAGCGACGCGCCAAAGAGGATTATATCCAAGAAATAGCGCTGCCACCAGGGCTGTTCCATCGAACGCGCCAGGAACTGCTTGAAGGTGATGATGGTCAACCGCGCCCACTTGAAGGCTGGCAACAGGCAGGAGACGGTTCCCACGATGATACCCAAGACGCCAAGCTGGATGCTGGTGGTGGTGGCCCGGACCGTGAGTGGCTCTGTGCGTGAGAACTGCAAAAAGCCTTGCGTCTGCCCGATGAGCTGGGCCATGAGCCGGCCCAGGGCCAGGCCGGCCGCCAGGCTAATGGCGCCGAGCACCAGGCTCTGCGCCAGGTACAGCTGCAGCACCTGCGGGGTGCTGGTTCCACGACTCTTGAGCAAGGCGATCTCGAGTCGCTGCTGGGTCACCGAAAGGGTCGAGACAAAGATCACATAGCCCAGCGACAGCAAGATGATGGGGATGCTGAACGTTAGCAGTACCTTGCTCTGTAGGGCCACCGAGCGCTGATAGCGCTCCAGGGCCCAGGCCGGCGAGATGGGAAAGTTGACGTCAGGCAACAGGTTCGACATCTGGGCGCGGATACGCCCAATGGCGCCGATGACGCGGCGGACATTGCTGGCCTCGACGCTGCCGCCATCATAGATCTGATGCCATCCAGCGTAGGTCAGGCTGTACGGCTGCTCGGTGACCACGATCCGACTCAGGTACGTGGCTTCCGGCATGATGAGCAGGTTGTCAAAACTGGATGGCTGGAGGAACCAATACAGATCCTGGGGATCGGTGGCGACCCAGATGCCCACCAGGCGGATCTCGTCCTCAAAGCGCCGCGCTTGCATCAGGTCGGTGTTCTCTTCGCGGCGGTAGATGACAAACTCATCGCCAACCTGAACGCCCAGCTCGTTGGCCTTGCTCTGGGTCATGATGACCGGAATCGGCTCGCCAGGGTTGGTAGTGCCAGGGAACGAACCCTCAACCAAGGTGATATGATCCTGGATATCGCGCACGAACCCCGTCTGCAGGCGCGTTAGGGAGCGCCGTCCCGCATCGCCGGCATAGAGGTCGGTTCCCTGGGGAAACAGCGAAAAGAGATCCGAGTGCACGTACAGCGTTGACTGCGAGAGAGGCAACCCCATGGTGGCGGGTGCTGTCGATGCCAGGTACCGATCGGCGGCGGCGATCTCTTCCCAGCGGACATCGCGTCCTGGAAGCCGGCTGTAGAGGTACATAAAGGAAAAGGCTGGGCGGTTCCCACGCTCCATCGAGCCCAGCTCGTCAGCTAGAATGCGGTTGTTGGCCGCCTCTACGTACATCGGAATGGACGAACTGAGGGTGACCACCGTGATCAGGCCAACCAGCATACCGACGGTTAGTTCGGGGGCGCTGCGGAGCCTGCGGAACGCAAACCAGAGGACGCCAAAGAACCGGCTTATAGCTGTCGAGATGCTCTTCATAAAGCCTTTCCAGTATCTCCAGACACCACATGCAGCAACGCCTCTGCCCCATCTGCCGGCGCCCGGCATCCGAGACAGAGGCGATCAGAGACAGGCGCCTAGACCTTGAGGGCGCCGGACGTGAGACCCTGGATGAACAGCTTGCTCGTGAAAGCAAACATGATCAAGAGGGGAATGGCGCTGATGGCGTAGGCGGCGTTTAGCGGGCCCCAGCTCGTATAGTACTGGCCCTGGAAGCCCCACAGGCCAAACACAATGGTCTTGTACCTGTTGCTAGAGATGGTGACTGACGGCCAGATCACGGCATTCCAGGTGCTGGTGACGTTCATGATGGCCAACGTGCCCAGGATTGGCGCCGAGAGCGGTAGCACGATCCGGCGGAGCACGCCGAACTCGTTAGCGCCGTCCAGCCGAGCCGACTCGAACAACTCCCCGGGCAGCCCCTCGAAAAAGGTGCGCAACAAGAGGATGCCGAACGGCTGGCCTCCCGCGATCCAGGGGAGAATCAGTACCCAGTAGCTATCCAGGAGCTTGAGATCACGCACCAAGATAAACGAGGGAACCAGCGTCAGCACACCGGGGATCATCATCAGCGCGATAATCAGGATGTACAGAAAGCCTTTGCCAGGGAAATCAAAGCGTCCGAACACGTAGGCGCTTAGTGAGCAAAAGGTTACCACGCCCACAGCCGTTACGCCGCTGGTAAAGATCGAGTTCCATACATAGCGGCCGACGGCCTGCCAGGCGTAGCGATAGTTCACAAAGTGCATCGGGAGCGTTGGTACCCATCGAGCGTGGACAAACTGAGGATTGTCCTTGACACTCATAAAGAGCATGGCAATAAAGGGATAAAAGGTCAGAAGCACGAGGATCCAGAGCACGAAATGTAGGAGTGGCTGACGCTTTTTGAGCTGCGCCCACCAAGTGGTCTGCGTTTGGATGTGTTCCATCGTTCGGTTTCTCTCCGTCGGGTTGGGCCGCGCGTTGGCGGGCTAGCCTAGCCGGTAATATCGCTGGCGGACTTGACGTAGCGCATGTTGATGTAGGTGGCACCCAGAATCAGGATGAACGTTACCAGACCAATCGCGCTGGCATAGCCGATGCGGTTGTAGGAAAAGGCCTCCTGATACATGACCAAGCCTGGCATCATGCTCGAATAGCCCGGCCCACCATTGGTGAGAATGAGCTGCGACTGATAGGCCTGCAATCCCCCGATGACTCCAAGGATCAACAGCAGCTTGACCTGGCCCATGACCAGCGGGAGATCCACCCGGAAAAAGCGGCTGACGCCCTCGGCGCCGTCGATCCGGCTGGCATCAAAGATCTCTTGGGGAATGCTCTGCAAGCCCGCAAGGTAGATGAGTACGTTGACGCCGCTGACCCAGGGAAAGCCCATGATCATAAAGGACTGAAGCACCGTCTTGGGGCTGCCCAACCACGGCTGTCGCCAGCCCTCGCCGCCGATGGCCTCCAGGATGATGTTGAGGATACCTACGTTGGGGTCAAGAATGAACCGCCACAGCAGTGTGCCGACCAGACCAGGCACGACCATGGGGATGATGAACAACAAGCGGTAGATGTAGCGCCAACGGTCCTGCGCGACGTTAAAGATCATCTCGGCTACGATCAGGGGAACCGAGATCCCGATCAGCAGGTTAAAGCCTAGCAGGATGAACAGGTTCCTCCACGAGGCTAGGAACACGCGATCTGTAAAGAGCTCGCGAAAGTTCTGCAGGCCGATGAACACGCGCTTGCTGAAGCCATCCCACTGGAAGAACGAGTTGTAGATGGCAGAGATCGGTGGATAGTAGCTAAAGATTAGCAGAAGGGTAAAGGTTGGTATCAGAAACAGGTAGAGATGCTTGCTGTGCCAAAGACGTTTCCAAACCGACATAGCCCTTCTCCTTGCGTGTCTGATGCGGCGCTGCTCTGTCGCTGCCTGGGCCGGCCTACTGGACGAACTCGCCGAGACCAAGGACATGGTGAGCCCGAATGCCGAACGCGGCAGGGCACCGTGCGCCCACGCTAAGTGGAAACATGATGCGCTGCCGCGTGCAGTCGATCTCGCGTCGTCACGGGCGCTACGCACTCCTCTGGGCCGTTGAGGTATCGTCTAGCGTACCGGCGTCCCCAAGCGAAAGTTCGTCACACGTCGACGCTCTCGCCTAGAGACTAGGCCATTATATCCTACCTATGAGAGCGGTGTCAAAGGTTTTCTGTCCCCTGCGCTGCCGGCTTGAGGTGCATGTTAGTGACGGCCCAGATAGTGTGAGAGCGCCGCTCTCACGGCGGGCAGATGGCGCTCTGTATGGATCTTGGGCCAAGGCGAGTCAGTCGCTCCATGGCGGATGACCATGCCCAGCTCGGACAGGTGGATGACCGGGTGCTCTTGGTTGCCGACTCGCAGCCTACGCGGGGCGCCATCGAGGAGCTGCTCGCGCGCTGCTTGGCCGGACACGCCCTGGAGGATGCCGGCTACGTCAGCTCCGAGCGTCAGGATCAGGCGGGGCTTGGCCAGGGTAACCTCGCGGGTCAGCCAGTCGAGGCTCTGGCGCGCCAGCACCTCAAAGTGGCTGCGAGTCTCGTACTCGGGCCAGATGGTGCCCAGTCTACGATAGGCGTCGATCTGATCGCGTGTGAGCAGGTACACGTGGACCAGGTGCGTCAGCCAGCACTGGCGCCGCTGGAGATCCAGCGGGAGCAGCAAGGCTTCTTCTAGCTGGGCGCCGCTGCTGTGCGAGCGCGGACGATGTCCGTCAAAGTAGAGCTCGTTGGGATAGGGCCGCGGGACATCGGCCACGGGCACATCGCGCTCGTCGCCAACGTGGGCATAGATCGTCTCCGGATGGCGCCCGATGATCATGACGGCGCCAGTGGCCGTGTCGATCGGCACCACCGGACGGATCGGGTTGCCATACAGGTACTTGAACGTGGCAGGCAGCTCGAGATCGGCCGCATACTCGTGGTAGAGCTTGCGCTGAAAGGCTCGGATCGGGTCGAGTAGATCAGTCATGTCTGCGCCTCGTGGATGAATCGGCCTATGGGAACTAGGCTCCGCCGGCCCCCAACGCCATGAGCAGGCCGAGCACGATCTGTACGGCCATCAGCACCAGGCTGGCGCGGCCCAGCCACCGGTGGACGGCGCGAACGGTGCGGCGCCTGGCCGCGGCCAGCCGGGTCTGCAGCAGCCCGAGCGCGGGCGTTGCGGCCAGTAACACGGCCAGCAGGTAGCCCAGGTAGGCGTGAACACCGCGCCCGTGACCCGTGCCAGCGCCTGCCACCATGGCCCACCCGATGATGACCCCTGCCAAGGCCAAGGCGCCACCCGCGCCTGCCAGTGCTCGGTGCGTCTTGAGCCACCAACGCTTCTTTTTGGCATAGCGCGCGATCATCGCGCCTGTCAGGATGCAGAGGAACCCCGCCCCTGTCGCCGCCGCGTGGAAGGGCCAGATTCGCGGCGAGTCGGCGCTGGCGGAAACGCCTGTGGCCAGGTCGATGGTCGCCATGCCAGCGGCGCTGTGTCGGCCGGTATAGCCATCACGTGAACCGTAGGCCCAAATGATGTTCAGCGAGCCCTCGACCGGCACGTCTTGATCGTAGGCGTCTCGGGTAACGAGCGGGCGGACTAGCTCGATCACGGTGCGTCCATCGGCCTCGTTGCCGGCCGCCTCGAGGATGTCGTCGGTGCCGCCCAGCTCCTCGTCGGGTGGGTGCTCGCCCCAATCGTCGGTGGCATAGCAGTCGGCGGTGCCGATGGAGCCATCGTCGTTTACCCACCCAAAGAGCATGTCGGCGCCCTGCATGCGCCCCTCGGGCTCAAGGCCCAACGACACCCAGCCGGTGGTCTCGGCTTCCATGGCCAGGTATAGCCGA
>DAIRUQ010000101.1:0-10765 GCA_036803245.1 Chloroflexota bacterium | reverse complement strand
CCCCCAGGGCGAGTGCGAGCTCCTCCTGGGGCAGGATGGTGCAAACCAGCACGGGGATCTCGCGGGTGGCGGGGTGCTCTCGCAGCCGGCCCAGCAGCTCCCAGCCATCGGTGCCCGGTAGCATCACGTCTAGGACGATGGCCTCTGGATGAGCCTCGGCAGCCATCTCCAGGATGCGCTCGGGCTCGAGCAGTGGCAGCGGACGATAGTGCGTGTCCTGCAGATAGCGCTCGAAAAGCCTCAGCGCATCGGCGTTGTCATCCACGAACAGAATCTGTGCCTCCCGGGCCTGGGCCAGGGTCACTCGAGCGTAGAGGCGCTCATCAGGCTCGCCTCCGCAGAGGCGCACCGAAAGCGTGGCCCCAAAAGTCTCCACCAGCTGACGCGCCATGGCGAGGCTATCCTCCACCGCTGGCAGGGGTTGATCGGCCTCCCCCGCAGCCGGGGCGATGGCCCGAACCAGGAGCGCCATGCCGCCATCGGTGGTCTGCGCCGAAAGCTGCACCACACCCGACGGCGCTGAGCGCACCGCCGCCGTGAGCAGATTGATGAGCGCCTGCCGCAAGACCGCCACTTGCCCCACAACGGGAGAGAGTCCCTCGCGCAGGTGGCAGGCCAGCCGAACCTCGGCCTCATCAGCCAGCGGGCCCACCGTCCGCAGCACGCTGCGCACCAGCTCTTGAGGGGAGCTGGCCCCCCGGGGAAAGCTCCGGCGCAACCACGCCAACTCTTGCTCGCGATTGTTGGGCGCCTGCTCCGCGCCCTCGGCTTCTGGCAGCTGGCCCGCCATCTCCTCTGACATCTCGCCCAGGCCACACTCGCGCCAGAGGGCATCCGCCAGGCAGGCCACGGCCGCCTGCTCATAGCGTCGGAGCTGTCGGACGCTGACGCCGAGATCGTCGGCCACCTCGGTTTGGGTAGACTGCTCGACAAAGCGGTAGGTGAGCACGTAATAGTTGCGCCACGCCACCGCGTGGGAGGGCACGTCGGGCCCAGGCTGGAGAGCGGCGACAGCCCGAACCAGTCGGTCGCTCAGCGCCCCGACGTCGGCGCCGTTGCCGAGGAGCCTCAGGAGCTCGCTCTGACGCAGGCCGCCAGGGTCATAGAGGTGCGACAGCGCCTCGCGCAGCGCCTCGGCAAACTCGTGCTGTGCCTGCTGACGAGAAGCCTGATCCATGTCTGGTGGTTGTCCTCTGAATGTCCGAAGATGCCCCCAAGCGAGTGGCATCCCTGTTATACTAGGAGGCAGCGATAGATGCAACCATGTCGCCCCAAGGGGCAGGAGGTGCACCTGCAAGCAACGCACGTGAACGCACGGGTCGTCGGAAGAGATGGAAAACTAGCCAAGGAGAACAGAATGTCTGCGAAACTCACACGTCGTGACTTTGTGAAATCGGCCGCCATTACGACCGGCATGGTAGCCTTGGCGGCCTGCAAGCCCGCCGCCACTGCGGTGCCAGAAGCGCCGTCGCAAGCGACCGCGGCCCCCGAGGAAAAGGGTACCGAGCCCACCACCGCCCCAGCGGCTACCGAGTGCCAGATGGACTGGAACCCGACGTACCCCGAGACGCCCAAGGCCTACGATCCACCAGTAGAGATGGCGGTGATCTGGGAGCCGGGCGCCGAGTATCCCGAGGGGTCCGATCGGTTCAACAACCCGATGTACAACCGCACCCTCGAGCAGACCCACATCAAGTACACCATGCACTGGGAGGGCTATGGCGAGACGGCCACCTCCAAGTTCGCCGCCGACATGGCCGCCGGCACGCTGGCCGACCAGTTCAACACCAGCGGCATCCAGCTGGAGCAGTTGATCGACGAGGATATGATCGAGGACATCTCGGACATCTGGGAGGCCACGGCTTCGCCCCTGGTCAAAGAGAAAAAGATGTACCCCGACCACAAGTGGTGGGTGCCCGCCATGCGCGACGGCAAGTTGTACGGCATCCCCTTTACCTGGGGACCAGCGTACAACGTCGACAACATGTGCATCATCCGGCAGGACTGGCTCGATGAGCTGGGCCTGGAAGCGCCGACCACCGTGGAGGGCTGGGGCGAGACCGCCCGCGCCTTCCAAGACGCCGGCCTCTGCCAGTTCGGCATCGGCGCCTGCAAGAACCTGGTCACCTGGCACATGAGCTTGGACCCCGTCTTTGGCGCCTTTGGCGTCATGCCCGGGCGCTGGGTCTCCGACGGCGCCGGCGGCGTCCAGTTCGGCACCATCGCACCGGGGGTCAAAGATGCCCTAGCAGTCATCCGCGGCTGGTACGAGGAAGGCCTCCTCAACCCCGATTTCTACACGTTCGGTGAGGGCGATGCCTACGCCGACGTCTCGGGCTCGCGAGTTGGCATCTTTGCCTCGCCCTGGTGGAACGGTGGCGCCCAGGGCAACCTGGAAGCCGAGAACCCCGGCTGGCGCTTTATGCCTTTTGACTATCCCACGGGCCCCAACGGGCTGCAAGGCCGCGCCGGATCCGGCGAGGTGCAAGCCCTGGTGTGCTTCCGCAAGGGCTTGGATCCCACGGCTATCGAGGCGGCCATCAACAACCTGAACTGGCACATGGAGATGCACGTCAACTGGCTCCAGTACCAGCAGTACGGCGAGCATCGCAATAGTCACGCCTTTGCCGAGGGGTTCGAGTGGGAATGGGACGAGAACTGCGAACTGAAGAACGGCCCAGTGCCCTACGACATCGGCGGCACCTATAGCTACATGAATGCCATCGACTTTGGCTTCCCCTACGGCATCTACCCGGCATTCCAGTACGACGTGTACGCTGATATGGCCTCCTGGTTCGATCAGGATCCGGCCAGCCTGGACAAGGCCCAGCGCTATATCGTCAACAAGCCGGGCATGGACAAAGAGGTGCAGTACTATTCCTTTGTGTACGAGACGCTGGACGTGGCTATCGCCGACGAGTACTTTGGCATCGCCACGGACCGCATGAAGGAGCTCCTCCCCGACCTGAACACGCTATCGTCGGAGGTGCTGCTCAACATCGTGCTCGGCAACGAGGATCTGGATCGCTTTGACGAGTACGTGGATGAGTGGAAGAGCCAAGGTGGTGACGAAGTCACCGCTGACGTGAACACCTGGTACAGCGAAACATACGGCTAGGCGGCTGCAGCGAACCCAAAAGCGGGCTGAACCGCCAAGAGCCTCAGCCCGCTTTTGGCTATCTATGTGGAAAGGAGACGCCATGGGCGATAGCGCCACAATCACCGCACCACAAGCTCTAGACAAGCCGGCGGCCCCAACGAAACCGTACAAGGAACCGCGCATACCCTTTTCGAGGGTCATCAAGCAGCACTGGTTGCTCTATGTGATGCTGCTGCCAGCGGTGGTACTGCTGGCGCTGTTTCACTATTACCCCCTCTGGGGTATCGGCATTGCCTTTGTGAACTTTTCGCCGGCCAAGGGCCTGCTCGATTCGCCATGGGTTGGGCTGGGCAACTTTCAGCGGTTCTTTGGCAGCCGCAACGCCATCAACATCTTGCGCAACACCATAGTCATCGCCGTCGGCAAAATCGTCCTTGGCCAGGTCTCGGCCGTCGTCTTTGCGCTGGTCCTGAACGAGGTGCGTTCTCGCGTGTTCAAGCGAGGCGTGCAGACCATCACCACGTTGCCGAACTTTCTTTCGTGGGTGATCATCGGCGGCATCATGGTGACATTCCTGTCTACCACGGGGCCGATCAACACCACCCTGCAAGCGATTGGGGCAAAGGCGATCCGCTTCCTGGGCGATGCCTCGGTCTTTCCCTGGACGCTGATCGTTTCCGAAACGTGGAAGGGCTTTGGGTTTGGTGCCATCATCTACCTGGCAGCCCTCACATCGATCAACCCAGAGCTCTATGAAGCCGCTACGGTGGATGGCGCCAACCGCTGGCAGCGTCTGGTGAATATCACCATCCCGGGCATCGCTCCCATCATCGCGCTCATGGCTTGCCTGAACCTGGGCAGCATCCTGAACGCCGGCTTTGAGCAGGTCCTGGTGCTCTACAACCCGGTGGTCTACAAGACGGGCGACATCATTGACACCTTTGTCTACCGCGTGGGTCTGATCGAGACCGACTATTCGATCGGCACGGCTGTCGGCCTCTTTAGGTCGTTCATCGGCTTTTTCCTAATCATGCTGTCGTACTGGCTGGCTGACAGGTTCGCAAACTATCGCATCTTTTAGCAAAGGAGTACTCCTCCTATGGCCATGGTCGAAGAACGCGGCGTAGCCGATCGCATCATCGATGTCATTCTCTACACCGTCTTGGCGCTGCTGGCATTAGCGTGCCTGCTACCGTTCTTGAACGTCATCGCCATCTCCTTGAGTGGATTCACGGCCGTATCCTCCAAGTCGGTATGGTTCTGGCCCATTAGTTTCAACGTCGACAACTATGGCTACATCCTGGCCGATGACGTGTTCATCCGTTCGTTTGGCATCTCTGTTATGCGCGTCCTGGTGGGGGTCAGCCTCAGCCTGCTGGTGATGGTCGTCACGGCCTACCCCCTCTCGCGCGACAACATCTATATGCCCGGGCGAACGGTCTTCAAGGCGCTGATGCTCTTTGGCATGATGTTCGGCGGCGGCCTGATCCCTTACTTTTTGTCATTGAGCAACTTGGGGCTCTTGAACAAGTTCGCCGTCCTGGTGATTCCTAACGCGCTCAACATCTTTAACACCATCTTGATCATCAATTTCTTCCGAGGCATCCCACCGGAGCTGTACGAGTCGGCGGTGCTGGATGGCGCCAACCATCTGCAGGTGCTGTTCCGCATCTTTTTGCCGATCTCGACCCCCGTGCTGGCCACGGTGACCCTGTTCTCGTCGGTTGGGCACTGGAACTCGTGGTTCGACGGCCTGATCTATCTGAAGGACTCGTCGCAGTGGCCGCTTCAGAGCTATCTGTATACGCGCGTCACCACGCGCATGCTCCAGTGGAACGTCTCGGGATCGGCCGACCGCGCCGGCGCGACCTTCCAACAGGCCACGCCAGAGGGGCTGCAGGCGGCGATGATCATCATCGCGACCATTCCGATCATCCTGGTGTACCCGGCCCTCCAGCGCTACTTTGTCACCGGGCTGACTCTGGGCGCCGTCAAGCAATAGCCTCGCAGAGCACGCTGCCACGCCCACCGGCCCCGCGTCGGTGTCTGCTGCTGGCAGCGTTGCTATGCCTCGGGCAGGCGGGAGGCGCTTGGTGAGACGACGCACGTTCGTGCTCGGCCTGGGGGCGGCGGCTCTGGCGGGTGCCTGCTCGCCGGCCCGTCGCGCCCTCGAAAGCCTGACTCCAAGGAGATCTGCCATGCTCAGGTTGCACATCGCACCCGACGGAAACGATAGCTGGTCTGGCAGCCGGGCCGAGTCCAACGCCAGACGAACCGACGGCCCGCTGGCGACGTTAGCGGGCGCGCGAGACCGATTGCGAGCGTTGCGCGCCGCCCAAGAGCTGCCCGACGGTGGCGCCGAGGTGATCCTGGCCCCGGGCGACTATATGGTGGACGAGTCGCTCGCGCTCACGTCCGAGGACGGCGGGACCGCCGATGCCCCCATCGTCTACCGCGGCGCCCACGAATCCGGCCGCGTGCGCGTCTTGGGCGGCAAGCCGCTACGCCACTGGCAACCTGTCAGTGACCCGGCCGTGCTCCAGCGCCTCGCCCCTAGCGTGCGCGCGCGCGTGCTCGAGGCCAACCTGGCCGACGCGGGCATCGACGACCCCGCACCCCTCTCGTCCCGCGGGTTTCAGCGCCCCACCCGCCCAGCCCACCTCGAGCTGTATGTCGATGGCGAGCTCATGGCCCTGCCGCGATACCCCGCCCAGGGCTGGCTGACGATCTCGGGCCTGCCCGAGCAGACGCCCCGCGAAGACGGTCACGGCGGCACCCTGGGTCTCAAGCACAAGGGGTTTCTGTTCGACGATCCCGGCCCGGCCACCTGGGCGCCCAGCGACGATATCTGGGCCTACGGCTACTGGGACTGGGATTGGTCGGGCACGTACGAGCGGGTGGACGTGCTGGACGCGGAGCAGGGCTTGGCCGTCACCGCGCCGCCCTATTGCTGGAGCGGGTTCCGCGTGGGCCAGCGCTTTGCGTTTCTCAACGTGCTGGAGGCCATGACAGAGCCCGGCAGCTTCTATGTCGATCGCGAACGCGGACGCATCTACCTCCTGCCGCCCACGGACGCTCCGCTGGCCGACGTGTGGGCCTCCACCTTGGGCGATCCGATGATCGCCCTTGAGGACGTCTCGCACGTCACGTTCCGAGGGCTCACGCTTGAGGTCACCCGGGGCGACGCCATCGTCATCAAGGGCGGCGACAACTGCCGGGTCGAGCGATGCACCCTGCGCGGCATGGGCAACCGCGGCGTCGTGCTCACAGGCGGCGAGGGGCATACCGTCACCGCTTGCGAGATGTCGCAGACGGGCGATGGAGCCGTCGAGATCCGTGCTGGCGAGCGGGAAAGCCTCACGCCCTGCAACCATGGCGTCACCCACTGCCACATCCACGACTTTTCGCGGTGGGTCCGCTGCTACACGCCGGCGGTACAGATCTGGGGCGTGGGCGCGACCGTATCTCACAACCACCTCCACGATGCGCCGCACTCGGCCATCATCTACTGGGGCAACGAGAACGTCCTCAGCTACAATCACATTCACCACGTCACCATGGAGACCGGCGATTGCGGGGCCATCTACACCGGGCGCGACTATACGGCGCGCGGCAACGTCGTCGCGCACAACTGGATCCATGACAGCGGCGGCGTGGGGATGGGGTCGATGGGCATCTACCTGGACGACTGCGTGAGCGGGCAGATTCTGGTGAGCAACGTGCTGGAGCGCTGCACCCGCGCGGTGTTCATCGGCGGGGGACGTGACAATGTCGTGCGCGGCAACCTGCTGGTAGAGTGCCAGCCCGCCCTGGCGGTGGACGGCCGTGGCATGGACGACCGGCCCGTCTGGCGCAGGGCGGTCATCGAGACGCTCAGAGACCGCCTGATGGCCATGCGGCCGGACGAACCACCCTATAGCGAGCGGTATCCCGAGCTAGCGACCACGCTAGCCTACTATGAACGCCATCCCGAGCCCCATATCCCGCCCGAGGGCAACGTGGTCGCGGGCAACGTCTGCGTCGGCGGCACGTGGCGACAGATCCACTGGCACGCTGAGGAACAGCACTTGACCTGGGGCGAGAACCTGGTCACCGACGATGATGCCACGCGCGCGGTTGCCTTGGGGGTGAGCGAGGCCTCGCCCGAGGGGCCGTCGCTGCCGGCAGAGTTCGAGATCATCAACCTGGACGAGATCGGCCCCCAGGGCCCGGTGGGGGCATAGCATGGGGGCAGGCATGCAAGACATCGCCATGGAGCCACGAGAGATCGTTCGCCGCTGCATCGAGTTTGACGATCCGCCGCGCATCGGGCTGCATTTCCACGTCAGCCCCATCATCACGCCCAGCGGCCCGCGCGTGTGGCCGGTGACCGACTTTGCCGGCGCTTCGTACGGCGAGGATCCCGCCTTTCAGGCTGGTCCCGACGGCCGCAACGAGTGGGGCGTCAAGATGCAGAGCCCGGACCCCACCGGCGAGAACATGGGCGAGTCGCTGGATCCCCCTCTGGGCGAGGGCTGGCACCTGCTGGAGGGCTACCGATTTCCCGATTTCCGCGCCCCCGGCCGCTACGCTGGTGTCGCCGAGGCGGCCGACGCGGGACACGCCCAGGGCAAGTACGTCTACGGACACGTCCCCAGCCTGATGCTGCTGCCGATCAACCTGCGCGGCATGGGCAACTGGCTACTGGACCATGCCCTCTACCAGAGCGAGCTGGCCTACCTCCTGGAAAAGATCCTGGAAGCGCGCCTGGCCGCCATCGAGCAGTACGCCGCGGCGGGAGTCGATGGCGTCATTTCTTACGACGACATGGGCACCGACGAGCGCGGCTTTATGCGGCCCGAGGTGTTCCGGCGGCTCTATTTCGAGCCCTATCGGCGCACCATCGAGGCGCTACACGAGCACGGGATGCATTTTCTGCACCACTGCTGCGGCCAGGTCAGCGAGTATCTGGACATGTTCGTCGAGGCAGGGCTGGACGTGCTGCAACTGGACCAGCCGGAGCTGATGGGCAGCGAATGGTTGGGCGAGAATTATGGCGGCAAGCTCTGTTTCTGGAACTGCGTGGACATCCAAAAGACCCTGCCCACCAACGATCCCGCCCTCATCCAGGACGAGGCTCATCGCCAGGTGTGGCACTTGGGCCGGTACGGCGGCGGGTTCATGGTCAAGGCGTACCAGCAGCCGAACGCCGTCGGGATCACCGCCGAGGCCTCGCAGGCGCAATTCGAGGGGTTCATGCGAGTAGCCCGCTACCCGTTGGTCCCTTACCCCGAACCCAAGGAGGGTTAGGCCGTGGCGCACGACACCCTGCAACTGCAAGCCAAGATGCGCGATCTGTTCGCGGGGCCGTTCCCAGGCCACGCCATCTGGATGGACCCCGAGGGCCAGATCCGGCTGATTGAGGCCAATGGTGGCCACGGCGATTTCACCGTGTCGGACCGGCCCGTCGGGGAGTGGCTCGGCTGGGCGCTGGAGAATTACGAGCGCAAGCTGGCTTGGCACGAGGCCGTAGGCGACGACGCCATTCCCTACGTCAAGCTATCCACCGGCACCCAGCTTTTTGCGGCCGCATTTGGTTGCCCCGTGCACCAGTACGACGATGACAATCCCTGCGCGCGGCCCATCGTCAGCACTGCCGCCGAAGCCGACAGGCTAGAGACTCCCTCGCTGGACGATCCGCCGCTGGCACGGGTTTTCGAGCTGGGACGGCTGGTGCGCGAGCGGGTGGGGCCTGAGGTGCCCATCGGCGTGCCCGACATTCAGAGCGCCCTGGACATTGCGGCGCTGATCTGGCGCAAAGAGGATCTGTTGCTGGCGCTGATCACCGATCCCGACGCCGTCAACCGCCTGGCCGCCAAGTGCCAGCGGTTGCTCATCGCGTTCTTTCACCGCTTTCGCCAGGAGCTGGGCGTGGTGAACTTTTGCCACTGCCCCTACGGCTGGGCCCCGCCCGAGCAGGGCGTCTGGCTCTCGGAGGACGAGGCTGGCGCCATCTCGACCCGCATGTTTGACCGATTCTGCCTGCCCGGGCTGGTGGAGCTCTCGGAGACCTTTGGCGGGCTGTTCGTCCACTGCTGTGCTACCGCCGATCACCAGTACCCATCGTTCCGGCGGATTCCCAACCTGCGCGGCATCAATCGCGTCTTTCAGGAGCCGGGTCCCCAGCCGGCCATCGACGCCTTTTCCGGGCACACGGTGCTGATGCAGGCGTGGACGGCGCTGCCCGACGTTCTGGCCATGCTCGAGATGGCCCGCCCCAATACCCGCTTTCTGTTCAACATGCCCGCCCAACCGCTGGACGATTCACGTCGCACGCTGGAAGCGCTGCGTGAGGCCTGCGCGCGGCACGAGGCCTCCTTTGAGGAGCAAACGCCATGATGCGATCGCACCCCGACCACGCCACCCGCGCCCAGCGGCTGCTCAACGGCTGGTGGGACATTCTCCCGCAGGAACACCAGGATCTGGCCGTGCCCTTGGAGCCTGAAACCGTCCCGACCCGTGGCTGGACGCCAGCGGCCTATCTGGTGCCCGGCTTTTTCACCGACGCGGGCTATCCCGACGCCTGGCGAGAGACGCGGACGGCCTGGGCCCGAACCGTGTTTGCCTCGCCCGACCTCAAGCCCGAGCAGCGGGCCGTTCTGACCATCAACGCCGCCATTCCGCGGGCGCACCTGTTCCTGAACGGGTCGCGTATCGCTGTGCAGGACGACATGTTCATCGGCGATCCCGTGGACGTCACCGGCCGGCTACGAGCGGGCGAGAACGAGCTGGCCGTCTTGCTCACAGACCATCGCCGCTTCCCGCACCCCGATACCGGCACGCTGACCCTGGAAGAGGTGCCCTGGGGCTGTTGCATCAGCCGACAGCAGGCCGGCATCTGGCAGGACGTGCGGCTGGGCGTCTATCCCGAGACGCACATCGCCCACACGACCATCCGCACCTCGATGCGCGAGAACCGGCTCTGGCTCCGCGTGCAGCTAACCAACGGCGGGACGCGGCCCTTCCAGGGCGAGCTAGTCGCACAGGTGGACACCGGCGTGCAGGCGGGCCCGGGCCTGGCTCCGCAACCTGTGACGCTGGCGCCGGGCGAGACCTCCGAGGTCACGGTGGAGGCACCTTGGTCCAACTATAGCGCGTGGTCGCCCGACGATCCGCGGCTTTACCATCTTGACCTCCTGCTGGTGGCTGGCGGGCGCGTGGTCGATGCGGTACGCGAGCGTTTTGGCTTTCGCGAGGTATGGATCGACGGGCACCGCATCCGGCTCAACGGACAGGCCCAACGTTGGTACGGCGAGTGGGCCCACAAGGCCCACGCCCACTGGCTGCGACCAGAATATGTCCGCCAATGGTACCAGCAGTTGCGCGACCTCCATATGAACTATGTGCGGCTGCACACTTTTCCCCACCCAGAGATGTACCTGGACATTGCCGACGAGATGGGTATCCTGATCTGCCAGGAGACCGCGCTGTATGGATCGTTCCAGGGGGGCATAGATACGCCCAACCTGTGGCCCAACGCCGCCACCCACGTGCGTCGGATGGTCCGCCGCGACGGCAACCATCCCTCGCTGGTGATCTGGAGCGTCGAAAACGAGATGCGCTGGGCGCTCAACACCATGCCGCAAGCACGGGTGGAGCTTCC
The DNA here is from genome assembly GCA_036803245.1 of Chloroflexota bacterium. GTDB lineage: Bacteria > Chloroflexota > Anaerolineae > UBA1429 > UBA1429 > DAIRUQ01. The sequence continues at coordinate 23 of DAIRUQ010000101.1, read as the reverse complement.
CAGGCTGCGGCACCTGTTCCAGC
>DAIRUQ010000100.1:0-10778 GCA_036803245.1 Chloroflexota bacterium | reverse complement strand
GGCGCGCCGCCCTCGGGCGCGCCGCCGTAGGGCTCCCAGGCTTGGGGCACGTGGCTCTGCACGCCGGTGACGATATCGGCGCCGGCCTCGCGCAACTCGCGGAACTCGACCACCTGCTGATCGGTGGGGAACGGGTTATAGGTCTCTAGGTATTGCAGCTCGACGGCCACCAGATCGATCTCGGGGTCGGCGGCGAGCTCGCGCACCAGGGTCATGATGCGCTCCTGCTCCTGATAGTAGGGGCAAGCGCCAGGCTCATCGTCGGTGGCCCAGGCGAACTGGGGGTCAAAGGCCAAGGCGGCGACAAAGGCCAAGCGGTTGCCGTTGTGCTCATAGAGCAGCGGTGCGCAGGCCTCCTCCAGGTTTCGCCCCGAGCCGTACACGGGCACGCCGAGCTGCTCATAGTAAGCCAACGACTCTAGCGCGCCGGCGCGGCCAAAGTCGTTCACGTGGTTGCCGCTCAGCCCGACGATATCGGTGCCGATGGCCTCGAGCGCCTCCCAGTAGGGATAGTCGCTGCACATGGTCAGGTTGCCCGAGGTGGTGTTCACCACGCAACCCTCGATAAAGGGCACCTCGTTGCTGACGTGGGTAATGTCGGCCGCGCTGAGCTCCTCGGCAATGATCCAGGCCGGATAGTCATAGCCGTACAGCTCCATCCGGTGGGCCGTCAGGCGCGTCATGGCGGTGACGCCGGTCATGACCAGTTGGGTGAGGCGGCTGGCGTCGCGGTTGGTGGCATCGCCCAGCGTGGGGGCCAGGGCGTTGGCTATCTCGGCGACGCGCTCGCCCTCTAACGTCAGCCCAACGGCCAGGGGATAACCCTCTGGGTCGAACCGGTTGCTCAACGGGCTGCGGCTGTCAACGGCCAACACCTTGAGGCGCGGATGGAGGGCGTCAAAAGGCACGATCCCTACGGCGTTGGGGTCGGCCTGCAGGAGGCCCAAGAGCTCGGCCTCGTCGCCAAGGGGCTCGACGAGGGCCGCTTCGCCCATGGTGGCGCGGAGCTCGTCCAACACCCGTGCGGTGGCCAACAGCGGCCCAGTGCCCTCGCCGCGCCAGCGCGCCTGCAGCTCGGCCTCGGTGATGCCGTCGACCAGCGACTCGAATGGGACCACGGCGGCGTAGACGCGCTGCTGCACCAGGAGCGCGTCCCCCTGGGCAGCGAGGGCGATGGCGTCACCCAATGGTTGAGCTTGCAGGCGGGTGGGGGGCCAGAAGGAGCTCTCGGGTCCGATCACCTGCAGCGCGCCACCGTTAGGCAGGGGCAGGCCCTCCTCGGCGGCCGCCTCGAGGGTGTGGCGCAGCTCGAACGAGACGCCCAGGCCCAGCCCCAATACCACGGGCGCAGGCGTGTTCGCGGGGGTGGGAGTGGGCGATGGGATCGTCGTGGCGGTGGGCTCGGCCGTCGGCGGGAGGTCCGTAGGAGGCGTGGTGGGCGCGGGTTCGGTGGCGGCTATTGTGGCGGAGCCCTCCTCCAAGGGGGGCAGAGCGGTGGGTTCGGCGGACGGGCTGGCGCATGCTGCCAGTGCCACGATCAGCAGGCCCAGGGTGAGATTGCGTGCTATCACTCTAACCATGCGACTCCCATCTGGATTCAGGCGTTTAGGCCCAGGCTGTGTTCCACTGCCAGCGTCAACGCGGCGAGCTCGGCCTGGTCCAGCGCGGGTTGGCTCTCGGCGGGCGGCACCCAGATGCCCGTAGCGGCCACGCGGGGATCGTTGGCCTTGAGTCCCAGCCATCGGGGGGGCAGTTCGTCGCGGGGGCACAAGCCGCTGGCCAGCAACCCTTGGCTCCAGCGGCGTCGCAGGGCGGCATCTTCACACGCCACCACCCGAAAGCTCACGTGGCTACGCAGCCACTTGCTCGTGAGCACCTCAAGCTCGGCCATCACGAGCTCCTGGTCGCCCATCCATTGATCAAGGCGGGCGTCCTCCAGGTGACGGGCCACGATCAGCGCGCCCCCCACCTCACGGCGAAATGCGCTGCGCAGCCGCGAACCCATCAGGCCATCCGGCGGGCCATAGTGATCCTCCAGCCGCGCCGTAACCGAGCTGTCTTTACACGGATCGGCGTACACCAGCCGCTCGCCGCAACGTTCTTCCTCCCAAAAGGTGAGGAGGCCGTCCTCGGGCAGCCATTGCCCCCAGAGGGGATAGTGGTGCCGCGGAAGCGAGCGCAATAGATCACACCATGCGTCGGCCGAGACCCTGTGTACGTCTGCCATGGCCCCTCCTCCGTGACTGTAGTGGGCATGATACACGCAGAGGTTCGGGCTGGCAACGTAACGATGGCTCGCAGCGGGCTGGCAGCGCCATCAGCCTATGGCGTTCATCGCCGTCGTGCTCAGCCTTGGTTGGTTGGGCGCGGCCTCCTCAGCAGCGTCTTGAGTCCCCGCCAAATGCGGCCGTTGCCCAGATCCACCAGGCCATAGACGACGCGCTTGGGCAGCATCCCTGGGCTGAGTTGGCTTAGCCGCCGCAGAGGCGTCGTCATGACGTGCGTCAGCATCATCTTGAGGGTGGGGTCATCCTCATCGACGTCGCCAAACCCCTTGCGCACCGAACGACGGATGGACCGCGCAACGTGCCGCACCACCAGGCTGTCGCCCATACCCTCCAGGCTGCAGTCGATGGTATAGGCACCCTTGTGCGGCGACGCGATCGGCTCGATCTTCTGGCCCAATAGCGCCTCGAAATCGGACTGGGTCACCTCCTCTACAGGATCGCGATACCAGGCCGGCACCTCCTCCGCGGCCACCGGCTCACCGTGGACGGTCACCTCGCCCTCCAGACGGATGTCACGGCTAGACGCGCCGACGGCGATGCGGTAGACGCCGTCCGGCACCACCCAGCGCCCTTGGCGTGGGTCATAGATGGCAAACGAGCGCGCGTCCAGCGTAAACGAGATCTCGCTACTCTGGCCGGGCTGCAGCCACACCTTGGCGAACTCTTTGAGCTCCTGCTTGGGGCGGTAGACCGCTGGTTGGCGCTGCCCCACATAGAGCTGCACCACCTCCGCGCCTGCCACCGGTCCGGTGTTGGTCAGCCGGCATGACACGGTCAGCGAGTGGGGAGGAGCGATCTCCGCCTTGGAGAGGGCGAGATCCGTGTACTGAAAAGTGGTGTAGGAAAGGCCATGGCCAAAGGGAAAGAGGACGTCCTTGCCCGCCGCGTCATAGTAGCGGTATCCCACATAGAGGGCCTCTCGGTACTGGGCCTGCTTGCCGCCGTTCTCGTAGAACCCGGCCGAGGGCACATCGGCATAGCGCAGGGGATAGGTCTCGCCTAGCTTGCCACAGGGTACGGCATCCCCTACCAGTAGCTCTGCCGCCGCCAGCCCACCGGCCTGGCCCGGCAGGTACATATGGAGGACGGCCTTGACCTCGGGCAGCCAGGGCATCTCGATGGGCGCGCCACCCGAGAGCACCACCACGGTGTTGGGGTTGGCGGCGGCCACCCGGCTGATCAACTGGTTCTGGACGTCCGGCATGGTGAGGTCGGCTCGGTCGAAACCCTCGGATTCGTAGGCCTCGGGAAGGCCGGCGAACACCACAGCCAGGTCGCTCGCCTGAGCGGCGGCGATGGCGGCGGTTTCCAGCCCTGCGTCGCTCACGCCGGCGAGCGAGTAGCCCGGGCTGTAGCCATAGTTCAGCCCCAGCGCCTCAAAGCCGTCGATGGCACTCGATAGCCGCGTGGGGTTGATGTGCGAACTGCCGGCGCCCTGGTAGCGCGGCTCCTTGGCCAGCGCGCCGATCAGCGCGACCTTGCTCTGTCGAGGGAACGGCAGGACGCCGTCGGTGTTCTTGAGCAGCACGGCTGCGTTCAGCGCGATCCGTTTGGCCATCTGGTGGTGGGCATCGAGATCGACCTGGTGTGAGCCTTGACGGCTGTCCACGGTGGCGTCGATCAGCGCCAGAATGCGCGCCACGCTCTCATTGAGCAGCCCCTCGGAAAGCTCGCCGCTGTTCAGCGCCTCCATGATGGCCTCATCGAACCAGCCGTCGCTGTCGGGCATCTCGAGATCCACGCCGGCCTCAAAGGCCTTGATGCGGTTGTTCATAGCGCCCCAGTCGGTGATGACCAGGCCGCGGAACCCCCACTCATCCCGCAGGATCTCTCGCACCAGCCACTTGTGGTCGCTGCAGTAGGTGCCGTTCAGCTTGTTGTAGCCGCACATCACCGTGGCGGGCTGGGCGCCGGTGGCGGCCCGCTCAAAGGCCGCCAGATAGATCTCGCGCAGGGTGCGTTCATCCACCAGGCTGTCGGACGTCATCCGGTCCGTCTCCTGGTTGTTCGCCGCAAAGTGCTTGAGCGACGCGCCCACGCCCTGGCTCTGCAGGCCGCGGATCCACCAGGTGGCTAACTCGCCGGCTAGAAAAGGGTCCTCCGAATAGTACTCAAAGTTGCGGCCGCAAAGGGGGTTGCGCTTGATATTCACCCCAGGCCCCAGCACGACGGCCACCCCGTGCTGCCGCGCCTCCTGCGCGATAGCCACCCCGATCTCTTGGAGCAGCTCGCGATCCCATGAGCAGGCGGTGAGGCAGGCCGCAGGGAAGCACGTGGCGGGCTCGCTGCGGCCTAGGTCGGCCACGTCGCCGCCCGAAAGGGGTTTGCGAATGCCGTGTGGCCCGTCCATCAACAGCAGTCGAGGGATGCCGTAGGCGTCCAACGCTTTGGTCTCATAGGCGCCGCCTCCCGAGCACAGGGCCACTCGGTCGCGTAAGGTCATCCGGGCAATGGTCTCTTCAATAGTCATCGCTGGAACCCTCCAGATTCTCGCCGTTGATGAGCACCGCACGCGGGAGCCGGCAGTCGCTAGTCGGGCGGGACCACGCTCCTGAGGCCCAGAGCCCCGCTAGCCGCCGAGCCGCCCATCATGGCCAGCACGGTGATCGCAGAGGTGGCTAGCGGCCTTCCCTGGGCGGCAGTCTGTAGCCGGCGTACGGCCGCCCCGATGCCGATCAGCACCGCGCCGAGAAGGGCGATCCAGTAAAGCACCCCGATGCCGTCAGGCCCCACGCCGAACCAGCCGTATGCCCGATAGTCCAGGAAAAAGTACGGCACCGGCAGCTCGCCCGTGATCTCGTAGGCCATGAAAAAGGCGACCGTATAGAGCAGGGGCATGATGAGCGTGAGCCAGAGCCGTTTGGCGGCCATGGGGCTATCAGCGTCCAGGTTAATCTGATCGAGCAGGGCCAAGGCCGGCGTCAGGTTGTGGAGACACAGGTTGGATGGTGAGAGCAGGTAGGCGCGGTTCATCGTGGGCGCCAGCAGCACCGCAAAGACGATCCAAGTAAGCAAAGCGGAGGTAGTGAACATAAACTTGAGGGCGTGCAGCCAGGCGGGCACGCGTCGGGCCCCCCGTTGCGCAATCTCGAACGTGAGAAACACCAGGCAGCCGGCGGCGATCCAGATATTGCTCTGCATGGTGAACGCCTTCAGGATCGAGTCCATGAAACCGCGGCTTAGCCCCAGGTCGTGCTGCGCGATGCCGATGCAGCACGATGCCACCACGCCCAACTTGAGTGTGGCGGAGACAGCCATTCGTTGGACGTCGTGGCGTGCGCTCGTGCGGTACCTCCCGGGCGGATCAGGCGCCCTCTCGGGCCATTCTACGCGCGGGAGCTGCCCACCACAACCGGCCCGGGCCTCAGCAGGCGTGCACAGGAAAGATGGGGTAGGGAGCCGACTGTGGGCGACAGGCTGGCGGAAAGGGGTTGGGCGAAGGCGATAGGCGCGAGATGGCGCCGCATAAAGAGAGAGGCCCTGGATAGTTCCCAGGGCCTCCTTATCTCCTACAGGCCGGCGATGCGGGTGAGTGCCTGCATGAACTCGGCAAAGTGCTTCCAGGGGACGTCGGGCGGGATCAGGTGGTCGAACCCCGCGATCCAGCCGCCCAGCGCGAACATCTCCTCGGCGCGTTCCAGCTCATGGTATAGCGCTCGGCCGCCCACGGCGAGGGCTCGCTTATCCAGCCCGCCAAAGATGCCCAACGTTGGATACTGCTTACGGGTCTCGACGATGTCGTTGCCGGCCTGAACCTCGAACGGCATAAAGGCGTTGACGCCGTGGTCCATCATGACTGGCACGAGCTCGTCCACGATGCCGTCGCTGTCCACCGACATGACGGCCACCTCGTGGTCTTGGCAGAACGCCGCCAGCCGCTCATAGGCCGGCATCATGAACTCGCGCACCATCTTCATCGAGATCAGGCTGCCCTGCTTGCCAGACATGTCCTCCCAGATATGGAGGTGGTCGATGGCCAGCTTCTCGGCCACGGCCTCGTAGAGGGCCAGCCAGAGCTCAACATACGTCTCGATGATATCACGCACAAGGTCGGGCTGCGTGTAAAAGCTAATCAGGCACTCTTCGGCTCCCAGCATGTCTCGGAGGGTGCCGAACACGCCCCAGGGGAACACGCCCACCTGCACAGCGGCGTCACGCTGCGTGGCCTCCGCCGCGAACGCGTCCAGCTTGGCTAGGCGCTCGTCCAGCCGATGCTGGAGATGTCGATCTTTGTAGGTCTCCCAACTGGCGCGATCGGTGATGGGGTGCGAGATCCATTCCGGCATGGACAGCCCGTCGCGGCGATTCCGCATGGTGATGCCGCGAAAGTCGATGGAGACGATCCAGTCGGCATCCTCGCGGACGATCGTTCGCTCCACGTGCGGCCAGGGCCCGTACTCGATGGGCGCGACCTCAAAGTAGGGATCCAGCCCAAAGTAGGTGGCGGGGTTCAGATCCCCGATGCCCGATTCCTCCCGCCAGCGCTCCAAGGCCTGCGGCCAGGGCGCGAACCCCATCCAGTACGGCACCGGTGGTCGATCCACCGGGCGGCACTGTAGGGAACGCACCAAACGCTGGCGCGGCGTCAACTCTGTCGACATGGCCTACAGCCCTCGGTTCTTGAACAGGTAGAGGCCGTCCTTGCCCGGCGCCACCAGGTCCAGCAGGCCGTTGCCGGTGAGATCGGCTAGAGCAAAGGCGATGCCACAGCCCGTGCTGACCCGCGGCGGCCCGTAGGTGATCACCTGCTTGGAGAACGACTCGCCGTTCCACTTGAAATAGTAGATCCCCACGTCGTCGTACGCGCCGGGGTCGTTGCCACAGTGCGCCCGATAGCGCTTGCCCGTCACCAGCTCGCAGGCGCCGTCGCCGTCCAGGTCCGCCCAGATCAGGTCGTGATACTGGGAGTTGTACGGGTCGATGGGGTGGCAGATGGCGTCCAGGCCGCCGTCATCTCGCGGGCGCAGCTCGTACCATTCCAGCCCGTAACGATGGCCGCCGCCCACGATCAACTCGTTGCGGCCGTCGCCGGTGATGTCCACCGCCAGGATGGGCACGCTGGCCGCGGGAAACTCCCAATCGGCGTGGTAGCGCCACTGGCCGGCCCAGCGGTCCTCGGGCGCCTCCAGCCAGCCCTTGGCCAGGATGATGTCGCCCCGGCCGTTGCCGTTCAGGTCCCCATAGCCCAGCCCGTGGCCCTGGGGCTGATCCCACAGGGTATAGGCCTGGAACGCGCCGGTGCCACGGCCCTGCGCGTCACGGATCAGCTTGTAGGCGACGACGGGGCCGCCAGGCGTGTTGGGAATGACCTCGGGGTGGCCGTCGCCGTCGATATCCCACATGCGGGTGGTCTCGACGTTGCCGCAGTGGGCGATGATGTGCTCGGGCCACTGCTCGCCCGTGCCGGGATTCTCGCGCCAGCGCAGGGTGTCTCCCCACCAGCCGCCGGTGACAAAGTCCAGCCGGCCGTTGCCGTTGATATCCATGGGCAAGGTCGAAAAGTCGTCAAAGTACTCGCCCACGGCCATGATCTCGCCAATGGGGTGGCGCTGGGTATACTCGGGGCCGCGATACCAGTAAGCTCCCGAGACAATGTCCAGCACGCCATCGCCGTCCACGTCAAACACGCCGCACGATTCGTAGCGCTCGTCGGCGATCAGAACACGATCCCACTTGAGTGGCATAAGGTCTCCTTGCTGCGGTATAAGGTGGGGCGAACACCACGCCCGCCCCAATCGCTGTCTTGGGTCGTCTGCCCCTAGCCCGCCAGCTCGCCAAAGCGGGCCATGATGGCCAAGGCTGGGTCCACCGGCACCTCGGCCCGCTCGATGCCCTCGGGCACCACGATGGTCGGCGTGGACTTGATGCTCTTGCCCTCGAACTGGGGCAACCACTGCTTTTCCGCCTCCAGCATGTCGGCGGCCATGTCGCGAATCTCTTTCAGCGTCAGCGTCGCGGCCGAGAGCGGGTCCAGCGCACAGGCGTGGACGATCTGCTCCGGATCGCCGCTTAGGGCCGCCTCGACGGCTAGCCGCTGCACGTTGATGTTGGTTAGGTTCAGCGCGGCGCACTGCGAGGGCAGGTCGCCCACCACGGTCTTGTGCAGGCCCAGACGATCCACATAGATGGGCCCCTCGGCGCAGCAGTCGGCCGGTAGGTTGCCGATCATCCCGCCGTTGATGACGTTGCCGTTCAGCTTGAAACGGCGGCCGGTGACCATCGCCTCGATGACGTACGAGCCGTACTCGATGCTCCGTGACGGCAGCGCGGTGGGCTCGTCCGCCAGGATGTCCACGCCCTCGAACCGATCCTCCACCAGCTTGCACCACTGGTAGTAGGCGCCCGTCGCTCCGCCAAAGCCGGGCTCATCGCAGTAGAGGTCCAGCGCCTTCTGGTTCTTGCGGAAATAGGGCAGGTACTCGGAGAGGTGCCCGGTGGACTCGGTCATAAAGTAGCCGAACTGCCGCAACGCCTCGCCGCGCACCTTTTCGTTCACATAGTAGGCCGGATCCTCAAAGCGCTGCTTGAGCAGGGGGTACAGGTCGCGGCCCTCGTGCTCCAGCTTTAGGAACCAGCCCATGTGGTTGATGCCCGCACAGGTAAAGTCGATCTCGTCTTTGGGCACGCCGACATAGCCCGAGATCAGGTCCATGGTGGTCTGCACGCCGTGGCACAGGCCCACGAACTGCACCTTGGTCTTGCCCAGCGCCCAGCAGATCATGGCCATCGGGTTCACATAGTTGAGCAGCAGCGCGTTCGGGCAGAGCTCCTCCATGTCGCGGGCCATGGCCATGGTCACCGGGATGCTGCGCAGCGCCCGAAAGATGCCGCCAGGTCCCAGGGTATCGCCGATGCACTGGTCCACCCCGTGCTGGTACGGAATGGAATAGTCGTACTCGAACCCCTTGACCCCGCCCACCTGGAAGGTGGCGATGACAAAATCGGCCCCATCCAGCGCCTCGCGCCGGTCGGTGGTGATCCAGGCCTTGGCGGGCAGGCCGTTCCGCGCGATGACCCGCTGGGCAAAGGCCTCAACCTGCGGCGTGCGGCGCTTGCTGGGCGCCATCAGCGCAAACTCGGTGTCCTCCAGGCCGGGGGTGGCCATGATGTCCAGCATCAGGGTCTTGCAAAAGACCACGCTCCCCGCGCCGATGATCGCTACCTTGGCCATGCTATACCTCCTCGTCAGATGGGTGGGCGAGCCGGCTCGCCGCTACGCTCGGTTACGCTTGCTACCGCGAGGCCCCATCCTGGGCAAACCCAAGGGGCACCTCTACGACGGGTTGGCCCCGCGGCATGGATACCGCGGCCACAGCGCCCTTAGCCGCGAGCCTCGGCCAGGCGCTGCATGTACTCCTGGGCTACCAGCAGGTCCTTGAGGGCCTCGTCGGCCTGGCACATGGGCGGCCGCTCGCCCCGCACCGCGGCCACAAAGTTGATGGCCTGCTGGCGCATGGCGTGCACCCACGGCAGCGTCGGGCTCTCGGTGGTGGGCGTAGCGCCCTCGCCGGGATCGCGCATGATGGTCACCCGCCCGGGCCGGTTCGAGGCCAGCGGCGCCGGCAGCTCTAGCTTGATATACCCACGCTCAAAGGCGATCAGCGCCGCCTCCTCCCAGGCCACGGTGGTCTGGTACGGCGACATCTCGATCACGCCGGCCACGCCCGACGCCGAGGTGACGGTCATCACCACGTCCGAGGGGTCCACGTGGGCGACGCTATAGTCCTCGCCCAGCAGATGCCGCATCAGGTTCACCTGGTGGATATAGTAGTTCACGAACGACACATAGGCCCGGAAGGCCTCGGCCGACATGTCGTCGGGAGCGGGGTCGTAGGTTAGCTCGGGCAGCGCCTCGTCGGAGCGGATCAGATCGGTGAATCCGGCCGCCACCCAGTCGCCGGCCGGCATGGTGATGCGAATGTAGCGCAGGGCGCCCAGCTCGCCCGAGGCCTTCAGCCGGTCGATCTCCGCCTTGGCATACATGGTGGCCGGGTCGCTACGCTTGTGGTAGCCTAGCATGTGCCAGGTCCCGCTGGCGGCCACCGCCTCGGCCACCCGCCGGCCCGCCGGCACCGAGCTCGCCAGGGGCTTTTCGGTAAAGATGGGGATGCCCGCCGCCAGCAGCTCGGGCACCAGCTGGCCGTGCCGCGTAAAGGGCTGCGAGGCCACCAGGGCGTCCAGCTCCTCCGACGCCAGCATCTCCTCGGCCGAGCCGTACACCTGCGGCACCCCGTAGCGGGCCGCCACCTTGCTCGCCAAGAGCGGCCGCAGCTCGGCCAGCGCCACTACCTCGCAGTCGGGCACCGTCACATAGTTCCGTAGATGGGCGCACTGCCCCATGCTCCCTACCCCGACAAATCCGATGCGAACCTTTTCTGGCATCTCAGCTCCTCGTTGATGATGAGAACGCGACGATTGGTACGACCGCTGTAGGCGAGCCTACTTGAAGGCGCCGGCGATCAAGGATTTCAGGAAGAACCTTTGAGTCGC
>DAIRUQ010000099.1:0-10785 GCA_036803245.1 Chloroflexota bacterium | reverse complement strand
CAGCAGCAGCGGCAGGTCAATGTTCCAGAATCGCTGGGCAAAGTTGCAGCCGTCCACTTTGGCTGCGTCGAACAGCTCGGTGGGGATGGCGATGAGCCCTCCGTAAAAGAGCAGCAGGGCCAACGCTCCTACCCAGGGGAATCCCATAAAGATGATGGCCCACAGCGCGATCTTTTCGTCGCCCAGCCACACACGCTCCAGGTGCGTGAGGTTAAAGAGCTCCAGCGCCTTGTTCAGCATGCCATAGTTGGGGTCATAGATATTGACCCAGAGGAGGATACTGACCACGCCCGGGACCACCATCGGAAAGATAAAGATGGTTCGCCACCAGTACTGCGCCTTGGGCGACACCAGGTTAAAGATCAGCTCGGCCACCAGCAGTGGTGAGAGCAGCTGCAGGAACCCGGTGACAATAAAGAGGACAGCGTTCTTGACGCCAATGCCCAAGTACTCGTTGCGAAAAGCGGCTTGGTAGTTCTGCAGGCCGATCCATTCGGCTTTGAGGCCGGGCGTCCACCGCGTAAAGCCATGGTAGAGGCCCGAGAACGCAGGATAGTAGTTGAACGTGAGCAGTAGCGCAAAGGTAGGCAGCAGCATCAGATAGGAGACGCGCGAGCGCCACATCGCCGCCAGCAGCCGCCGCGAAGGCGCCAGCGTCTCGTGCCAGGTCTGCCGTCCCCATTCGGTGGCGCTAAAGAGGATGGCGAACACTGCGACAATGATCGCTAGGCCAGCCACGATGCCGATGGTCAGATTACGACGGGCACGGGCCTGCCCTGTGATCAGATCCTCAAAGTGAGCCCGATCGATCGCCCGCAGGACATTATCTTGGCCGCCATATACCAGCAACGAGCTGTCCGGCGAGACCAGAATGGCCTCGATGGGCTGGTCGGAGACGTTGGCTTGCTGCTGGACGTTGCCTTCAGCATCAAAGACCAGGATGTCGCCGTAGGAGACGCCCGCCATGACCACTTGGCCGTCGTCGCTCATGCCGATGCCACGCGAACGGTCGCCGGTGCCAGGGCGCTGGGTCTCATAGCGCCACATCACCTCGCCGGTGGCGCCGTTCACATAGAGGATGGAGCCATACTCTAGCGCCGCCGCGATCCTCGCGCCGTTGGCCGATACGGCCACGTCGCGCACATAGGCGTCCAACTGAATCGCCAGGAGCTGATCGCCGTCCTTGTTCAGGATGCGGATCTGCGAGTCGCCGGTGCCCACCACGGGGCGGCGGTTATCGCCGGTGCCATAGATATCGACCGTATAGAGGGGCATGATCAGGCTCTTGGTCCAGAGCTCGGTGCCATCGCGGGTGAGCATGCTCATCGTACGGCCCTCGAGAGAGATGCCTACGATATGCTCGCCGTCGCTGGTGATGGCGCAGTCGATGAACCCGCGCGCCCCCTGGAACTCCCACAGCAGCTCGCCGTCCCGCGAAAAGAGGCGCAGGTACCGATCCAGGTTCGAGGTGGCGATCAACGATCCATCGTCGCTGATATCCACCCCCGTCATCGAGTTGCGCCCCTCCCACTGCCACTGGAGGTTACCTTCTCCGTCAAACACGTACACACGGTCATCGCGGGCAGCCACGGCGATGACGCTATTATCGGCCGACGCGGCAATGCTGAGGATCGAGTTCTCAGCAGTGAATTCCCAATTGACGCGGCTATCCGCCGCAACGGGCAAGGGTGTCAGGCAAAGCAACGCTAACAAGAGGCCGAGCAGTTGCATGGCTCGGCGCCTTGTGATCGTTGGCCACCGATGCCGGGCGCCATGTGGGACGCGAGGGCTTACACTCATGCTTCCTCCAACCTTGGGCGAACACTATGCTCTGGTGAGAGAGGGTTGGGGCCTTGGGAGGCCCCAACCCTCGGGAGCAACTGCCAGGGAGACTATTCGATCTTTTCCGGCTGCTTTTCGGGAGTGTCGAGCGCTGCGAGCCCTTCGGCCCAGCGCAGGTGCTCCGTGAGCATCTCCTCAAAGCTGTCCATGATGTTGGCCTGGCAGGCGTCCAAGAACTCCTGGATCTCTAGCTGACCGCTAAAGAACTGCTGGTTCAGGTCCACCCAGGTGCGCACTTGAGGCTGGTAGTCAGCCACGCCGCGGCAGCGCCAGTTGCCCGGGCCGGCCTTTTGCTGGTTGCCGATGAACTTGATGTTGGCAAAGCGATCGGCATACACCTGAGGCAGTGACACGTTCTTGACCACCGGCGGGCCATTGATGCCACCGTTCAGGTTGTTCTGATCCAGCTTGTTCCGGAGGTAGATACCAAAGCCCTGCGGGCTGGTCATGAACATGAGAAAGTCAACTTCCAGGTCGTTCTGGGCCTGATCCTTCTTGGGGATGCCCCAGAAGCCGATGTTGACCTCGATGGTGCGCGCGGGCGCATCCACCAGCTCACCCGTCATGCTCGGGAAGTTGAACGAGCCGATCTCGAACACCTCGGCGCGCTCGGCGCCAGGCACCGGCGTGGCGTCTTCCGCGCCCGCGCCATAGGTGCCCTCAGCCAGCGACTGGATGTTCTTCTCGAACGTGGTAAAGAACCACGCGCCATCAAGCCAGATGGCCGCACGCTGGGTCAGGAACAGCGGCAGCGCGTCGGTCGTGCCGATCCAGCCGGGCTGGGTCATCGGACCAAAGAGCTCCGCCAGATTCTCGTACATGTCCCGCCAGCCGGGGCCGTTCACATCGATGTCGCCCTCCCAGAGGGCCTTGTACTGGCGCACACCGTTGAACGTGACCTTGTCCGGGTCATCGTTGAACGGGTCGGTGGGGTCGTACTCCCACTTGTCGTCGATTCCCTCGCGCCAGCACCAGTCGTCCGGCTGGCAGCGCGTGATTGGCTGCTCGTGCCGCGTGTACTGGTCCGAGTAGGTGCGGACCATCCAGCCGATGCGCATCGACCAGAAGCTATCATAGTTGCCTTCGATGGCGAACGGGATATAGCCCGCGTCCTTGATCTTCTGGCACCAGCCGATGAACTCGTCCCAGGTCGGCTGCGACGGGACCTCGGTGATCCCCACTTCCTCAAAGATGCGCTTGTTGTAGAACCAGAGCACCTGCACGGTCTCCAGGTTCAACACGTACGCCTTGCCCTCGATGGGGTCGGTCATGGCGTCGACGGCCCACTCTTCCATGTCGTCGCGCCAGGGCTGGTCGGTGTAGGGGCTGGTCTTGTCAAAGTAGGGGGCCAGGTCCAGGAACTTGCCCGCGTTCAGCAGGTCAGCCACCACGTTGGCGCCCATAAAGGAGGCCTCGGGGGTGCCGGCCGCGAACTGGGCGCGGATCCACTCCTGGTAGCCCTCACCGGGCTTGAGCTCGACGCGGACGTCCACCTTGGGGTGGAGCGCCTCATAGGCCATGGCCACGTTTTCCCAGGTCTGGGTGTCGTTGCCAGAGAGGCTGATGACGATGGTGCCCTCGAGCTCCTTTTCGGGCTCGGGCGTCACGGCGATCTCGACGACCTCTTTTTCCGTGACGACGACCGTCTCCTTGACGATCTTCTCGACCTCTTTCTCAACCTCTTTTTCGACCTCGACGAGCTTCGTCTGCACGACCACCTCGGGCTGGCAAGCTACCAGCGCCGGGCCAAGCAGCATGATGGCTACCAGCGCCATCACAAACCATTTGGCTCTACTCATCTCTTCTCACTCCTAATCTCTAGGGTAACCGACTAGGACGCACGAACCCGACGCTTGCACTAACGCGGTGGCACCTCCTTTCGCGCATCCGCTCGTTGGCCGCTGCGCTCGCCACCGTACGTGTCGGGCCGAGCGCATGCATATGGGCACACTGAGCGAACGGGACCGAGAGACGCGACCCGGTGGCCGCAGCGGGTAGGCATACGCGAGATACAGGAGACATTGGCGGAGCGGGCGAGGATGCTGCCAAGGGCCTGGCGGTCCGTGGGTGCATCCTGGCCGCTTTGCCAGGGCGCATGCGTTCGACGCTGATCCTCGGTCCAGTCAGAGTCCGTGGATTCACGGACTGATACGTGTTTACCCTTGCATCTTATCATGCTAGAGGCGCGGATGCAATGGGTGGATACGGGAGAGTGTGCCGCCAGTGTGCCACAGACGTGCCGTTGTTGGCTTGCGTCTGAGCTTGCCTGAAGGGCTACCGCCGGGTATCATGGCCCCAACGAGCCCGTGGGAGAATGCTCGCGCCCAGGACCAAGGGGAGAATGTCGCATGCTCAGAAATGTCCCCGACTATGACCAGATCCTCCGACGCATGGACGCCTTCTGGCATGGCGAGCTCGTGGATCGCCCCGTGTGCACCATGGGTGTCGCCAAGCCGGCGCGCGAGCGCCTGCCTGAGCCGCCTTCACACCACGCCACCTCGGCCGAGCGCTGGCAGGACGCCGAGTATCAGGCGGAGCTGCACCGCGTCCGCATCGCCAACACTGTCTTTCTGGGCGATGCTCTACCCGTGGCCATGCCCAACCTCGGCCCCGAGATCTTTGCTTCTTTCTACGGCTGCCCCATTCATTTTGGCGACGTGGGCACCAGTTGGACCGACCCGATCCTGGAAGAGTGGGGCGATGCCGACGACCTGACGCTCGATTGGCAGAGCCCCTATCTGCAAAAGATGGAAGAGCTCACCGATGTCTTTATCGAGCGTGGCCAAGGGCTCTGGATCACTGGCATGACCGACTGGCACCCGGGCGGCGACGCCGTGGCCGCCTTGCGCGACCCGCAGCGCCTGGCCGTCGACCTGATCACGAACCCAGATGACGTCCAGCGCCTCCTGGTTCGCCTCGAGAAGGACTACTGGCGGGTGTATGAGCACTTTTACCAACGGTTGCGCGCGGCGGGCCTACCGATCACCTCATGGATCCCACTGGTGCACGAGGGGCGCTACTATATCCCGCAGAACGACTTTTCCTGCATGATCAGCCCCGGCATGTTCGCCGAGTTCTTCCTGGATGGCATCCGCCGCGAGTGCCAACACCTGGATCGCTCCATCTACCACCTGGACGGCCCGGCCGCCCTGCGGCATCTGGATGCTCTGCTCGCTATCCCCGAGCTACATGCCATCCAGTGGGTCTATGGCGCCGGCAACGAGGGCTATGAGCGCTGGGTGCCGGTCTATCGTCGGATCCAGCAGGCCGGCAAGGGGATGCAGGTCAGCGTGGCGTTCGACGAGGTGCCGCAGGTCATCGAGACGCTGGATCCCCACGGCGTGTACCTGAGCGTTGGTGGTGTGCCGTCGGTCGAGGCGGGCGAGGCGCTGTTGCGCGAGCTGGAGCGCTGGTGCACTGGGAAGGTCTATCCCGTGGCTTGATGCGGATGGCCGAGCGTCGCCGGCGATGGCGGCGCAGCCTGAGGATCGGCTTTGGCTGGATCCTGGGGCCTCTGGCCGTCTTGCTCTGCCTGCGTGGAGCCGACCTCTCTGTCGGCCTCGCCGCCCGCCGTGCCCTGGACCCCATCGTCTCGCGTGACGCGGTGGTGGCCGCCGAAGAGATCATCTCGCCCGAGATGGCTCGCTACCTGGCCTCGTACGACGTCATCGCCCTGGGCGAGGGGCGGCATCAGGTCACGGCCTATGAGCAGGCTGTCATTGACATAACGGTAGCGCTCCAACCCCTGGGAGCCCGCCAGCTACTGCTCGAGATGCCCCATGCCTATGACCGCGAGATGAACGCCTATGTGATGGGCGAGACCCGGGCCATCAGCTCGATCCTGCGACAGTACAGCGGTCGCCGGCTGGACGCGGTGCGCGCCCTCAGCGCGAGCCTGCCACCCGAGGAGCGCGTGGCCGTGCGGGCCATCGACATGAACGGGGCGCTTAGCCTCTATACCGACCGCCTCAACGAAGTGGCGGCCGACCTCGCCCGCGAGGGGGCTCCCATCGACGTGCTGGCGCCCGTGCTCGGCCGGCAGACCGCCGGCGCCGACGCCGGCAACGTGGACGACGTCTGCCGCGCACTCGAGGCCAGCGAGAGCGAGTTGGTGGCCGCCTGGGGCCGTGCCACCTATGATCTGATCCTGGAGATGACCTGGGTGCAGGCGCGTTCCATCCAGGTTATTGGCGCCTATGCGGCGGATGAGGGTTTGGGACGGTTGGCCCGCGAGGAGCTCATCATGGATCTGGTGGAGCGCCGCCTGGGAGAGACCGATGGCAAGACGCTGCTCCACCTGGGCGGCAACCATGTGCAGCGCCAGCACTTGATGGGAGCGTCGAACCGTTGGCTGGGCGGCTACCTGGCCGAGGAGAGCCCGATGGCCGCTGGGCGCGTGCTGTTGCTCTACCTGACGGCGGCAGTTGGGTGCTACCAGGAGGACGGGCGCACGATTCGCTTTGACATCGCGCGTCACTCAAGCCCTGCGGAGCTACTCAATACCCTGGGCGCTATCGCTCGCGAGCGTGACGTCGCGTGGCGGGCGGCCCTGCTGCCGCTGGATGACCCCCACTGGTCGGCGACGCCCGTCGAGGTGGACTATGGCGGGGTGCGCTATACCCACGTCCCCAAGGAGCAGTTCGACGGCTATCTCTTGCTGCGGCGCGTCGATTGCCCCTAGCGGTGGGGCGGTCGGCGGCCGCCGTCTCTGGCGCTAGACGTTAAAGCGGATCTCGAGGATGTCCCCGTCCTGCACGATATAGTCGCGTCCCTCCAGCCGGGCCCGCCCCGCCTGACGCGCGCCGGCCCAGGTGCCGCCGTGCGCGATCAGGTCCTCGTACGCTACCACCTGCGCTCGGATAAACCCCCGCGCCAGGTCGCTGTGGATGGCGCCGGCCGCCTCGACCGCCGTGCTGCCCGCGGGGATCGTCCACGCCTTGACCTCGTCCTCGCCCACCGTGTAGAACGAGATCAGCCCCAAGTGCCGATAGGCCTCGGCAATCAATCGCTCGCGCCCCAGTTGCTCGATGCCCAGGTCGGTCAAGAACATGGCGCGGTCCTCGGGGGCCAGGTCGGCCAGCTCGGCCTCGATCTGGCCGAACACGCGTACATAGCCGAGATGATGCTGTTGTGCCAGAGCGCTCAGGTCGGCGCCGTCGTGGCCCTGGCTCTCGTGGTCGTTCAGCACCACCACCTGTGGCTTGAGCGTCAGAAAGGCATAGCCGCTCAGGGCTTTGACCTCGTCGGCGGTCAGCTCCAGCGAGCGGAGCGGCTGCTCCTCCAGCAGATGGGCTTGGCAGCGCTCCAGCAGGGCCACCTCGGCCGTCTCAGCCGGCGACCGCTTGTTACGGCCCTTTTCCATGCGAGTGAGCCGGTTCTCGATCACCTGCATGTCGCGTAAAATCAGCTCGGTCTCGATCATCCGCCAGTCTCGTAGCGGCTGCACGCTGCCTTCGGGATGGGGAACCGCCTCGCCGTCAAAGCCGCGCACCACATGGATGAGCGCCGCGGCGTCGGCCGCAAAGGTGAGCAGATCGGTGCCGATGCCCCGGTCATGGGCGCTGCCCGCCTGTACGCCGGCCAGGTCGACCACGCATACCGAGGCGGGCGTGGCCTTGCGGGGATGGAACAGCTCCACGAGCCGATCAAAGCGCGCGTCGGGCACGGGGACCACGGCGCGGTTCGGATCCGCGGAACCGCCGGCGTAGGCCTTGGTGGCTGCGCCGGCGTGGGTGATCACGTTATAGATGGTGGTCTTGCCTGCCAGAGGCAGGCCCACCAAGCCGCAGGTGAGCATCGCTCCTGTACCTCGTTCTCTAGCTACCTAGCCGCGGGATCCGTCAGCGGATCGCTCGCCTAACCTAGTACTGTTCAAACTGACCGACGTTAAGCACAAAGATCGTCGCGCGATGCGGTTCGCGCCCGCTCGGCTGCCCGGTCGGCTGGATCTCGGGGCCGGCATGGTCGCTAATGATGGCCAGGGCCTTTTGCGAGTCGTCGTCCTCCACGCCGATGAGCAGAGTGGTGTTGCCTCGCCGCCAAAAGCCACCTGTACTGCTGATGTGCGTCACTGCCATGCCAGCTTGGTTCAGCGCTGACGTGATCGCGGGCGCATGGTCATCCCGCACTATGGCCATCAGTAGCTTCATATCGGACCTCCTGCAAACAGCGTCTCACGGGCGATCGCCGCGTCGGCGCGTCGCTAGTCGGCGAATTCGACCGGCACTCGCAGCGTTTGGTTGGCGCTGCGCACCTCCACGTACGGGGACGCTTCCGGCTCCGGGGGCGACCCTCTCCATTCTACGACAATCCGTACGCTTTTTCCAGGCTTGACGTCGCACAAGTGGCGCGAGAGCACCAACTGGGGCACGCTGGGCGCGAGCTCTGCCCGCGCCGCGGCCAAGCCCTGGTTGCGAAGCACCAGTCGCCCTTGACGATTCGCCTCCGCCGTCTGCAGACGAATCACCTCGCTGCTGGCCTGTAGGTCGGCCTCGAAGAGCACGGCCAGAGCCACCCGCACCGTCACCTCGCCGCCGTTGGAGCGCACCGTCACCAGCGCCTCATCTTCGGTGGCGTCCTCGGGGAACTCTTCCATATCGGTATAGAGCTCGACCGAGAGCGAGCGTCCGGTGGGGCACTCAAAGGTCGTGCGCTGCGTGGCCAGCCAGGTGCGGTCACTGGCGATGACGCCCTTGAGCGTCCCCAGGCCGTGGTTAAAGATGCGCAAGAGCCCCTGAACCGGGCGCCGGTTCACGCTCGGCTCTAGCACCAGGTAGGTGGTATCGGTGGCCAGCAACGGCGCGGCGATCCCCACTCGCAGGGGGATCTTGGCGCGGCCAGCGTCCGACGTGATGGCCAGGGTCGCTTCGGCAGCCTGCTCCTCGGCCCCCAGCGCCAGACCATAGGCGGTCAGCGTGAGGACGTCCGAGCGGCCGGCGTCGATCACGCCCGACGATCGATCCAGCTCGACCCACTCGGCGTCCACGGCGGCGCTCCAACCCAAGGCTCCCGAGCCGCTGTTGTGAACCGTCACCTGGCGGGTCTCGGTCTCGGATCGCTCGATATAGTGGAAATCCACCGCTTCGGGCTCTACCGAGAGGGCCGGCCGCAGGACGGTGACGCGAGCGGGAATCTCTCGAATCCCGGTCTCGGCGGCGATGCGGACCGCAGCGGGGGCGTCGATCTCGCCCTCAGCCTGGAGCATGTCGGCGTTGGCCACAAAGCTCAGCGTCTCGGTGGCACCCGGCGCCACCTCTAGCGAACGCGAGCGGCTGCCATCCTCCAGGTAAAGCCAGGGGACCAGGGCATCCACGCGGGCCGCCAGGGGCGCATTGCCGTCGTTGCGCAGGCGTAGCTCGCCCTGGGCTCGCTGATGCGCCCGCACCTCGCCCAGCTCCAGCCGATCATCGGCCAAGGCCAGCCGGGCGGCGCGGATCTCGGCCCGCAGGGGCAAGGCGCGTTCGCCGGCATTGGTCCGGAGCAGCAGGGCGCGATCGAGGTGCAATGGCCCGGGCGCCATGCCGTCCGTGTCGAGCTCTACCACCAGCTCGACGGCCTCGCCGGGCCCACACGCGAACTGATCCGGCGTCACCCGCAGCCAAGCCGCGGCGCTGCGAACACTTCCGCGGAGCTCGGCATCGCCGGTGTTGTGCAGCAGCAGGGTGGTGGTCACGCGGTCATCGGGGCGCACTGGCCCCAACTGCAGCGCGTCCGCGTCCAGGGTCAGCTCAGGCTCGGCGATATAGACCTGGGCGGTGACGCGGGCTTGGCCGCCATCGCTATCCACCAGGATGGCATCGGCACGGGCCGTCATCCCGCGCGGCAGACCCTCGGCTCGCAGGCTGACCGGAATGCGGGCCTGCTGCCCACCCATGCACTGAAAGCTATCGCGCTGCACCGCCAGCCACGGCGCGTTGGAGACGATCTGGCCAGTCAAGACTCGTCTACCCTGATTTTCTATCACCAGTACCTGTTGACTCTTGCTGTGTGAGCTCTGTTGCCCAAAGTCGAGCTCAGTGGTCACCAGATGGAGGTGTGGGGCGGTCTTGATCTGCGCTCGCAGCCCGATGGCCACGCTGCCGGCGTTGCTGCTGACCTCGACCGCGCGGGGGATGGCCAGCTCCTCAGCGGGCAGATCCCGCGCCGAGATGGTCAACAGCACCCGGGCTTGCTGACCTGGCGGCAGGGTGAACGGCTTGCTGGGCGCGCTGATGCCTACCGTTCGGCTGATGACGCGAGTCTCGAGCGGGGCGTCGCCGGCGTTGCGCACCCGCAAGGCCACCCGTTTGGTCTCGGCGGGGCCCAGCTCGGACAGCCGCAGCTCGGTGGGCTGCACCGTGAGGCGTGGCGTGCCTTCGGTCGGCGCCGGCGTAGGCGCCACGGGCTCTGCCGCGCTCGGCCGGCCTGGTACAGCGCCCGTCGCCACCTCGTCAGTCGTGACAAAGCGGTCGTCGCGGGAGAACCCAAAGTCCTCCATGCTGGTGCCGCGCCCGCGCTGGGGCTTGGATACTGCGCGTCTTGCGCGCGTGGGTGCGCTCGGTGCGCGCAGGGTGGCTACGTGGCGCGCGCGATCCAGCCAGTCGGCCATCGGCGTCACCGCTAGGCCCTCGTCGCCCTCGGCCAGGGCGTCCGCCAGCGCGGCGGCGTCCGCAAAGCGCTCTGTGGGGTCGCGATGGGCGGCGCGGGCGATAGTGCGCACCAGCCGCCGCGAGATGCCGGGCACGGCTCGCTGTAGCGCCGGGGCGCCCCGGGCGCCCTGTTCCAGCGACACGCCCGCCAGCAGCGCATACAGCAGCCGTCCCACGGTGTAGACGTCCGAGACCGGTGAGGGTGGGGCGGTGTCCAGTTCGGGCGCCCCGTAGCCCTGTACGCTACCATAGGGGCCATAGCTGGGATCGGTGCCTGCTACCAGGTGGCTCACCCCGAGATCGATCAGCCGAACGG
>DAIRUQ010000098.1:0-10851 GCA_036803245.1 Chloroflexota bacterium | reverse complement strand
CGCACATTCCTTGGTGCCCCTGGCCGACCTCGCCCCGACGCTGGTTCCCCGAGGGCGTGCCGTGTCGCTCCAGGCCGCGGCAGTTCAGCTCGGTAATGACACGGTCAAGCCCCGCCCCGACGTTTGTCTGTAGCCCAGCACTCTAGTGTGTGCCAAGCAAGGAGCGCAATGCCCAAAATGACGATCAACCCTGGCGATTACGATGCGTTTCGCGTCGACCTGGTAGACCTACCCGAGCAAGAGTGTCACGGCGACGTCGAGTGCGCCGTGCGGACCATTCTCGAGGCCATCGGTGAGGATCCCAGCCGCGAGGGCCTGGTCAAGACCCCATCGCGCGTGGCGCGTATGTACGGGGAGCTCACGGCAGGCTATCACGTCGACCCCGTCAAGCTCATCAACGACGCCGTTTTCGAGGTGGACTATGATGAGATGGTGATCGTGCGGGATATCGACTTTTACAGCCTGTGCGAACACCACATGCTCCCGTTCATCGGCCGTTGCCACGTAGGTTATATCCCCCGCGGCCGCGTCATCGGCCTCAGCAAGATCCCCCGCATCGTCGAGATGTACGCCCGACGACTGCAACTCCAAGAGCGGATGACGCAAGAGATCGCCAATTTCCTGAACGACACGCTTCATCCGATGGGGGTTGCCGTGGTCGCAGAGGGCGTCCACATGTGCTCGGCCATGCGAGGCGTGAAAAAGGCCAACGCCCGCATGGTTACCAGCGCCATGCTAGGCATCTTCAAGTCGAGAGATTCGACCCGCAACGAGTTCCTGAACAATATCAGCCGAGAGCATCTGGTCACCTAAGGCCATACCCACCACGCCCCATGGCAACAGAAAAAGCGGGGGAGCAAGGCTCCCCCGCTTTCGTCGTCCTATGCGCCTACTCGGCTTCGCCCAGCTCCGCCTTGGAAAAGACCTTTTTGGGCGTCCGATAGCCAGCGGCGGTTACCTGGCCGCTCGAGCCAAAGGTGCGGATCTTGTGCCGTACGGCTTCCATCACCTCATCGCGCGAGTGGATCAGAATCTTGCGGGGATCGACCTCGTCGGGCGACTCGGCCAAGCCGCGCTTGATACCCGTAGTAAAGGCCTGGTTGAGCAGCGTCGCCACGTTGATCTTGGCCACGCCGTAGGGGATGGCCTCCAGGGCGCTCTCCTCGCGCACTCCCGAGCTGCCATGCAGCACAAAGGGAATGTCCACCATCTGGCGGATCGCCTTGACGCGCTCAATGTTGAGCTCGGCAGCCTGCGAGCGCATGGCGTGTACCGATCCCACCGCGATGGCCAGCGAGTCGCACTTGGTGCGTTCCACAAACTCGCGGGCCTCCTCGGGCTTGGTCATCGCGTTAAGGACATCCTCTTCGGTTACATTGTCGGTGGATTTCAGCACCTTGCCCAGCTCGGCCTCTACGGGCACGCCCACAATGTGAGCGATCTCGGTCACCCGTGAGGTGATAGCCACGTTCTCCTCAAGCGGCAACGCCGATCCGTCAAACATCAGTGAGGTGAACCCAGCGCGCATGCAGCGGACGTTCTGGTCAAAGTCGGTGCCGTGATCCAGGTGCAGCACCACTGGGACGTTCACGAGATCGGCAGCTGTCTTGACCATCGCGGCGGCGAACTCGAGGCCCGCGTAGCGGATGGCCCCTTGGCTGACCTGCAGGATCACGGGGGCGTTCTCAGCTACCGCAGCGTTGATGATACCCTGGATCTGCTCCATGTTGTTGGCATTGAAAGCGCCAACCGCATAGTGCCCCTCCACCGCCGCCAGCAGCATCTCTTTGCTCGTTACCAAAGGCATCGGATGACTCCTTTCACTGGGCTCAGCCGCATGGCGGCCTGCCCGAAACCAGCGTTGCGACAAAAAAAGAGGCCCAGGCCTAGCGTACTGGCCCGAGCTCCTTGAACCACACCGTTCAAGAGCCCTCGGCGCGCAAGG
Source organism: Chloroflexota bacterium (assembly GCA_036803245.1). GTDB lineage: Bacteria > Chloroflexota > Anaerolineae > UBA1429 > UBA1429 > DAIRUQ01. Next base: position 8,906 of record DAIRUQ010000098.1, on the reverse strand, counting down.
CTTGCCAACCGAGGTCCCTCATACTACCATAGTGCCGAAGGTGGGATTCGAACCCACAAGGAGTACCCTCCAGTGGTTTTTGAGACCACCGCGTATGCCGTTCCGCCACTTCGGCAACGTCAGGCCGAGTATAGACTGCGACCCATGTCGCGTCAAGTTTGGTCGCCCATGCTATGTGCGCTAGACTAGGGCGTCGCTGATTCGTCTAGTATGATCTGCTGTTCGCGACAGGAAGAGACACCGCCGACGGGATGAACGAACCACAGCTGATCGCCCGCGCGCAAAAGGGCGACCTGGATGCCTTCAATGACCTGGTATTCCACTACCAGGACATGGCCTATAACGTCGCCTACCGTGTCCTCGGGAATGAGGACTCGGCGTCCGACGCTACACAGGACGCCTTTATCAAGGCCTACAAGGCGCTCCACCAGTACCGCGGCGGCTCGTTCAAGGCTTGGCTGCTGCGCATCGTCACCAACTGCTGCTATGACCTCTTGCGCACCGCACAGCGCCGGCCCAGCACCCCGATCGACGACTTGGTCGAGGACGACGAACACTCGGACATTCTCGAAAACACCGATGACGAGAGTCCCGAGGATTGGGTGGACCGCGAAGAGCTGGGGAGGCTCATCCAGCGAGGGATCGCAGAGCTCCCGCCCGACCAGCGCACGGTCTTGGTGCTCTCCGACATCGAGGGTATGCCCTACGAAGAGATTGCCGCGGTGACCTCGGTCGCTCTGGGCACCGTCAAGTCACGACTATCACGTGCGCGCGCCAAGCTACGCGAGTTTCTCACCGAGCGACAGGAACAATTACCGATGGGGTTCCGTCCTAGTGTTGAATAGTAGTTATCCAGTTAGCCATAGCTCTTGAGGTTGTCCAATGGCGACCCGCACCCGATCGACAAACGGTCACGAGCATCGGTTCTCGCAAGAGAACCTCTCGGCCTATATCGACCAGCAGCTCACGGCCTCGGATCGTGCGCGCGTGGAGCGCCATCTACAGGCCTGTGAGGCCTGCCAGCAGGAGCTCGCTGCCCTGAGGCGGACCATCGCCCTGGTATCGCAAGCGCCCAGGGTACACGCGCCCCGCAGCTTTGCCCTGCCCCGCACCATGCAGCCCGTCCAGGCCCGCCAGCGGCGATGGGAGGGGTTGTTTGCTTTTGCCCGTACCGCCGCGGTGGTAGCGTCCGCGCTGATGCTGGTGTTCTTTGCGGGAGACATGGCCCTCACCCTGGGTTGGTCGCCCGTGGGAACGGCGCAATCGTCCGCACCCGATGCGGCGCCTGTCTCCACCGAACTCGTCGAGCGCGTCGTGGAAGAAGCGCCCGCGATGATGTTGGAGGCCCTGCCAGCCGCGGAGGAGCCAGCCGCCGAAAAGCAGGTCCAAGCAGAGGCCGAACAGGCCGTCGCTGCAGTGGTCGAGGCTGCCGAGCTGGCGCCAGAAGAGGCGCTCGTTCAGGCTGAGCGCGCATCGGAGCCCGAGTCGGAAGCAGTCGCCATGCGTGTGCTCCCTACGCCCGACCCACGTACCCCCAACGTGGTGGATGGTATGGGCGGCGGAGGCCCCATCGAAGTGGCAGGCATGGCACCCCCACCCGAGATCGAGTCCACGGTAGAAGCGCGTGACCAGCAGGTACAGGCTGCCGAAGCTGTAGAAGGCATCGCAGCAGCCACCGCCACCAGTGAGCCGACGCCCAGGCCAGCTACGGCTACGGCCACCCCCACGTCGGCCCCGCCGACGCCAGAGCCTACGCCCACCGAGCGGCCCACATCGCTGCCGCCAACTCCCGAGCCCGAGATCGAACCGCCCACAGCGCCCGAGCAAGCCGTGGCCGCCGCTGCCGAACCCGCGCCCACCGATACGGTTGGTGACTATGGCATAGCCGTCGGCCAACCACGATGGCAGCTCTGGGGCTGGCTGCGAACCATCTGGATGCTCGCGGCAGGGCTGCTCCTGATCCTGCTGGGTACCCTGGTATGGGCCGCCTATCGGAAACGCCTCTGACCCATTCCGCAAGACACAAGCCCACGAAGCGGCAGCCCTGGTTTCGGGCTGCCGCAGCCATCTGCTATAATGGGATGTCGTGGTGCGAGTATGCGCAGGTGAGGATCGTCCATCGTGGCCATCGGGAAAAAGCTCCAAGATAGCCTGACCAAAACCAGGCGTTCGTTTTTCGGGCGCATTGTCGGCCTGTTTCAGCAAGAGACCATCACCGAGGATACCTGGGATGAGCTAGAGATGCTCTTGGTGCAGGCCGATGTCGGCGCTAGCACGACCATGGAGCTCGTTGAGCGACTGCGCGCCCAAGCCAAACCAGGCACGTCGCCCACAGAGCTACGCGATGCCCTCAAGCGCGAGCTGGTACAGATGCTGGAAGCCGTGCAGCGCCCTTACCTCGCTGGCGAGCGGATGCTGCACGTGATCCTGGTGGTCGGCGTGAACGGTTCGGGCAAGACGACCAGCATCGCCAAGCTGGCTCGGTACCACCAGGAACGGGGCGACAAGGTGCTGCTGGCCGCTGCGGACACCTTTCGCGCCGCAGCCATCGACCAGCTGGCCATCTGGGCCGAGCGCGTAGGCGTCGGCATCGTGGCCCCGCAGCCTGGCGCCGATCCTGGCGCTGTGGTCTATGATGCTATTCGCGCCTGCCAATCGCGTGGCGCCAACGTCCTGATCGTCGATACGGCTGGCCGCCTCCACACCAAGTACAACCTGATGCAAGAGCTCGTCAAGGTGCGGGCGGTGGCCCAGAAGCAGGTGCATCGTGCCCCGCACGAGACGCTCTTGGTCCTTGACGCCACCACGGGACAGAACGCCCTGCTGCAGGCTCGCAGCTTTGCCGAAAAGGTACAGGTCAGTGGCATCGTCCTGGCCAAGCTGGACAGCACAGCCAAGGGCGGTATCGTCTTTGCCATTGCCCACGAGCTGGGGCTGCCCGTCCAGTTCGCCGCCACTGGCGAGTCGGTTGAGGATTGGGCCCCGTTTGAGCCTGCGTTGTTTGTTGACGCCCTCTTTGACGAGACGGCCTAGTCGTTGTCCGTACGACGGGAGGATCTGTTTCATGGATGACCTGACGACACGCCTGGACGGGATGCTTCAGGAGCTTGAAACGCTCATGGAGCGTCTTTGACCTCCCCGCCAAAGAGTCCCGCATCGCCGAGCTGCGTGGCGAGACGGCCGACCCCCACATCTGGGATGACCCCGAGCGCGCCCAAGAGCTGATGCAGACCCTATCCAGCCTGGATGGCCAGGTGCAAGAGTGGCGCGAGCTTGAGACGGCCACCACCGATCTCCTGGATCTGGCCCAGCTGATCGAGGGAGAGGACGAGGCCCAGATGGCCTCGGAGATCGCACAACAGGCCAAGCAGCTCGAGGCCAAGCTAGCCACCATGCGGTTCCGCGCCATGCTGTCGGGGCCGCACGATCACCGCTCCGCCATCCTGTCCGTCTATGCGGGCGCGGGCGGCACAGAGTCGCAGGATTGGGCCGAGATGCTCTTGCGCATGTACCTGCGCTGGGCTGAACAGCAGGGCTATGCCAGTGAGATCTATGATGAGACCGAAGGCGAAGAAGCGGGCCTCAAGAGCGTCACGGTCGAGATCAGCGGGCGGTACGTCTATGGCTACCTGCGCTCGGAAAAGGGCGTCCACCGCCTGGTGCGCATCTCGCCCTTTGACAACGCCCACCGACGCCACACCTCATTTGCCCTGGTCGAGGTCATTCCCGACATTGGCGATGAGATCAGCATCGAAATCAACCCCGACGACATTCGTACCGACGTCTACCGCGCCTCGGGGCATGGCGGGCAGAATGTCCAGAAGAACTCGACGGCCATCCGCTTGACCCACATCCCCACGGGCATCGTAGTCCAGTGCCAGAACGAGCGCTCTCAGGCGCAGAACCGCGAACGGGCCATGGCCGTGCTGCGTGCTCGCCTTTATGACCTCGAGCTACAGCGCCAGGAAGAGGAGACGGCCAAGCTCCGCGGCGAGCATGTCTCGGCGGGTTGGGGGAACCAGATCCGCTCGTACGTGCTGCATCCCTATCGGATGGTCAAGGACTTGAGGACTGGTTACGAGACGGGGAACACCGACGCGGTGCTGGATGGCGGCCTAGATGAGCTGATCGAGGCATATCTCAAGCATGCCGTGGGCGATGGGCACTAGGGGCTGGGTGTCGACGTCGCCAACGCGCTTGCCCTGCTGAGAACGGCCGCGGCCTCTCCGCCCTCCAGCAGGCGCGGACGGCACGCCTCCACGCGATAGGGCACCAGCTCTACCGATCGCACGCTCCCACTCCCAAGCGTCGCGACTAGAGCCACGCCTTCGGCGGATGCCGCCTCAGACCAGGGGTGGTAGATCAGGTCGCCCAGGCTATAGGCAACGACGCCGCCAGGCTGGTACGAGATGGCCTGCACCGTGTGGGGATGGTGCCCGATGACGAGATCGGCGCCCGCCCCCAGAAGTGCCTCGCCAGCCGTGATCTGGTCGGCCGTGGCCTGAGCAGCGTGCAGCTCACCCCAGTGGCACAAAACAACCGTCAAGTCGGCCTCGCGGCTGGCCTCGGCCACCGCCCAGAGGGCGCGACTGTCATCCAGCCAGGCGACGCCCGCCCCCTCCGAACTAGCCGCCAGTTCCTCGGGGCCGATGGCATTCAATGCCAACACGGCTAGCGTCAAGCCGTTCCGCTCCACCACAACGGGGGCATAGGCCACATCACGAGTAGCGCCAGCCCCCACGGCCTCGATGCCGGCCCCACGCAGCGCGTTGACGGTGTCCAGGAGCGCGTCGGGACCAAAGGCAGGCACGTGTTCATTGGCCACCGACATCACGTCAAAGCCGACCCGCGCCAGGACCTCTGCCGTCGTCGGGTCGCCGCGATAGGCCGTCACTCCCTCCAGCAGGTCACCCTGCCGCGACAGGGGCGACGCCAGGTTGCCTAGCGCAATATCCGCCTCCGCGATCAACGCAGCCAGGCCAGGATCGCCGAACGGATACAGCTGCCCCTGTTCGTTCATCTGCTCGGCGCAGTATCCCCCCAGCATCACGTCGCCGACGGCTACCAGCCGCACCGTGGGGCTGGTCTCGTGCACCAGCTCGCGCCGTAGCTGTTCCAGGGCCGCATCGGGCATCAGCATGGCCGAGCTCTCGAGCAGCCAGATGCGGTGACAGAAAGGATAGTCGGCCGTGCTCGTGGGATCGGCCCGTTGCCCATCGACGGCTGCCAGACGCACGCGCTGATCGACCAACTCCCACGGCACGATGGCCAAGGCATCGTCGTGGGTAGCGACATAATCGATGACCTCTGCCCACGACCCCACGCGCGCTATGGTCAGCCCCCAGTAGCCTCGCTCTAGGAAGGCTCGCACGAGCTGGTCGTCGCGGGGCACCACCAAGGTGTAGGTCTCGTCCAGGCCATCGGCGATGGCCCCCAACTGCGATCGCGAAAAGCCCTCGCGATCGAGCTGCGGATGCGTCACCAAAGCATAGGGGATCTCGGCCAGGGGAATGCCATACGGCAGCGCCTCGACGGTCCAAAAGACCACACCATCAGCGAGACGCTGCGTCAGCAGATCCTCTGGGGATGACGACGGCGCATAGGGAAGCACGATCACATCGTCGTAGGCACGATCCAAGGTCTCCAGCGGACCCGAAAAAGCGGCGTAGAGGTCCTGTTCCACGGCCAAGCGAAAGGTGCGCACGGACACCGTGGGGCTGGGCAACAGGGTGGCCTCGGCTGCCGCAATGTTTTCTTCGTGCGGCGCCGTCTCAGAGGCAGCGACTAAGGGGGCGGGGGTCTCGCTGGGGCGAGGGACCAGCGTGACGGCGCTGGGCGCAGCGGGCGCGTCCATCAGCGCCACCAGGGCCAGGCGCACACTGACGGCTGTGAGCACCAGCACGGCCAGCGCAGCCACAAACCAACGGCCGCGTTGGGCTCGCGGCCTTTTCTGGCTGCGAGTTGATCTACCCTGGTTAGGCTCGTCATTCCAATAGATGGGCATACCACTCCCCTCGGGCGATGGTATCCCTCGGTGGCATGCCTGTCAACGCGAGCCTGCACAAAAGATTCACGCACGTCCATTGACACGGAGGCATGCCCATAGTAGCATGAGGGTACACAGCGTACCTTAACAAGGCTCGTGAACACCCGCGCGGGAGCACTTGGCGTGGTCGCTGTGTCGATGGGCGCTAGGCTCACCCGGCAGATAAAGGAGTTTGCGAGATGGATATCATCATTAGTGGGCGCAACCTTCAGATCACCGACCAGCTCCGAGAGCTTGTCGAGACCAAGGTCTCCAAGCTCAGCCGTTACCTTCCCAACATCAGCGAAGCGCGCGTCGATCTGGCTTCCCGTAGCACAAAGAGCGCTGAGGATCGCCAGGTTGTACAGCTCACCTTGCGGGCCAATGGGGCGCTGCTCAGAGCCGAGGACAAGTCTTCGGACCTCAGGTCCTCGCTCGATGCCGTGCTTGACAAGATGTCGCGGCAGATTGAGCGCTACAAGGGCAAGCATTGGCGCTCCCAGAACCGCGTTGAGGCCCCCGAGCCGGTCTTTACCGAGTCACAGGGTGATGCACGGGAGCAGGTCGTCCGTATCAAGCGGTTCGAGACGATGCCCATGTACGTGGATGAGGCCATCGATCAGATGGAGCTTCTCGGGCACGATTTCTATCTCTTTTACAATGCCGAGACGGACAACTATGCCGTCACCTATCGACGTCACGATGGCGGCTACGGGTTGCTGTTACCAGAACTGAGCTAGGAGCCAGAGAGGGGGGCTGCCGATGGCAGCCCCCCTCTTGTCGTTGCGAGGAGACCGATGACCTATCGGCCGTTGATCCTTTTCGTGTGCACCGGCAACACCTGTCGCTCGGCCATGGCCGAGCGACTCTTTGCCCATCTGTTGGAGCAGCGCGGTGATCAGGATCGCTTTCGTGCTGCCTCCGCCGGGGTGTGGGCACACGACGAGCGTCCCGCCGCCCAGCAAGCGATCGCGATACTGGAGCCAGAGGGGCTGGACCTATCGGCCCATCGGTCCCGGGGGCTGACCCAACAGATCGTGGATGAGGCTGACCTGATCCTCGTCATGGAGCGCGCCCATCTGAGGGATCTGGGGCTGCGGTTTGCGCGAGCCGACGCAAAGGCCCACCTATTGAGCACTGTGATGGGCGAACGCCGCGATGTGACCGATCCCATGGGGCAAGAGCCCGCGGCCTACAGCCAGTGCTATGAGACCTTGCGCGCGTACCTGACGGAAGGGTACCCGCAGATCCTGGCCATGGCAGAAGGGGCACCCGCGCCGCCCCGCAAACGGCGCTGGCCCTGGCGCCAAGGCTAACCCGCCTGCCGCCACAACCGTCCTAGCTCTACCGTCACACGAAACCCATAGTAGTAGGCCACCAAGAGACAGAGCAGCAAGCCCTGGAAGCCATCCTTGTAGCCCTTTAGCGTGACGTAGCGTCGTCGGAACTCGCGCAGAGGCTGCGAGAGATAGGTCCATGGCTTGGGACGCACCCCCTGCCCGTACAGAATCCGCGCCTCATAGGCAACGTATTGCCGCTGCTTGCGCACGAAATCGCCGAGGGTGGCATAGTTGTAGTGAATGAGCGGATCTTCTAGATGCCCTTCGGGACCATCAAGCAGTACGACCTCGTGGACGGGCCGTTCGGGATCGTACTTGGCCGCCGCGACGCGCAACAGGCGCAGCTGGTAATCGGGCCACCAGCCACCGTGGCGGATCTCGTGGCCCCACATATAGTTGCGGCGAGCGACCCACCATCCCGCGCATGTAGCTTCCTTCACCCGCGCTCGGATCGCATCCGACAGGGGCGGGGGCACCCGCTCATCGCTATCCAGAAAGAACACCCACTCAGTCCGGGTGACGGACAGCGCATAGTCACGCTGGCCAGCAAAGCTGTCAAAGGCACGCTCAACCACCCGCGCGCCCAGCCCCCGCGCGATCTCGCCAGTGGCATCCGAACTGCGATCATCGAGCACCACCAACAGCTCGTCGGCCCAGATGGCGCTCTGCAGGCAATCGGCGATCTGATCGGCGTTATCGCGGGCGAGAACGGCCACCGTGACTCTTGGCTTGCTCACATCGCCATCACCGCCCGATAGGCGTTTTTGCGGCGCTCGGCCTCGTCGGCCGTGAGCTCACCCGCCTGGACCAGGTCACGCAGGCGCGCGGTCTCACGGCGCAGCCCGGCCCGTACGATCCACCGTACCACTCGCCCATACGCACGGCTATAGTGCTTCCCAAAGAGCCGAAAGCGGCTCTCCCAGAGCGCCTGAAACATGCGAGCCCGGAACTGCCCGGTGCTCTGCCCTCCCAAGTGCACGATCTCGGCCTGCGGCACACAACGAATGCCCCACCCCGCGGCCTTGGCTCGCATGCACCAGTCAATTTCCTCACAATAGATAAAGTAGCCCTCATCCAAGAGCCCGACTTGCTCAAGCGCCTCACGGCGGATAACCATGGCAGCTCCCAGCGGATGGTCGATCACAAAGGGCTGCCCGCCCTCATAGAGGCGCCTGGGATAGCGGCCGTTGAGCCGCGAATCTAGCAGGCGATGGTTGATCATCCAAAAGTCCAGGACCGCCATCATGAGCGAGGGAAAGCGAAAGGCACTGTGCTGAAAGCTGCCGTCGCCATAAAAGAGCCGCGCGCCCGCCGCCCCGACAGCGGGCATCTCGTCCATCGTGCTCAGCAGGACCTCTAGCGCTCCCGCGCGCACGATGGTGTCGGGGTTGAGCAACAGCAGGTAGCGAGGGAGGGGCGTTCGCGCCAGCGCTGCTGAAAGCCCCAGGTTGGTGGCGGCGGCGAACCCAAGGTTCGTCTCCTGGGCGAGCAACGTAGCCTGAGGGTAGCGGCTGGCCACCATAGCGGCGCTCTCGTCGGGC
>DAIRUQ010000097.1:0-10957 GCA_036803245.1 Chloroflexota bacterium | reverse complement strand
GAGATATGGAGCGACACGGCCGGCGTTGAGCTGCTGGCCCAGCTGCGAGACCGCGTCGGCGCGGTCGTAGCGCCGGAAGCGGGTTCCTTTTCCTCGGCGGGCGGGGCGACGGTGGTGGGCTGAGGCTGCGAACAGGCCGCCACCGCCACGCCTACTGACGCGATGGCCGCGGTACGCACAAACGCGCGACGTGTGAGCACTGATTTCATGGGTATCTCTCCTTGTTTCTGGTCGGTCTGCTCAATTTGCTGTCTAGACTTGCTGGATATCCTGCCCATCGGCGACCTCTTCCTCCATGTTATGGGTCTTGCTTGCCTATAGCCTACGAGGGCGGCTGCCGGTCGGGAGCATGCGATGACCTCGCCGTTGGGTCATCCCTTGATTGCCCCGATCATCACCCCCTTTACAAAGTGGCGCTGCACGAACGGATAGGCGATCAGCACCGGAGCACTGGCCACAAAGATGAGCGCGTACTTCATGACCTCTGCCATCATGGCTTGCCGGGCGTACCACTCGAACTGCTCCGCAGGAATGCTCTCCAGATCCATCAGAAGCTGTTGGTTCATCAGCAAGATGTTCCGCAGGACGAGCTGGAGTGGATAGAGCATCTCGGACCGCAGGTAGATCAACGCGTTGAAAAAGCCATTCCAGTGACCCACGCCATAGAACAAGCCGATCACAGCAATGATGGGGGTGCTCAGGGGCAGGGCGATCCGCGCAAAGATGCCCAGATCCGAGCAGCCATCGATCTTGGCCGCTTCGTAAAGCTCTTCCGGGATGGAGGCCTGGTAGTACGTGCGCGTAATGATCATGTTCCAGACGCTCATCGCCCCAGGCAGGATCATCGCCCAGCGCGAGTCGATCAGGTCTAGACGCACCATCAGGATGTAGGTGGGTATCATCCCGCCACTGAAGAACATCGTAAAGACAAACAACCCCGTGATCAGGTTTCGTCCCCGCAGCTTGGAGCGCGAGAGGGCAAAGGCGCAGGTGATGGTGACGGCCAGGTTGAGCGTCGTGCCACTCACCATGTACACGATGCTGTTCGCATAGCCGGTCCAGATGACACGGTTCGCAAAAACGTTTCGATACGCCTCCAACGTAAAGCCCTTGGGCCAGAACCAGATCTGGCCAGAAGCCACGGCCACGGGGTCGCTGAATGAGGCTGCGATGGTGAACAGCAGCGGAAACAGCACCACCAGAAAGACGATGGACAGGACTATATAGTTGACTAGATCAAATAGCTCGATGCGCCGCGTCGTCCCCACTACAGTCCCCCGTCCTACCAGAGGCTCGTCTGGCCCGATCGTCGGGCCAGACCGTTTGCCGCCAGGAGCAACACAAAGTTGATGACCGAGTTGAACAGGCCGATGGCCGATGAATAGCTGAACTGCGCCCCCAAGAGCCCTACGCGGTACACATAGGTGGAGATCACATCGGCTGTCTCCATGTTCAGAGCGTTCTGCAAGAGCAGCACCTTCTCAAAGCCGACCGACAGCAGCCCCCCCAGGTTCATAATCAGCAGGATGGTGATGGTGGGAGCGATGCCCGGCAGGTCGATATGCCAGATCTTTTGCAGGCGGCTGGCGCCGTCGATCATGGCCGCTTCCACCACCTGCGGATCGATGGTAGACAGCGCCGCAAAGTAGATGATGGTGCCCCAACCGGCGTTCTGCCAGATGCCTGAGAACACATAGATGGTCGGGAACCATTTCGGTTGGGTCATATAGTCGGCCCGATCGCCGCCCAGGAGCGCCACCAGATGGTTGATGATGCCCTTGTCATGGTTGAGGAACATGACGATCATGCCCGCCATCACCACGGTCGAGATAAAGTGGGGGGCATAGATCGTCGTCTGCACGGTCTTTTTGAGGGCCGTACTCCTGACCTCGTTGAGCAGAATGGCCAGGATGATCGGAATCGGGAAGCCGGCCACCAGGCTATAAACGCTGAGGCCAAGGGTGTTCCGGATCAGCTGCAAAAAGTTGGGCGATTGGAAAAAGCGTACGAAATGCCGGAAACCTACCCACTCGCTTCCCCAGATCCCTAGGCTGGCGCGAAAGTCCTTGAAAGCGATCTGGACGCCATACATGGGCCAGTAATGAAAAACGAGAATGTACACCACTGCCGGAAGCAATAACAGGTACAACTGATAATCTCTAATGACATCTCGGACAAACAGCCGAAAGGCGCTCTTGGGCCGGGCCAGAGGCCTGGGCAAAGAGCGGCTTCCACCAGCTAGCCTGTCGACGCGTTGGTTCTCTAAGCTTGGCAAGGGCGTGCATCCTCCTTACAGCCGGGTTAGGTGCTTTGCTAGACCCACCCCTCAACCCTATACTAGCACCAACTGACCGCGCTGGGACGGGTTTTTGGACCGCATGTGGACCGGAGGTGGACAAGTTGGCTGCGCTCACCCGAGACGAGTTCGAGCATTGCCTGCGCGACTGCCTCGGCCACCTCTATGACCCCGACTTTTTGCGGTCGTCGCCGCTGGCGGGGCTGATGAACGTCGGCCAGCGCGCGGATACGCCCACCATTCTGCGGCGAATCCTGATTCAGGCCATCGAGTCGCTCGAACCGCCGCCCGACGTCCCCCTGGGGTCGCGCGAGTGGCGCATCTACAATGCGCTCCTCTACCTATATGTGCAACAGATGAGCCAGTCCGAGGCCGCCGACAAGATGGCCCTCAGCGCGCGTCAGGTGCGTCGCGATCGGTCAGCTGGCGTCCGCGCGCTGGCGGACCTCTTGTGGGAGCGTCACGGCCTTGAGGGCCGCCAAGCCTCTGGATCGACCTCGGAGGCCCCGCCAACGGTCAGCCAGGAGCTGGCCTGGCTGCAGCAGAGGGTCGCGGGCACCTCTTCGGACCTGCGGCAGGTGCTCGAAGGCGTGCTAGAGCTGGCTCGTTCCCTGGCGACGAGGCAGCGAACGCGGCTCGAGGTGCTCGTGCCCGCCGACCTGCCACGTATCGCCGCCCCGGCTGAGGCGCTGCGGCAGATTCTGCTGGGGGTGCTCAACGCTGGCATGCATGACGCCGCCGACGGGACGGTCTCGCTGGTGGCGCGGTCGGCGGGCGACCTGGTCGAGGCCCGCGTCGCCAGGGTGTCAGCTTCGCCCAGCCACGCGACCGACCGTCTGGAGGCTGTTCGGCAGCTGGTTGAGCTTTGTCAGGGCACCATCGCGCTCTCGGACACGCAAGATGGGTGGGCGGCTCTGGTAACCTTGCCGGCGTCGGACCGCATCCCCGTGCTGGTGATCGACGACAACGCCGATACCTTGCAGCTCTTGCAGCGCTATGCCGCCAACACGCATTACGAGCTGATCACCACCAGCGATCCAGCTGCAGGCATCGAGTTGGCTCAAGAGCGCCTGCCCAGGATCATCGTGCTCGATGTCATGATGCCACAGGCGGACGGCTGGGAGGTCTTGGGAGAGCTACAACGATCGGCCGCGACTGCACAGACGCCGGTAGTCATCTGCACCATTCTCGCCGATGCCGAGCTGGCGCTTTCGCTAGGCGCTGCTGCCTTTGTGCAAAAGCCGGTCACGCAGGAGGCGTTCCTGGCTGCCCTGGAACGGGCGGCTGAGCAAAGCTCGTCAGCACTTGACTGAGCGCCTGAATGCACGCGGCGAGATCCCGAATCGAGAGCCCCCCCTTGCGGGTCACCATCAGGGCATCGCTGACGAGCGGCTCGCCCAAGGGATCGCGGGCCGAGATCACAATGACCGGAAGATCTCGCAATGTCGGGTCCTGGGACATCTGTTGCAGCACGCCAAACCCATCCATCCCTGGCATGGTGAGGTCCAGCAGCACCAGCTCGGGCTGTCGGGTCCGCATAACCTCCAGGGCCTGTCCCCCGTTCCGGGCCAAGAGCACCTGATAGCCACGCTGAGAGGCCTCCAGCACCCGCGAAAAGAGGTGCAGGGCCTCCCAGTCGTCATCGACGATGAGGACGCGGCGCACCTGGGGCTCCAGCTCCTCCAGCGCCGCTAGCAGCGTGTCTCGGCTCACCGGCTTGACCAGGTAGCGGATCACGCCGAGCCGAGCGGCAGGCTTTGGATCGGGCACCCAGCAGGCCATGGCCGGTGTGCCATAGGGCAGATCGCCTAGCTGAACCAGGGCAGCAGGCACCTCGGCCGGTGATGGAGTGTTCACCACCAGCGCCTGGGCCGGCGAGCGCCCCAGCTCGTCAAGGGCCGCCTTCAGATTGTCGGCGCCCACCGTCTCCGCTTGGTCGAAATAGCGTCCCAACTGGGATCGAAACGATCCGCCCTGATCGAGCAACACGAAACGGGGCACAGCCTCGGGCTGGGGGGCGGCGAACGGTCGGGTGCGCTGACGGTATTCGAACTCTCGATACGGGTCCATCGCCCGCTTGGCGCTGGCGAGAGCCTCCCTGCTGACGACAGCGTCCACCCCCAAGGGCAGGCTAAAGGCAAAGGTGGAGCCTACGCCCAGCTGACTCTCCAGCCACATATCTCCGCCATGCATCTGCACGAACCTGCGGCTGATGGCCAGCCCCAAGCCGCTCCCACCCAGCCCACGGTGGCTGGTGCTGTCGACCTGGGTAAAGGGCTCAAAGATCCTGGCTTGGTCGTCGGGCGCGATGCCTGGGCCGGTATCCTCCACCGAGACGATGACCCGTCCTCCGCGCCCCTCGAGCTTGACGACAACGCCACCGCGACTGACAAAGCGCCCAGCGTTGCTCAGGAGGTTGATGATCACCTGGCGGATCCGTGTCCGATCGCAGTACACGGGTGGCAGCTCATCGGCGGTCTCAACGCGGAGATAGAGGCCCTTGGATTGGTATAGAACGCGGACGCTCTCGACGGCTTCGTGGGCGATCTCTTGGAGCGAGACCCACCCCTTGCTCAGCGTCGTCCTGGCGGCTTCAGCGCGGCTTAGGTCGAGCACGTCGTCGACGAGGCGGGCCAGGTGACGGCTGTTGCGTTCGATAGCGGCGACATCGCTCATGAGGGCTGGGGGCAAGCGGGTGCCGTACAGCTCGGTGGATTGCAGAATCAGCTCGCTAAAGCCGATGATCATGTTGAGCGGCGTGCGCAGCTCGTGGCTGACATTGGCCACGAACTCTTCCTTGGCTTGCCGCGCCTCTGCGGCCGCCTGGTTCAGCACGAGCAGCCGATCCGAGAGGCGCGCTAGCTCCCGGTTGGCCAGCCCCAGGTCAGCCTGAGCCTCTTTCAGTGCCAGCCGCTGAGCGCGGGCCTCTTCTACCTGGTGCAGCGACTGGGTTGCGTGTACCAGCGACCAGGCATACGCCTGCAAGAGGACATGGGTGGCAGAGTAGCCGATGGCAGCGACGAGGGCGCCGGTTACAGCGATGGCGAGCCCTAGTCCGGACGACAGGGCGGGTAGGGTCAGGGCACGCGCAAGCCACCACACCAGGCCGACGATCGCTGCTTCAGATAGGACCGCCGCCCACCAGCCGATCAGCACGCCCGCGACCAGCGGTAGCAGCGCAAAGGCCAGCGCGGCCTCGGGACGGCGCAACACCAATGTGAGGAGCGAGATCAGGGCGGCGACTCCGACGAGCCACACGGCCTGGGCGAGCAGGAACGAGCGCGGCAGCAGATACAGCGCCAGAACCGACACGCCGAGGATGAGAACCAGCAACAGTGGCAGGTCCGGAGGCCCCGTGCGCCAGATGGTGGTGATGGCCACAGCCCACAGAGCGACCGACGCCATCAAGGTGATCAGGATGATGGCGCGAGAGGACGCCTCGGCCAAGGGCGAGGCCGAGGCCACGAAATAAGCATCAGAACGGCGGGCCAGACGTAAGGCTTGCCACATACGTACCTCAGGACGGGTTGTTGCGGGAGCGTTCACCAGCGGACGTTAGCGTCGATGATAGTGACGCGGGAAGAGAGAGGCAATTAGTGGGATGGGCGAGGGCAAGGCCGGGGAGGCCGCAGAGGCCGCAGCGGCCGCAGCGGCCCCGCTGGTTAGGGCCGCTACCTCACGCCAGGCGCCAGGCCCGTTCGGCCATGACGTTGCAAAAGGCGCCCTCCCGCTCCACCGTCCCATCCACCAGCAGCACCAACCCGCGCGACCAAATCTGATGCTGTTGCTCGAACACGGGGGGCTTGATGATGACGTTCATCGTCCCGCCCTCGTCCTCCAGCGTCACAAAGACGAACCCCTTGGCCGTGGGCGGCCGCTGGCGCACGGCCACCATGCCCGCCACTCGCACCCGCCCGCCGGCTGGAATGGCGGTCAGCTCCTCGCTGGGGATGGCGCCGGCCGTCGCGGCACGCTCCCGATATAGGTCCATGAGGTGCCCCTGCGCCGAGACGCCGGTTGCGCTGTATTCTGCCATCAGCCTCTCGGCCTCGGACATCGGCTCCAGGGTTACGCCGTCTGGCGCCCAAGCCAGTGGCAGGGCATCCTCGCGCCAACGCAGCCGCCCTAGCTCCCAGAGCAAGCGGCGTTGATCGCGCCCCCAATCGTCCAGCGCCCCCGCCAGGATTAGGTTCTCCACGCTGCGCCTGGGCAGCCGCGCCCTTTGGCACAGGTCGGCCAGGTCGCGGTAGCCGGCGGCCGGTCGTGCCTCCAGCAACCGCTCCAGGGCCGCCTCGCCCAGGCCGTCCACATAGCTCAGCCCTAGCCGCAACGCACCTTTCTCCAGCGTGCATACGTCTTGGCTGCGGTTGACGTGCACCGGCAGCACCTGCACGCCATGGCGGCGGGCGTCGCTGATCACCACCCGCGGCGCATAGAACCCCAACGGCTCATTGTTCAGGTAGGCGCAATAGTAAGCGGTGGGGTAGCGCTCGAGCAGATAGAGCGTGTCATAGGCCGTCTTGGCAAAGGCGGCGGCGTGGCTCTTGCAGAAACCAAAGCTGGCAAAGCTACGCAACTGCTCAAAGACCGCCTCGGCGGTGTCGCGGGGGACTTGGCGCTCCAGCGCGCCGTCGACAAAGCGCTGCCGGAAGCGGCTCATGGCGTCGTCAGAGCGGTGGCGCGACATGGCCCGCCGCAGCAGGTCGGCCTCACCGGCGCTGAACCCGCCCATGGCCACGGCGATGCGGATCACCTGCTCCTGGAACACGATGACGCCCAGCGTCTCGCGGAGGATCGGCTCTAGCAGCGGGTGGGGATAGCGCACCGGCTCCAGTCCCCGCCTCCGCTGGAAAAAGGGATGCACCATGTTGCCCTGCAACGGCCCCGGGCGGATCAGCGCCACCTCCACCACAATGTCGGCAAAGCAGCGCGGCTGCATCTTGACCAGCGCCTGATGCTGGGCGCGCGACTCGACCTGGAACGCCGCAATGGTATCGGCCCGGCAGAGCCGCTGGTAGATGGCCGGATCATCCAGCGGCAGGCTATCCAGATCGATGCGCACGCCGTGCTCGGTCTCGATCAGGTCCAGCGCGTCCTCGATGGCCGAGAGCGTTCGCAGCGAGAGGATGTCGATCTTGATCAGGCCGGCGTCTTCGATCGAATCCTTGTCCCACTGGGTGACCACCCGGCCGGGCATGGTGGCCCGCTCCAGCGGCACGATCTCTTGCAGAGGGGAGCGGGTGATGCACATGCCACCCGAGTGGATGCTCAGGTGCCGTGGCAAGCCCTGAATCTCCTCACAAAGCCCCAAGAAGCGCTCCCACAGGCCGTCAGGCACCGCCTCTAGGCTGACGCCCGCCTCGGATAGCGCCTCGGCCACGGTGGTTCGAAAGGGCCAGACCAGTTTTTTTGCCAGGGCGTCCACGGTGTCGGGCGCCAGGCCCAGCGCCTTGCCCACATCACGCACTGCGCTGCGCTGCCGGTAGGTGACATAGTTGCAGACCATGGCCACGTGGGCCTCGCCGTAGCGCTGATAGACATACTGGATCACGTCCTCACGCCGAGCGCCTCCCAGGTCCAGGTCGATATCGGGCATCACTCTGGCCTCGGCGCTGAGGAACCGTTCAAAGAAGAGGTCATGGGCGATGGGGTCCACGTTGGTGATGCCCAGCAAATAGGCCACGATCGAGTTGGCCGCCGAGCCGCGCCCCCGTGCCAGCAACCCTCGCTCTTTCGCAAAGCGGACGATATCCCACACCAGCAGGAAATAGCCGGCCAGCCCCACCTGGCCGATCACGTCCAGCTCGTGATCGAGCTGGCGCAATGCCGCCGGCGAGGCGTCGGGATAGCGTTGCGGTAACCCTTGACGGCAGAGCTGCTCCAAGCGTTCGTCTGGGGGTAGGCCGCCCGTGTCGGGCAGAGGATGCAGCGCCTCATCCCGAAAAGAGAGATCCACCTGGCAGCGATGAGCGATCTCGGCGGTGCGGGTCAGGGCATCCTCGTGGCCGGAGAACAGCCCTGCCATCTGGGACGCTGATTTGAGCCCGTACTCTGAGTTGGGATACAGCCAGGTGCCGGCCTCGGCCAGGGGGACGTTGTGGTGGATGGCTACCAACACATCCTGCAGGCAGTGGCCCTCTCGCTGAGCATAGTGGACGTTGTTGGTGGCGACGCAGGGCAGGCCCAGATCGGCGGCCAGTTGGGATAGGGCCGCGACCAAGGCGTCATCGCCGGGGCGCAGATGGTGTTGCAGCTCGACATAAAGATGATCGGGGCCATAGATCTCCTTGAGCCTGGTCAAGGCGCGCTGGGCGCCCTCGCGGTCGCCAGCCAGCAGCCGTTCGGCCACCGGCCCGCTGCGGCAACCCGTCAGGCAGATCAGCCCCTGGCTGCGCGGCCCTAGCCACTCCCAACGAGTGCGGGCCTGTCCCTTGGCGTTAGCCAGTTGGGCTTGGCTGATCAGGCCACATAGGTTACGGTAGCCGTCCTGCGTCTCGGCCAGGAGCACCAGATGATGCGCGTCCTCCAGGGTGATCTCGGCGCCGATGACGGGATGGATGTCCCGCTCGCGGGCGGCCATGGCAAAGCGCACCGCGCCGTAGAGGCCGTCGTGGTCGGTGATGGCCAGGGCCGGCATCCCCAAGGCCACGGCCCGGTCCAGCAGCGCCTCCGGCGGCGAGGCGCCATCCAGCAGGGAGAACCCGCTGTGGCAGTGCAGCTCGGCATAGCCGCTCATTCCAGCACCCGCTCCAGATGCCAGCGACCGGTCAACAGGTCGTGGTAGAGGACACAGAGATAGGCGTCATCGGTGGCTACCTGCCAATAGTCGCGCCAGACCTCACGCGCCTCCCACCAAGCCGTGTGGACCCGCCAGTGCTGGCCTACGCGCGCGATTCGGCGGGGAACCCCCTGCCAGGTGAATCCCATCGGCCGACCGTCTTGGGTGTGGACCGGAAGGGCCGGCGGGTCGGCCCAAAAGGGGCTCACGTCTCCGCCTCCAGTGCGTGCAGCACATAGCGGCGACTCAGCAGGGGGGTATCTGCCGCCGCCACCTGCGGCCGTAGCACGGTGTCCGGCGCGTGGCGCTGAGCCAACCGCCGCAGCGTCCCCTCCAGCCGCAGTCGGTCGGCCCGATGAGCGAACAGATCCAGCTGCTTGCCCACCAAAGGCTCCAGGCCGGTCAGGGCCAGAGATAGCTCGCTGACCCCTGCGCCCCAGCCGGTGGCTCCGTTCGGCCCTTGCAGCCCGTCCACCAGCCAATGTAGCGCCCGCTCTAGCTTGGGTCGGCCGGCGCCGTTGCCCAGCCAGGCGGCCACGCTCTCGGAGCCGCCCTCCTCGTAGCGCACCCGCAGCCGCGCCCAGCGCACGGCCAGGCCACGGCGGGATAGGTTCTGCATCAACGCGGCACCCAGCTCTGCCAAGATGGCGTGCAGTGCGACGGCATCGCGCGCGGGCACCGCAAAGGCATGCCGACGCGACAGACTGGCGCACAGACGGCTCTGCACCGGCCGCGGATCGCGTCCCCTCGCCCAGTCGTGGGAGGTCAGCGCCTCAGGACCGAACTGCTCGGCCACAGATGGGCGAGGCAGGGCGGCAAACTGTCCCACCGTGCGCAGCCCCAGTAAACTACAGCGTCGTAGCGTCTCGTCGTCCAGCGGGAGATCGGCCAGCGGCCGCGGTGCCAGAAAGGCGCGATCGCCCTGCACCAGGTTCGGCCCCTGGCCTGGCCGGGCGTCGGTGGCCGCCAACTGGGCGACGCACTTGGTGCGAGCAATGCCCAACCCCGCCGGCACCCCCACGGCGCGTTGGACGGCGCTCAGCACCGCCTCGCCCCACGCCGTCTCGCTGGGATAGAGCGGCACCAGGCCGGTGGCGTCCAGGTAGGCCAGCCCGGGCGCCACCGCCTCCACGGCCGGGGTGTGATCGGCGGCCGCCATCAGGAGCTGCCCCCAGACCACCTCATAGGCTGGGCGATCGGCGGGCAAGAGCCGGGCTCCCGGGCAGCGAGCCCGCGCCTGTTGCAGGGGATCGCCCTCCCGCACGCCCTGCTCTCGCGCCAGGGAACAGGCGCCCAGCACCTGCCCGCCCTCGTGGACCAGCAGCGGCGCGGCGATCTCGGGATGGCGGGCACGCTCCACCTCGGCGGCGAACCCCGCGATCAGCAGGCTGGCGATGCGGCGGGCGGAATGGCTAGGCATTGGCGGGCATCCTTAGTGAGAGCTGGGCGCTGCCCGTGGGCGGCCCCAGCTTGTGCTTGATCACCGTCACCTGTGTCACCAGGCCGACCAGCGTGAGCTCCTCGGTGATCCAATCTACCTGCTGGCAGCCCAGGCGCAGCGTTGCATAGTAGGGCAGGGCGCGTCCCGTTGGGTAGCGATGGGCATCGGCCTGGGTGAGAAAAACCAACGTGCTGGCGGTGGCCCCCAACAGCGGCGTGACCTCGGCCAGCATGGCGTCCACGTCTCGATAAGCGGGCTCGGCTGGATCGTAACGGTCGAACAGGATCAGATCGGCGCCGCCTTCGGCCAGCAGGTCGCGGGTTAGCGCCAAGGCCAGAGATGGTTGGGATGGGCGCAGCACCCGCAGGTCCGCAAAGCCCACGCCCCAATGGGCCAGCAAGCCCAGATCCACCTGGCGATACGCGTCCACATAGACCACCTG
>DAIRUQ010000096.1:0-11010 GCA_036803245.1 Chloroflexota bacterium | reverse complement strand
CTGACGGCTAGAATGCGGTGCAGTTTACCGGCAGAGGTGGCCCCCTGTATCGCGCCCGCTGGCAGATCCAGGCCGGCCAGACGGGAGACATCGGCGGCGAACACCCTGCTCTTGACGATCTCGCTGAGATCATCGACCAGGTATTCGGCCGTCAGCCAGGTATAGTAGCGATCATAGGTATAGTACGCGCCGCCCGATTCCTCTGGCAGTACTCCTACGGCAAAGCGCATAGAAGCGGCGTACCCCGTGGTGCGAGGAGGCGGCGCCCAAAGGTAGCTCAGCAGGGTCACGCAGACCAAGGCGACGGGAATCCAGGCGCGCCTACGGAGAATGTCCCAGTATTTAGCGAGGTCCATGACCGCCTCCAGAGGTGGTGCTGCAGATGCTCAGATGCCCATCCATGCGCTCACCTTGTGCCACAAGGGTGGCCCGAGGACGAGCAGACCGATGCAAACAGACGCGAGGGCAGCCACCAAAATGGCGGCGGCCACCATGTCTTTGGCGCGCTTGGCGCGCACGTCATAATGCGGGCACACCAGGTCGATCGTTAGCTCGGTGACCGAGTTGACGAGCTCTCCCACCAACACGAGCGCGATGGCAAAGGCGATCAGCGCCCACTCGACCGGCTTGAGGCCGAGCCACAGCCCCAACAGAATGACCAGTGTGGCGATGACGAGATGTACCCGCACGTTGCGCTCGGCACGCAACACATAGCACAGACCATCAAAGGCGTGCCGAAAGCTGTCCAGCAGGTTACCACGAAAAGGGCGCTCAGGTACCATCGGTCGGCGAACTCTCTGTCGACGTGCGAGGGGCTCGCTTGGGCACACGTTCAGGATACTGGACGCGCGGATGGAACACGCTCTGGATCACCTCGGGAAAGGACTGGCGGATCCGATCGAGGTCTTTGAGCGTGAGATCGCACTCGTCAAGCTGCCCCGCGACCAGGCGATCGTTGATGATCTGGCGGATCACCCGCTCGGTGGCATCGGCGTCGGCCGGGCGGTGGGCGCGCACGCTGGCCTCGATGCCATCGGCCAACATGACGATGGCGGTCTCGCGCGTCTGTGGTCTGGGGCCTGGATAGCGGAACCGATCCTCGTCCACGTTGCCGTCCTCGGCCGCCTTGGCTGCCATCCGATAGAAATAGCTAACCAGCGTGGTGCCGTGATGTTCCCGGATAAAGTCCTTGATCCGCTCCGGCAGTTCGTACTTGTCGGCCAGTGGGATCCCCTCGGTGACATGCCCGATGATGATATCGGCGCTGGTATGAGGATCGAGGCTGTCGTGGGGATTATCCCCGTCGAACTGGTTCTCTGAGAAAAAGTACGGTCGGCTGATCTTGCCGATATCATGATAGTAGGCCCCCACGCGCACCAGCAACGGATCCGCCCCGATGGCCTCAGCCGCCCGCTCCGCCATATTACTGACGATCAGGGAGTGGTGGTAGGTTCCGGGTGCCTTGGTGAGGATCTGCTTGAGGAGGGGCTGAGTGGGGCGCGCTAGGTCCAGGAGCTGGAGCGAGGTGGTGATGCCAAACACTCGCCCCACAAAGGCAAAGGCCACAAAGGCCAAGCTGGTAGAGAGCAGGGCATTGGTGACGGCGGCCGCCAAGGGAGTCAGCAGGCGTGATAGATCCCCCGCAGCATCGGGGAGCTCAAAGGCGACCACCACGCAGGCATTAGCCAAGGCCAGATAGGCCATGGCGCGCAGAAACGACCCAAGCTGGTCGAGGCGCCAGAGTGAGAGGGCTCCGATGATCGAGCCGACCAGCACATAAATCGTGACCTCAAAGGAGCGTGCGGCCATAAAGCCCAACAGGCCCGCCAAGATAGCCGATACCACCATGGCGAGCTGTAGATCCAAGAGTAGGACGACGAGCATTGACGCCGTGGCGGCGGGGAACAGGTAGGCAGTCGCTCCGCCGACGGGAATCACAGCCCGCCCAGAAACAGCCATCCCCACCAGCAGCACGACCAGAAGCAGCTCGCGCTTGGCGCGACTTATGACCAGCGGTTGCGTCCGCGCGGTGTAAAAGCCGAGGGCCACCACCAGCATCAGGGCGAACAGCAGGATGGTAAGCTGGTGCTCCAGCGTGGGGCGCTGCTCCAGCAGGCCAAGGACCCGCAGCTGCTCCATCGTCAGAGGGGTGACGATCTCTCCCTCGCGCAGAATCGATTCGCCAGCCCGAAGGCTCCAGATCACCGGCTCGACCGCCTGCTGGGCGGCTTGGCGGTTGGCGGCGGTCATTTCCGGATCCAGGAACGTGTTCGCGGCAACCAGACCCTCTGCCAGCCGGATGGCGACCTGGCGCGCGTCCTCGCCTAGTGTCTGTGTCATCAGGCGGCTCACGCGCTGCCTGGCCTGGGGAACGGCACTGGGGCGAATCTGATCGCGCAGCACCGTATCCAGCACCCGCTGGCTCTCGGAGGTAATCCGGGCCCAAGTATCGTCGGAAGCGGCAATGATCAGGCTGAGGTGGGTCTCGTCGAGGTTGAGATCGGGGATCTCGCGCAGCAGAGTGCGCTTGACGTCGGCTTCCACAAAGTGGTCATGCCGGACGGCCTCCGCCAAGGCGATGATCTCGTCAAAGCGCGTCAACTGCGCCTCGATCACCTGGCTCTCTGGGCCTACGTAGACCTCCTCAACCAGCGCCGCCGCCTGGCGTTGTGCCTCCTCGGTCTTGACCTCGCTCACATACGTGACTTGATGCGGCGCCTTGACGTCGCGTGGCGACGGCTCGCCCTCGATGACGGCCAGACGGTTGGAGGATCCATCCAGAAGCAAAAGACCGACCCACGTGGCCAGCACGAGTGCCGCCAGCAACAGACCGCGCAAGGCAGTGCGCGCAGGGTGTGGCGTCCGGCTTTGGCGGGAAGGCTTTTCCCGGTCGGCCTTGTTCTTCATGGCGCCGATTCTATGCTCCTAGATCACGGCCAGCATTGGCTGGATCTATCCACCGAGCATCTCGCGGACGATGCGGTTGACGACGCGACCCTCCGCGCGACCCGATAGGTTGCTCATCAAGGTGCGCATCACCGGCCCAAGGTCCTGCATGCTAGACGCACCAAGCTCCTGGATGATGGCAGCGGCTTGGGTGCGAATGTCGTCCTCGGACATGAGCTCGGGCAGGTATGCTACCAGCACAGCGATGCCGGCCAGCTCGTTGGCGACCAGATCGTCACGCCCGCCGCGGCGGAACATCTCTACCGCGTCCTTGCGAAGGTTGACCTCCTTGGCGATGATCTTGATCGCCTCTTCGTCGGTCACCTCGCGCTGAAGCGCGATCTCGGCGTTACCGATGGCGGCACGAGCCATCCGGATGGCATCTCTTCGCACCACGTCATGCTCGCGCATGGCCGTCTTTAGATCCTCCATCAAACGTTCTTTGGTACTCATAGCGATGCTCCTCGCTGACCATGGGCCTTGCGCTAAAGAGGGGAATCGCGGTCTTGTCCGGACGCTCATTATAGGAGGGGCGCGTTGGCAGCGTCAACCAGCGGTGCAGACCAGGGTCGGATCGCACGGGTGAGCAGAAACCACCTCGCCTTCGATGCCATGGGCATCGGCGCGGATGGCCTGCACAGGCACAATGCAGTTGTGGAGATCGAGGTCAGAGGCGGCGGTGGCGCGAACGTAGGTGTCGGTGAGGCCGAGCCACCGCCCGCGAACACGTGACTCAAAGAGCACAGGCACCACCCTGCCCAGCAGACGGCGATGATAGACCTGGGCCATGGCTGCTCCGGCGTCTCGCATCGTCTGGCTGCGGGCGCTGGCGACTTGGGGCGGTATCTGATCGGAAAAACCGGCGGCCGCCGTGCCCGGGCGCGACGAGTAGCGAAAGACATGCAGCCGCGCAAAGCCGATCTCACGGATGAACGCCAAGCTCTGGGCAAACTCGGCGTCGCTCTCCCCAGGGAATCCCACGATCACGTCCGAGGTCACCGATCCGTCGGGAACGCGCTGGCGAAATGCCATCACCCGTTGCCGAAAGGTGTCGCTGGTGTAGCGCCGCGCCATCCGCTGGAGCGTCGCATCGCAGCCGCTTTGTAGCGGCAGGTGCAGATGAGGGCACAGCCGAGGATGTGGCCACAGAGCCAGCAACGCCTCGGATAGGTCCCACGGCTCGATGGACGACAGACGGAGCCGGGGAACGGCGGTTCGCTTCAGTATCTCGCGCACCAAGCGCGCCAGATCCCAACCCCCGGCTGGGCGATCGCCAAAGGCGTCGCGGCCATAGGCGCCGATATGAACGCCCGTTAGCACGATCTCTTGGTAGCCTGCCGCCACCAGCCCGCGCACGTCGGCCAGTATCCGCTCCGGCGGCTCGCTTTGCTGCGGACCACGGGCAATTGTCACGATGCAGTAACTGCACTGGTTGTCGCAGCCATCCTGAATCTTGCAGAACGCGCGGGTGCGCGGGGTGGCGTCCTCTGGTAGCGGGTCCGCTGCGTCAGAGGCAGCCGACTCGGCCTCTGTGGCAAGTATTCGCGAGATCAGCTCACGCTTTTCCTGGTTGCCCACGCAGAGCGCTACGCCCTCGAGGCTGCCCACCGCATCGGGAGCTACCTCGGCATAGCAGCCCACGACCGCGATATGTAGCCTCGGATTCTCACGAGCCAGGCGGCGGATGACCTGTCGCGATTTGCGTTCGGCCACGTGGGTGACGGTGCAAGTATTGACGATGGCCCAGTCGGCCTGGGCAACGTCATCAACCACAGAGTGGCCGCTAGAGGTGATCTGCCGGCGGAACGATTCGAGCTCGGCCCAGTTCAGCTTGCAGCCGAGGGAAGTGAGATACAGCTTCATAGTGTCTGCTATCATAGGCCAGCCTCCTCTCGCCACCAAAAGGCGGGTGGACCGAGCTCGCCGTCCGTCTATAATGGCTACCGGTTTCTGGATGGATTGGTCTCGGTGGTGCAGCCGTGACGACCATGGTCTGGGTGGCCATCGGCTGGATGGTCGGAATCGCAAGGGGGGCGCCGTCCTTTTGGGCTGCGCTGATCTGTGGGGCGGCCGCGCTGGTCAGCCGTCTGCTTGGGCGGCGGGCCATCTCGCTTGCCCTAGGTCTGGGCCTGCTGGGCGGGCTGTGCGCCCAACAGGCCTGGGCCCGTGCGCGCTCCTCAGCGGCGCTTGAGGCGCTGGCCAGTCGACGAGTCACCATCCACGGCTATGTCGCCGCCGAGCCTACCTATGCCAGCACCAACACGCGCCTAGAGCTGGCGGTCGAGGCCGTCGAGCATGATGGCTCGAAGCGGCCCGTCTCAGGGCGAGTTTTGGTGACCGTGAGTCGCTACCCCGTGCGGCGGTACGGCGACCGCCTGGCGGTGACTGGCCGGCTGGATGCGCTGCCGGATCCCGACAACGCCTACGGCCGTTACCTGGCACGTCGCGGCCTCAGCGGCACCATGGCTTGGGTGCAGGTGACGAGCTTGCCTGGTCGTGTGGGGTCGTGGTGGTTGCGTTGGCTGTATGACCTCAAAGAGGTAACGCGCACCAGCATCGAGCGCATCTTGCCCGAGCCAGAGGCTGGTCTGCTCAACGGCATTCTGCTCGGCCTTGGGAGCACCCTGCCGGCAGAGGTAGAGGACGCCTTTCGCCGATCGGGTCTCACCCATGTGATCGTGATCTCGGGGTTCAACATCGGGTTGGTGTTCCAGCAGACAGTGCACCTGCTGCAGCGATGGTCCTCACGCCGCCTGACCTTGTTCGTTGCCGTGGGCGTCATCGTGGTCTATACGCTGTTCGTCGGTCCGAGCCCTCCTGTGACGCGCGCCGCCCTTATGGGTATCCTGCTGGTGTTGGCAGAGCTAGTCGGCCGGCGACCGCACATCCTCACGTCGCTGGCCACCGCTTCGGTCTGCATGACGGCCGTCAATCCAGCCCTGGTCTGGGATGTCAGCTTTCAGCTCTCGATGGTTTCGACCCTGGCGCTCATCGCCATCACCCCCCTGTTGGATGACGCCACGTTGACGCTCTTGGGCCGGCATCTGCCTCGCGGAAAGGCTCGCGCCGCAACCCGACTTCTCAGTGCGTATCTGCTCGCTACCATGGCCGCGCAGCTTTTGACGTTTCCCATCATCTGGTACCATTTCGGCGAGATATCGCTGGTGGCTCTGCCGGCCAACTTGTTGGCTTTGCCGGCTCAGCCGCCCATCACCATGCTCGGGGCCGTAGCAGCGTTGTTGGGATGCGTTTGGGAGCCTCTGGGCGTTGCCTTCGGGTGGGCGGCCTATGTGCCGCTATGGTGGACCGTCACTATCGCTGAGACCTTTGGCAAGGTCCCTGGGGCGGCTCTGTCGCTGCCGGCGCCCGCTCCAGGGGTTCTGGTACTGTTCTATGGGACAATCGGAGGCGTCCTCTTGCTGCGACATCTATCGCGAGTCGGAAGCCGGGCGATCACCTGGGCTAAGAAGCGGTGGGGCACGCTGACGCTGTGCGCGGTCGCACTGCTGCTGCTCCTGGCCCTGGGCACCCAGCTCACCAAACTCCCCGACGGGAAGCTGCACGTCTATGCTTTGGATGTGGGCCAGGGCGATAGCATCCTGATACGCACGCCACGCGGGGCTACGGTGCTGATCGATGGTGGCCCAGACCCGCTTCTGCTCAAGATGCGTCTGGGTCGGGTGCTGCCGATGTGGCATCGTCAGATCGATCTGGTGGTGGCAACCCACGCCGATTCGGACCATCTCGCCGGGTTGGTGTCATTACCTCGGCGCTACCGTCTCGGCGGCGTGCTGCAGCCGCCGGACATGGGTGGCGATGCCCTCGCCCAGGCCTGGGAGCAGCAGTTGCAGGAGGCCGGCGTCGCGGTGGCGACCGCCCTACGAGGGCAGAGCCTGACGCTGGATAGCGGCATCACGCTGGAGGTGCTGCATCCTGGGCACGAGCTCGTCTCGCAGCAGAACCGCAATGAGAACTCGGTGGTTCTGCTCTTGACGATGGGTGACTTTCGGATGCTCCTCACCGGCGATATCGAGAGCGAGGCCGAGCGTGAGCTGTCACAGTTGGGCCTGGTAGCGCCCGTGACGGTGCTCAAGGTCGCACACCACGGCTCGCCCTCATCCAGCAGCGAGGCGTTCCTGGCGGCCTGCCAGCCCCAGATCGCTGTCATCAGCGTCGGGGCTGAGAACCGCGTGGGTCACCCGAGCTACGCGGTGCTCGAGCGGTTGAGCATGGCCGGCGCTCGCATCCTTCGCACGGACGATCTGGGGACGGTAGAGTTGGTGACCGACGGTCAACGCCTGTGGGTTCGCTAGCGGAGTCGTTGGGTGCGCCCGAGGGGGGCACGCGCTGGCAGTAACCGAGATGGCTTCGGGATGGCTGCGCGACCTCTAGTTTGCGAGCACGCGCCCCCCATGCTATCCTATCTAGCGTTGCCGGATGGGCGAAAGGAGTGATCGAGATGAGCAAAGTCGACATTCGCTACTGCACCTCTTGAGGGTATCTACCAAGAGCCGCCAGTCTGGCGGAAAAGATCCTGTCCAAGTTTCGCAATAGCCTGGCCGAGGTCGCGTTGATTCCCTCGTCGGGCGGCGCCTTTGAGGTCAGCGTCGACGGCAAGGCCTTGTATAGCAAGCTCGAGACGGGGCGGTTCCCCACCGAGCGAGAGGTTCTGGAGGATCTGGAAGAAGCCCTCTAGCAGAGGACGATGGATTGCGACGAGGGCGCCGACTTGGTCGGCGCCCTCTCTGCTTGCTTCAGCGACGCACTCTTGGCTCAGCGATGGCCTGATGGTACACTCGGCTGCAACCTCGATCCGATGGTCGCTTTGGGAGGATGGAATGGGACGGACCGTGCGTTTCGCGCTGGTCGGCTTGGGAAACATCGGCCGCAACTTGCTGGACATACTGGTGCATCGGCAAGAAGCGATTGGCCGGCGATATCAGCTAGATTTCCGCTTGGTGGCCGCGGCAGACTCGACTGGAGCCCTGGCCGATCCCGCCGGCATGGATATGGCCTCCCTGCGTGACCTCAAGGCTGCCAGAAAGGGCGTCGCCTCGTTGCCGGGCGCCACGGCGGGCCTTGATGCTCGCGACCTGGTCCGAGACCTCGATGCTGACGTCCTGGTGGATGCCTCGCCAACGAACCTGACCGATGGTGAGCCCGGGCTGACCTGCACCCGGCTGGCGCTGGAGCGGGGCATGCATGTGGTGGCGGCCAACAAGGCGCCCCTGGTGCTGGCCTATGCCGCGCTGACGGGCCTGGCCAAGGAGAAGGGCCTCTGCCTGCTGTTTAGCGGAACCGTTGCCGGTGGTCTACCAACGGTCAACCTGGGCGTACGCGACCTGGCGGGCTCGGGCGTGCTCAAGGTTGAGGGGATCTTTAACGGAACCACTAACTATATCCTGACGCGCATGCTCGACGAGGGCATTACCTACCAGCAGGCGCTAGAGGGCGCCCAACAGGCCTGTATTGCCGAGGCCGATCCAACCCTGGATGTGGATGGCTATGATGCCGCCAACAAGCTGGTGATCATCGCCAACAGCGTGCTGGGGCGGCCCACCACGCTGGATGACGTGGCCATCGAGGGGATCCGCCACATCACCCTGGATGCCCTGCGAGAGGCGCGAGCTTCGGGCCGCGTCATCAAGCCCCTGGCATTGGCGACCTGGAGCGGCGACGACTATGCGTTACGGGTGGGCCCTGTCGCCCTGCCGGGGGATCATCCCCTGGCGCGCACCGGCATGTGGGATATGGGCGTCGTCTACACCACCGACTATATGGGGGTGATCAGCGCGGTGATTGAGGAAAAGGGGCCGGTGCCAACGTCGGCGGCCGTCCTGCGTGACATGATCAACATCTATGCAGCCTAAGCGAGGTCACTTGCGCGCGGGTGCGTCCCACAGGCGGATGGCGATATCATAGATGGCCGCCACGATCAGGCCCCAGGATAGCATGAGCAGCATCAGCAGCCCCACAAAGGCCCAAGGGTTCTCTGACACCTGTAGAAACAGCTTGAGCAAGGTCACGTACACGGGGTCGCCCTCCCATCTCGCCTATCAGCGCTGCCAATATACCTACCCGGGCCGCTGGTGGCAAGAGACCTGCTGCGGTGGCGCGTCCGACGCCAGACGCCCATGACTGTGCCCAGTAATCCCGATGGGTTACGGGAGGCTCTGCTGGCCTGGTACGCCGACAAGCGACGCGATCTCCCGTGGCGCCATACTCGCGATCCCTATGCCATCTGGGTCGCCGAGGTGATGCTGCAGCAGACCCAAGTGGCCACGGTGATCCCCTACTATCGCCGCTTTATGGAGCGGTTCCCGTCGGTAGAGGACCTGGCTGGTGCGTCACTGGATAGCGTCCTCGCCGTCTGGCAGGGGCTGGGCTACTATGGTCGGGCTAGAAACCTGCATCGCGCCGCGGCGCTGGTCTGTGACCGATACCACGGGCGGGTGCCGTCTGATCCCGAGGCGTTGCGCGCCCTGCCTGGCGTCGGCGCCTACACGACCGGGGCGATCCTGAGCATCGCCTATGGCCAGCCAGTGCCCGCCCTGGATGCCAACGCCATCCGGGTTCTGGCGCGCCTGTTGGATCTGGACGAGCTTCCCACCCGCGCCCGAGCCCGTCGCGCACTCGAGACCACGGCTCAGGCCATCTTGCCGGCCGATGACCCCGGGCGGTTGAACCAAGCGCTGATGGAGCTCGGCGCGATGGTGTGTACCTCGAAGGGGCCATCCTGCCACAATTGTCCCTGGAGCCAGCATTGCTTGGCTGTTGTCCGGGGCACCGTGGCCGAGAGGCCCGTGCGTCCCTCCAGGCGGCCGGTGCCCGTCAAGCGGTTCGTCGGCGTCGGCTTGGTGGATGGCGCCACAGTGTTGCTCTGCCGCCGCCGCCCGAGCGGTCTGCTGGGTGGGCTTTGGGAGATTCCCAGCGTGGAGCTGTCGCCCCATGATGACCCGCTTGAATCTGCCGAGGCGCTCCTGGGCGACTTGGGCCTCGGCTGCATCTCGCTCGGCGATCCCCGGGCCACGATTTCGCACGCCTATAGCCACTTTGGCGTGCTGCTTTCGCTCTACTGCGGGTCGGCCTCGGGCGATCCTCGTGCCGTCTCGCCCTGGGACCGCTGTGCCTGGATCCCTCTGGTAGAGCTCGCCGCCTATGGGCTTACGAGGCTGACGAGCAAGGCGCTGGCGGAGCTGGAACATGCGGCCCCATCGGACGGCCAGACTCCACCGGCCTAGGAGCTCGTCTCTTGTCCGGGGATGCCCGGCTCCGTCATGCGGCGGGCGTCCAAGATGGCGTCTAGCTCCTCGGCAGCGAGCAGGCCCTGCTCCAGCACCACCTGCCGAAGCGAAACGCCTCTGGCCAGCGCCTCCTGAGCCACTTTGGCCGCTGCGCTATAGCCGATGTACGGATTGAGCGCGGTCGCGAGCCCCATGCTCCCCTCGGCAAAGCGCTGGCAGCGTTCGCGGTCGGCGGTGATGCCCCGCACGCAGCGCTCGGTGAACGCTTCCACCCCACCCCTCAGCACCTGGCAAGACTGAATGAGGTTATAGGCCAGAATCGGCATCATCACGTTCAGCTCGAGCTGCCCCGCCTGGCCGCAGAGGGCCACGGTCTGATCGTTGCCCATCACGTGGTAGCAGACCATGTTCAGCATCTCGGGCATCACTGGATTCACCTTGCCAGGCATGATGGAGGACCCCGGCTGCACCGCGGGTAGATGGATCTCTCTGAGGCCGGTGGTCGGGCCAGAGGAGAGCAGCCGCAGGTCGTTGGCGATCCTTGTCAGGGTTACCGCTAGCGTGCGCAGCGCCGACGACAAGTGCACCAGATCACCGGCGTTCTGCATTGGCTCGAAGAGGTCTTCGGCGCTGACTAGGCGCTCACCGGTGATCTCCGCTAGGCGAGCCACCATCGCTTGGTGATAGGCAGGGTGCGTGTTCATACCCGTGCCCGCCGCGGTTCCGCCGATGCCGAGACGGCGGGTGCCTTCCAGAGCCTCGGCGATCCGCTCTCGATCGCGGCGAACGGCCAACGCATAGCCGCCGAACTCTTGGCCCA
>DAIRUQ010000095.1:0-11302 GCA_036803245.1 Chloroflexota bacterium | reverse complement strand
AGAGCGCTTGAATGGCATTCAAGAGGTCAGGGGTTCGACTCCCCTCAGCTCCACTAGTTTCTCCCCCGCCGACGCGCGGGGGAGTTTGCTTTGGGCGCATGACTCTTGACGGACCATGGGCGGTGTGCTATGCTCGCGCTATGTTCACGGAGTGATGTGATGGACGCGACGAACAGGAACGCGCATGGGCTCACCCTATCTGGGCTCCTCGGCGACGAGGAGCAAATCCGTCGTGGGGTAGAGTCATAGAGTAGCACGTCAGCCTTGTTCCTCAAGCCTCTCCCCGCCGGGCGAGGCCTTTCTTTTGTCTGATATCTGCCAGTACACCTTCCATCGGGATGCCGAGGAAAGAGCAACAGCAACACCACCGAGCCCAGGGGATGGCGAGAGAAGGAGCGGTATGAAGGTTATCAAGCGGGCGCCCAGCTACAGCCCAATCAGGATCGAGAAAAAGTGGCAGGAGCGCTGGAAGCTCACCGGTCTGTACGATACCCGCGAGGACCCTGCCCGGACCAAGTACTATGCCCTCACCATGCTTCCCTACACCTCGGGCGACCTGCACATCGGCCACTGGTACGCCATGGTGCCTTCTGATGCCCGCGCCCGGTTCATGCGGATGCAGGGCCACAATGTCTTTTTCCCGGTGGGATTTGATGCCTTTGGGCTGCCGGCCGAAAATGCCGCTATCAAGCAGGGGATCCACCCCCGCGAATGGACGCTCAAGAACGTCGACAACATGCGGCTTCAGCTAAAGACTATGGGTGCCATGTGGGCCTGGGACCGTGAGGCCATCACCTGTCTGCCGGCGTACTACAAGTGGACCCAGTGGTTCTTTCTAAAGTTCTGGGAGATGGGACTCGCCTATCGCAAGCGCTCGCCAGTGGACTTTTGCCCGGCCTGCAACACCACCCTGGCCCGTGAGCAGGTGTGGGGCGATGACCGGCACTGCGAGCGATGTGGCACGCCGGTGATCAAAAAGGATCTCGAGCAGTGGTTCTTCCGGATCACAGACTATGCCGAGGAACTGCTGGAAGGTCTGGAAAAGATCGATTGGCCCGAACGGGTCAAGACCATGCAGCGCAACTGGATCGGCCGGAGCGAGGGCGCGGCTGTCACCTTTCGCTCGGAGCAGGGTGATGCCATCGAGGTCTTTACCACCCGCCCGGATACGCTCTGGGGCGCCACGTTCATGGTGCTGGCGCCAGAGCATCCCCTGGTGGACAAGCTCACTACGCAAGAGCACCAGGCTGAGGTGAGCGAGTACCGGTCTCAGGCCACGCGCCAGACCGAGATCGAACGGCTCTCGGCTGACAAGGAAAAAACGGGCGTGTTCATCGGAGCCTATGCGCTGAACCCGGTGAACGGCGAGCGTATCCCGATCTGGATCGCGGACTATGTAATGATGACCTACGGTACCGGTGCCATCATGGCCGTGCCGGCCCATGATGACCGCGACTTGGCCTTTGCGCTCAAGTTCGGTCTGCCCGTCATTCCGGTGATCGACCGGCCCGACGGCATGGCCAAGAGCCTGGTGTTCCCTGGCTCGGTTCGTGATCTCGACGCCCTCGCAGGCGAGCTGCAACAGCTCGGCATCTCTTTCGAAAAGGCGCCAGTCGGCGACCTGGGGGATGGCCTCTTTGTGACCATGACAGGCTCGGATCAGATCGACCGGTACGTGGCCTTGATGGAAGGGATGCTCGTGCCGGGCAACTGGAACGAGGTGGTTGGGGCCCGCTGGCTGTTCATCTTTGATGATGGCGTGCGGGCGTTCGAATCCAAGGTCTCCGAGCGTGAGATCTTGGAGCGCTGCAAGAGCCTCTATCCGGCCGTTCGGCCATTCTGTACCATCATGGAGATGTTGCACAGCCTGCCGTTCTACCGAGATGTGCTCTTTCATGTCCAGTATGGCACGATGATTAACTCGGGGCCGTTCAGCGGGACGCCCGGCGGTACGGCCAAGGCTGACGTCATCGCCTGGCTGGAAGAGCAAGGCATTGGCCGTGGCGAGGTGAACTACCGGTTGCGCGATTGGCTGATCAGCCGCCAGCGTTACTGGGGCGCGCCTATCCCGGTGATCTACTGTGACGAGTGTGGGGCGGTGCCTGTGCCGGTGGAGGATCTGCCGGTGCGGCTTCCCGACGACGCCGAGTTTATGCCGACGGGCGAATCCCCGCTCAAGTACCATCAGGGGTTCCTGAACACGACCTGCCCGCGGTGTGGTGGTCCCGCCCAACGCGAGACCGACACCATGGACACGTTCCTCTGCTCATCATGGTATCACTATGCGTACGTCAGCCCCTACTATGAGGGAGATGTCCCATTCGACCCGGACAAGGGCGCCTACTGGCTGCCCGTCGATCAGTACACGGGTGGCATCGAGCATGCCACCATGCACCTGATGTACACGCGGTTCTTTACCAAGGTGATGCGCGACATGGGGCTGGTCGATTTCGATGAGCCGATGCTGCGCCTGTTCACCCAGGGGATCATCCTCGGCGAGGACAACGAAAAGATGTCCAAGTCGCGGGGAAACGTGGTCAACCCTGACGACTATGTGGGCACCTTGGGGGCGGACTCGGTTCGAGCCTTTCTGATGTTCCTGGGCCCGTGGGAACTGGGGGGCAGCTGGAGCTCGACGGGCATCGAGGGCGTGAACCGGTTCCTGCGACGGGTCTGGCGGGTCTGCCTGGAGGAGCGAGAGCCCAGCGGCGTGGCCCCTTCCGAAGAGGCAGTGACAGAGCTCTTGCGAGAGACGCACCAGACCATCATCCGCGTGACCGAGGATGTCCAGGCCTTCAAGTTCAACACGGCGCTGGCGGCACTGATGGCGTTCAACAACACACTGGTCAAGGTTGCCACCACCGACGTGTGGGGTACCGAGGCATGGGATCAGGCGATCAGAACTCTGGTGCTGCTACTGGCGCCCTTTGTGCCGCACGTTGCTGACGAGCTGTGGGAGCGCCTGGGAGGCGAGTACTCGATCCATGAGCAGGCCTGGCCGGTCGCTGATACGGACCTGGCCGCGGAAGAGGTGATTAGCTTGGCGGTACAGATCAACGGCAAGGTGCGTGGCCGCCTGGATGTCCCCGCCGATGTCTCGGAGGAGAGCGCAGCGCAGCAGGCACTGGACCATCCCAACGTCAGCAAGCATCTGGAGGGCCTGACCGTGCGCAAGGTGATCTATGTGCCGGGGCGGATCGTGAATATCGTCGCGCGATAGAATCTCTTGCCCATAGTGTAGAATATGGGGGCGCATGCCAGCGGCATGCGCCCTTGCTTATGCATTGACACACGCCTGGCCGCAACGTAGAATTGGGGTAGGAGTAGCCGCCCCGCCAGCACGCGAGGTAGCAGCAATGTCCAGACTCATGAAGCGATCGTTTCTGCTGACGCTAGCCATAGTCCTGTCACTCGGCGGGGTCTTGGGCTGTACGATCCAGCCGGGCCAGCGATCGACCAAACTGACCTACAAACTACCCACGGTGCTCACCGTCGGGCTGGGCGAGGCCTTGCCAGGTACCAACGTGATCTATGGCGAGCATGATGAGGACGGCGCCGTTTTTCTTCTGGGGGGGCAGAGGGCGCTCAAGCGTCAGGGCGACTCGCTCACTTGGGAGGGCGAGCCGGTTGCGGGAGCCAAGGTCAAGCTCGATCTGCGGGTTGCCTGGTACAATGAGCAGTCGGTCCATCTGGCGGGCACCGCCCACGTGACGGTGACCGACGTGAGCCCGCAGTCAGCGCCGCCGGTTACCGAGTCTCCCATCAAGTACTCGGGGGCGGTGGCCTACTCGTTGGCCAAGGGGGCCTACGTTCCGGGGACCCTGCTGAGCTTTGAGGGACAGCATGAGCAAGGAGCTGAGCTCGGCGGGCTCCCTGAGAACGACTATCCCTATCGGCATGCGGGCGATTCCGTCCTGTGGGAGGGGCGGCTCCGCGACGATGTCCACATCAAGCTGGAATTGCGTGTGGTCCAGTACAACGAGCGCACACTGCGCCTGGGAGGGCTGGTCACGCTGTGGCTGGGCGGTGCCTAGGGCACGTCCGAGACCGGCCTTTGCTTGCTGAGATAGTCTTCATATAATGGGGCCATCTCACAAAGGAGAAGGTGTGCGCATGCAGGGTCAACAGTTTGCGGATTCGGGTTTGCAGGGTGGCGATGGCGGGGCTGCGGTCCACCCCATGTCGTTGCTGATGGAGGAGGAGCTCACTCTCGGCCTCCCCAAGCGGGGCGATGTCGTCGAAGGCGTCATCGTGGGGGTACGCCCGTCCGAGGTGTTCATCGACATCGGCTACAAACGCGAGGGGATCGTCACCTCGCGAGATCTGGAGCGCCTGGACGGAGAGACGCGCAGGTCGCTCAAGGTGGGCGAAAAGGTCCTGGCGTACGTCGTTCGCCCAGAGGACCGCGAGGGCAATCTGATCCTCTCGCTCCGTCGAGCGCAGATGGAGGAAGATTGGATCGAGGCGCAGCGTCTCTACGACAACGACGAGATCGTGGAAGAGACCGTGGTTGGCTTTAACCGGGGCGGCCTGATCGTCAACGTCGGTCAGGTGCGCGGGTTCCTTCCGGCCTCGCAGGTGGTGAGCGTCCGCGTCTCGCGGGATGGCACCGACGAGGAGCGCGAGGAGGCTCTCAACAGCGTCGTGGGCACCAAGCTGCATCTGAAGGTGATCGAGATAGATCGCCGACGGAACCGGCTCATTCTTTCCGAACGGGCCGCCGTGCGCATGTGGCGCAAGGAGCAAAAGGACAAGCTGCTGGACGCGCTGGAGGCAGGCGAGACCCGCAAGGGCATCGTCAGCAGCCTGTGTGATTTTGGCGCCTTTGTGGACCTGGGTGGGGCAGACGGCCTCGTGCACCTGTCGGAGCTCTCATGGAAGCGGGTCAATCACCCGCGCCAGATCCTAAAGGTCGGCCAGGAGGTCGAGGTCTACATCCTGGGGGTGGATCCGGATCGCCGCCGCATTGCCCTCAGCATGAAGCGACTGCAGCAGGAGCCTTGGGCTGAGGTCGCCGAAAAGTACAGCGTGGGCCAGGTCGTGACGGCGACCATCACCAAGCTGACGGACTTTGGGGCCTTTGCACGGTTGGACGAGTTTATCGAAGGGCTGGTTCACATCTCGGAGCTTTCGGACCAGCACATCGAACACCCTAGCGAGATGCTCGCCGAGGGCGAACAGGTAGAGCTAAAGATCATCCGCATCGAGCCTGATCGGCAGCGCATCGGCCTGAGCCTGAAGCGTGTGAACGAAGATCTCGGCGCAGAGGACGCGGACTGGGCCACGGATGACCTGTTGAACGATCTAGGTTCAGCAGAGGAGGACGAGGGCTAGGGTCATCCTGGGGCCGCACGCCACGCCGGAATGTGCCGGTCTTGCCGGTCCCATCACTGAACAAGACCGACTGTGCCTGGTTTTGCCGTCGCGATGGCGGCAGGGGCAGTCATCATCCTGGACCCATCAGTGGGTACGAGGGGCCGGTGTAGCCAAGGCACTGGCCCTGTCTTGTCTCTGATAAGCGCCTTGTAGCTAGGTGGCTGAGCGGCATCAGCGATTGAGAGATTAACCATGGCTAGCACCAGTGACCGCCTAACCAGCAGAGCGCGGCATGCCCTGAGTCAAGCTCAGGCCGAGGCTCGCCGCCTCAACCATTCAGTCATCGGGACTGAACACCTGCTCTTGGGGCTCATGCACGCCGAGGGCGGCATCGCCTACGAAGTACTTGAGGACCTCGGTGTGGATGCTGCTCGCGCGCGCCGCGCCGTGGTTCGCTTTGTGGGCCAGCCCGAGCGGCCCACCCAGGGGTTCACCCTGGCTGAGCAGACTCGGCTGGTGGTATCCAAGGCCTTTGGTGAGGCGAACAACCTGGGCGACAAGCACGTCGGCACCGAACACCTACTGCTTGCCCTGGTCGGTGAGCCCAACTGCATGGCCGTTGGGATTCTGGAGAGCATGGACGTCAAGCCCGAGACCGTCCGACGCAGGGTTTTGGCGGCATTGCAGCGCCGGCCGGCTATCCCGGAGCCCAGCACCAAGCGAGAGGCCAAGGGCGATTCGTTGCTCGAGCAGCTAGGGCTCGACCTCACAGAGGCGGCCCGGGCTGGCGATCTGGACCCGGTGATCGGACGACGGGTCGAGATCGAACGCGTGCTGCAGATTCTGGCACGCCGTACAAAGAACAACCCCTCGTTGATCGGCGAGCCCGGCGTGGGCAAGACCGCTATCGTGGAGGGGTTGGCTCAGCGCATCGTGGCGGGGCAGGTGCCAGGCGATCTCCAAGACAAGCGGTTGGTGCGGCTGGATGTGGGCTCGTTGGTAGCTGGCACCATGTATCGGGGCCAGTTTGAGGAGCGCCTGAAAAAGGTGATCGACGAGATCCGCACCAGCGAGACTATCATCTTTATCGATGAGCTGCATATGCTGGTGGGGGCTGGCGCAGCGGGCAGCTCGGTGGATGCTGCCAACATCCTCAAGCCGGCTTTGGCGCGCGGCGAGCTTCAGTGTATCGGCGCTACTACCCTGGAAGAGTACCGCAAGCATATCGAGAGCGATCCGGCGCTGGAGCGACGCTTCCAGCCGGTGTACGTCGACGAGCCCACGCAAGCAGAGACGCTGGACATCCTGCGGGGCATCCGCCATCGGTATGAGGAGCATCACGGCCTCGAGATCACGGACGAGGCCCTGCAGGAGGCCGTGCGCCTTTCGGCCCGCTATGTCAGCGACCGCTTTCTGCCTGACAAGGCGATCGACCTGGTGGACGAGGCCGCGTCGCGGGTGCGCGTCTTCAAGTCGGGAGCGGTGTGGTCGCGCGCGGCCAAGGCCGAGGGTGAGGACCGCGACAATGTCGATGACGAGAATCTCCGCGCCTTTGGCGTGGGATCTGGGTCGTTAGGCGGCGACCAGCTCGGAATGGATCTGGACGAGGCGCCCGAGCGTGAGCTGCGGGTGGGGCGGCAGGATATTGCCGAGATCGTGGCCATGTGGACGGGGGTTCCGGTGGCGAATCTAGCCATCGAGGAATCGCGGCGGCTGCTGACTATGGAGGAGGCGCTACACAAGCGCGTGGTCGGGCAGGACGAGGCCATCCGCGCGCTAGCCAAAGCGGTGCGTCGCAGCCGCGCTGGCCTCAAAGATCCGATGCGTCCCATCGGCTCGCTGCTATTCCTGGGGCCGACGGGCGTTGGCAAGACCGAGCTCTGCAAAGCTCTGGCCGAGTTCCTTTTCGGCACCGAGGAGGCTTTGCTTCAGTTCGATATGTCCGAGTTCATGGAGCGGCATACGGTCTCGCGCCTCGTGGGAGCGCCGCCAGGGTATGTGGGTTACGAGGAAGCCGGCCAGCTTACCGAGACCGTTCGACGGCGCCCCTATGCGGTGATCTGCTTTGACGAGGTCGAAAAGGCGCATCCTGAGGCGCTCAATATCCTGCTGCAGATCATGGAGGATGGGCATCTCACTGACGCAAAGGGACGCAAGGTTGATTTCCGCAACGCGGTGGTGATCATGACGTCCAACGTAGGGACGTCAGAGATCAGCCAGGATAGCGTGATGGGTTTTGCCACCGCCGAGGTGGGAGAACCCGACCGAGCGTCGTACCGCGAGATGAAGAGCCGCCTTACCAAGGAGCTCAAGCGCGAGTTCAAGCCCGAGTTCTTGAACCGCATCGATGAGATCGTGGTCTTTCACCGCCTGTCTCGCGCAGATATCGAAGCCATCGTCGATCTTCAGATCCAGCGGCTACTCGAGCGGCTGACGGACCAGGAGCTTGGCCTGGTCCTCACCGATGCGGCGCGGGCGCAACTGGTTGAGGACGGGTTCGATCCCCAGTATGGGGCCCGTCCGCTGCGACGAGCCATACAGCATGGCGTGGAGGATCAGTTGGCCGACCGTGTGCTCGAGGGTGACTTTGAGCCCGGCGACACAGTGGTGGTAGACGCTGACGAGGGCCAGATCATCCTGCGGCGGCAGCCCCGTGAAGAGCACGAGGCGATGCTATCGTCGCCACGCGGGTAGACATGGCCAAGACACGAACGCGCTATGTCTGCCAGGCTTGTGGCGAGGTGCGGCCACGCTGGGCCGGCCGTTGCCCCAGTTGTGGCGAGTGGAACACCCTGGTCGAGACCCTAATCAGCGAGGAGCGGGCGAGCGCGACCCGAGAGCCTCGCCCAGGAGGGGCCCCTCAGGCCCAACCCCTGTCCCAGATTCCTCGAGATGCTCAACGCCGCCTCAAGGTCCCCATGGCAGAGCTCGACCGCGTCTTGGGTGGGGGCATCGTTCCCGGGGCGGTGGTGCTGGTTAGCGGCGATCCGGGCATCGGCAAGTCCACGCTGTTGCTGCAACTGGCCGCCGCCATGGGCCGCGAGGGCTTGCCCGCGCTCTATGTCAGTGGGGAGGAATCGGCTCAGCAACTCTGCTTGAGGGCCGATCGCCTCGCTCTAGATGCAGAGCACCTCCTGGTGCTGGCCGAGACCGAGCTGGAAGGCATCCTGGACGAGATCGAGGCGACCAAGCCTTGCCTGGCCATCGTGGATTCGGTGCAGTCGGTGCGCTATGGGGCGCTAGAGTCGTCGCCTGGCTCGGTGACCCAGGTCCGCGAGTGCACCAACGCGCTGCTTCGACTGGCCAAGGCTCGAGGCATCCCGATCTTTATCGTTGGGCATGTGACCAAGAGTGGAGCTATCGCTGGCCCTCGGATCATGGAGCACATGGTGGATACGGTGCTCTATCTAGAGGGCGAGCGGTTTCACGCTTACCGCCTGTTGCGCAGCGTCAAGAACCGCTTTGGGTCCACTGACGAGATCGGTGTCTTTGAGATGCGCGAGTCCGGCATGGTAGAGGTGCCCAACCCCTCCCAGGTCTTTCTTGAGGAGCACCTGCCCAATAGCGCTGGTTCGACCGTCGTGGCGACGCTCGAGGGCACCCGGCCTCTGCTGGTGGAGATTCAGGCCCTTGCCAGCCGGGCCAGCCTGGAGCATCCCAGGCGAACCTGCAACGGGGTGGATATCAACCGACTGCTGCTGCTGACGGCCGTGTTGAGCAAGCGCGTTGGGCTACGGTTGGGCGATCAGGACCTCTTTGTGAACCTGGTGGGAGGTCTGCGCATCCGCGAGCCGGCGGTGGATTTGGGCATCGCTATTGCGGTGGCATCCAGTCATCTGAATCGCCCGGTGCGCCAGGATCTGGTCGTCTTTGGCGAGGTTGGGCTGGCTGGCGAATTACGCAGCGTGGGGCGGACCGAGCAGCGGCTGCGTGAGGCCGCCAAACTGGGCTTTCGTCGCGCCGTCTTGCCCAAGGGCCGCCATCTGGAGTTTGGCGCTAGCGACGGCTTTCAGGTCCAGCCCGTTCGGACGTTGGCCGAGGCCATCGATCTAGCGCTTACGCCGGCGTGATCGTCATGACCACGCCCGAGGCAGGGACGTCTGCGCCGGATGGGACAGCGGCCCGCGAGAAGGTTCGCACACGGTACGATCTCTTTGGCAGACCGCTGACACTTGCCGAGGCGCGCCTGGCCGTGGCCAACGCGACGCTGGCCGAGTCGCTGGGCGGCGAGCTCGTCTTGGTGCGCCAGGACGATGGCGGCCAGGTGGCCCAGGAACAGGTCTCCTTGTTGCGATGGCTGGGCCTGGCCTGGGTGGACGTGAGACCGGAGGATACCCGGCCGCTTGAGCCCCTGGGTGATGGGCAGCTATCAGAGGCGTCGGGCTGGCGCCGGCTGTGGGAGGACCACAATCTGGGCGTCACACACGCCCTGGTCTGCGGCAGGGTCGAAGACCTGGAAGTGTTCGGCAGGCGTGCCGCTGAGACGTTGGGCTGGCGGCCGGCCAGCTATCTGGAGCTGGGGCCGACGGAGGGCTCGGATAGCCTCCCCTTTTCACTGGCTTGGTACCGGTCGCGAGGCTACCTGCCGGAAGCCCTCCGCACAGTCCTGGCCGCCTCCGCCTGTTGGGCGACGCCTCCAGTAGACCTCAGCCACGATGAGATCGCGGATCGCTATCGTTCTGGGCGTCTGCACAGAGGCCCATGGCGGCCGGAGCGCGGGTGGTTGGCTTCGGCCGGCCGGCATGCTATGCGACTCGCCGATCCTGAGCGCATCGCTGGCCTGCTGCGCCCCTGTCTTGCAGACGCCTACGGGGTTTGGCATCGAGCCGAGGGCACCACTCACAGCTCCCTGGGGTGGCTGGCGATCCTGGCAGGCGCGGCGCAACAAGAGTGCGCCTGCTTGGATGATGCGGTCCATCTATCGGCGTTTGCATTCGAGGATAGAGTGCATACCATCACCAGCGAGGCACGGGCGGCTCTCGAGGAGCCCGATGCGCTTGCGGTGCTGAGCGTATGCCTTGGGAGGCTGAGCTCTGAGGCGCTTAGTACGCCAGAGCGGGCGGCAGCGTTCTTTCAGGACCTGCGCCATCACTTTCGCGACACGTTGGGACTGCGCGGGCGCCAGGTGATGTTCCCAATCCGCGCCGCGCTGGCAGGCACCATGACGGGGCCGTGCCTGGGCATTGTAGCCAGCCTGCTGGGGGCCGGGCGGTGCCGTGATCGACTCGGCGCGGCTATCGAAACGAGGCAAGGACGTGAGGGATCGAGGCTAGGATGACAGACACCAACCCGCTGATGCTCTATAACTCGCTGGTGCGAGACAAGCAGGTCTTTGAGCCGATTCGTCCGGGACGCGTGCACATGTACGTGTGCGGACCGACTGTGTACAACGATTCGCACCTGGGGCATGGCAAGACCTATGTAAACTTTGACACCGTCGTGCGATACCTGCGCTATCTGGGATATCGCGTCCTCTATGTGCAGAACATCACCGACGTAGGGCACCTGCTGGATGGCGGCGAAGACCGCATCCTCAAGGGGGCTGCCCGCGAGCAGCTTCAGCCCATGGAGCTGGCAGAGCGCTACACCCGGCGGTACTATCGCGATATGGACCGCCTCAACGTGCTGCGGCCCGATATCGCCCCCCGTGCGACCGGGCATGTGATCGAGATGATTACCCTGATTCAGCAGCTGATCGATTCGGGCCACGCCTACGAGGCTGACGGCTCGGTGTACTTTGCGGTAGAGTCCTTTCCCGAGTACGGCAAGCTGTCGGGTAGGCGCGTGGAAGAGCTCCAGAGTGGTACCCGCGAGGCGGTCCGCGATGAAAAGCGGCACCCGGCCGATTTTGCCCTGTGGAAGCGGGCTGAGCCAGAGCACGTCATGCGGTGGCCCAGCCCCTGGGGTGAGGGCTTTCCCGGATGGCATATCGAGTGTAGCGCCATGGCGACCAAGTACCTGGGCCAGCCCTTTGACATCCACGGTG
>DAIRUQ010000094.1:0-11448 GCA_036803245.1 Chloroflexota bacterium | reverse complement strand
GGGGAGCAGGATGGTACGTCGGCGGTGCACCAAGGGCGTGACCGGGACTGGCACGGCGTTCGCGGTAGCCTGGGCCAAGGCTTTGGCCACTGCTGCCCCGTGCTCCCCAGTC
The DNA here is from genome assembly GCA_036803245.1 of Chloroflexota bacterium. Taxonomy (GTDB): domain Bacteria; phylum Chloroflexota; class Anaerolineae; order UBA1429; family UBA1429; genus DAIRUQ01. Next base: position 11,336 of record DAIRUQ010000094.1, on the reverse strand, counting down.
TGCGCAAAGCAGTTGCGCTCGCGGTAGGGGTTCTGATCGCCACAGCATCCCTGCAGAAAGACCGCCCTGCTCGCCGGGTTGGCATCCTCGAAGGCTCGCACCGCCGCGCCCATCCACTCGGACGAGATCAGCAGGTTGTTGGCCGTCACCGAGGCGCCGTGGAGCGGCAAACTCCACCAGACTATGTCTCGCTTCGCCTGGCGGACAAACTGCCACACCGTCACCTCGGGCAAGCGCGGCCGGTCACGGTCCACGCCGATCGCGATGGTCCCCTCTGCCGTGCGCTCGCGCCGGCTCGCGCCCACGTCTACCGATGCGCACCCGACCCTGAGCGTCGCCGGCGCCAGATCCGCCAGCGCCCGCACGCTCGTCGAGGCCGCCTGTCCTGCCATCCAGACGAAATAGGCCGGCTCTTGCAGCGCCAGAGGGTCCTGCCCCACCTTGACGCCGACCTCTGGGCCCGCATGGGTATGCGAGGTGTTGATCAGGATCTGGTCCGGCTCCAGGCCGGTCGCCCCCGAGATGGCCCCTTTGAGCAGGTGCGTGGTGTAGAGAGGCATCTCGCAGACATCCAGCGCCAAGAGCAGTAGACACTGACGCCCGTCGGAGAGAGCGGTGGCGTTGGCATAGAGGTCGTCATGGATGCCCTGGCTGGGCTCGGTACGAGCACCATAGCCCATCATCACCACACCCACCGGCGGCGTGATCCGTTCGCGCGCGTGCCCGATCTGCAGTCCACTCATGCGGGTACCGCTCCCATCTCTTTCAGCAGCCGTAACATGCCATCCTTGACGACCGACTCGACGTTGGGATCCAAAGGCACCCCATCGGGGTACCAGACGTAGGCGCCCGGCTCATAGCCGCCCTCGTCGTAGGCATCTTTCGTGGGCAGGTAGCCGATCGTGCCGTCGGTATAGCCCAGCACCATGGTGGTATCTTCGCCATGTAGGGCGCGGCCGTACAGCGCATAGCGAACAAACGGCTCACCTGCCAGCCCGACCAGCGCCGCCTCTCCCAGTCGCAAGCCATGCACGGGACAAGGCTCCGTGTGGCGCTGCTCGGTCCGTGCCTCCTCAGCGATGAGCAGATCCACGGTGGTGAACCGGTTGACCAGCGGCAACGGGTCGACCTCACGGGCCTCCAGCAGGGCCTGCTGAACGCCCCGCGCCGCCCGTTCAGCCAGCGCGTCCATCCAGCCAAAGGTGCTCCCTTGCCGCACGGGGTTCTGGTCACCACAGCATCCCTGTAGAAAGATTGCCCTGAGCCCAGGGTCGGCAGCCTCTAGGACACGTACCGTGGCCCCCATCCACTCGGATGAAATCATCAAGTTGTTGTCGCCCATGACGACGCCGTGCACCGGCGCCGTCCACAGGATCAGATCCGAAGCCTGCTCGCGGATCAGCCGCCATACACTGACCTCTTGCAGGGTCTCGCCTTCGGGGTTCACCCCCAACGTGACGGTGCCGTCTGGGCTGAACTGCCGTCGATTGCCGCCGATCTCTACGGGTGCCCGACCCACCGCCAGCGTCGCCGGCTGGGCATCCTGGATCGCCGCCGCGGCCGCCTCTGCCGTCCAGACAATGGCCGCTCCGAGGTAGCCGGGCTCAAAGGGCTGATAGGCCCTGCGCGTCGTCATGGGGCCGGCGTGGGTGTGGGACGTATTCACCAGCACCTCGGCCGGCTCTAGGCCGGTGCGCGCCTCGATGGCCCCCTTGAGCTCCAACAGACTCTCGTCATCGAACGAACACAGATCCAGCGCCACGATGAGGGCGCGACTGGATCCGTCGGTCAGATACACGGCATTGGCAAACAGGTCGTCGTGCACGCCGGCGCTCTTGGCCGACCGGTAGCCATACCCGGCCATATGCACGGGGTAGCGCGGCGTGATGCGGACGCGTCCATGCCCAGCCATCAGCCTCTTCATCGTTGCATCCTCCCTACGCCGCCGGCCCTGGCCCCGCATACGGCCTCCCAAAGGGCAAGCCGAAAGGCTCCTCAAAGGGACGGAACGGCACCATGGCAGCGATCTCATCCAGGCGGGCGAGCACGTCGCTGGGCAGAGGCCCCTTGTCCAGGGTGGCGACGTTCTGCTCTACCTCTAGAGCGCTGCGCGCGCCCGTCAAGACGGTATCCACCGCCGGGTTCGAGAGCACAAAGCGCATCGCCAGCTCTGCGATGGGCATCTCGAGCTCATCCAGCAGGGCATAGAGCTTTAGGTATTGCTCGCGGCGGGGCTTGCTCAGCCAAGGCGCACCGTGGCGCACTTGGTCGTCATAGCGGCGGGACAGCGCACCTTGCTGCAGCGGCGAGCCAGCAATGATGCCCATACCCTGCTCGACGGCAGCCGGCAGCACCTCGATCTCGGCCTCACGCCACAAGAGGCTATAGTTAAAGGCAGTCAGGACAACGTCGAATTTCCCTGTGCGGATGATCCGCGCCAACTCGTAAGCCGTGGTGCCGCCCAGACCGAGATACCCGATGCGCCCCTGATCTCGCAGCTGGGCTAAGACGTCCATCACCGGCCCGTCAAAACTTGCCTTGTCGGCCCACCAGTCATACTGGCCGGGGCGATCCGGCTCGTGGATGATGAGCATGTCCACATAGTCGCGGCCCAGAAGGCGCAGGCTCTCCTCAAAGGAGGCATAGAGCTGATCCGGATCCTGCGCGTTGAACGGTTGCGGGCGCCCACCCAGCTTGGTAGACAGAACCAGGGGTGCGTCCACGTCGGCCAGCGCTCGACCCAACACCTCTTCGCTATCGAGATAGCCTGGAGCTGTATCGAGGTAGTTGATGCCCAGCTCGATGGCACGGTGAACGGCCGCCCGGGCCTGTTCGTAGGGCCCACCCACCTTGGAGACAAAAAGCCCTCCCAGCCCCAGCCGGCTAACCGCCAAGCCGGTCCTGCCCAGTTCGCGGTATTCCATGGTCGGTCTCCTCTCTAGGCGTATTCCGCAGCCAGCTCCTTGGCGATCTCGGTCCAGCGGGTAAAGCGCTCCGGATGTCCCTCGCAGGTGTGGGTGTCCTTCAGGATCATCTCGACCACACAACCGCGGGTAGCCTCCAGCGCCTCTCGGAGGTACTGACGGAGCGCACCCTCATCGAATCCGCCCACTAGGAACGCTGGGTGCGGCTTCCAGGAGTAGATATAGTCCGCACCGAGCCTTTCGGCGCACGGCGCCACTGGCGCAAAGGGCGAGATAGAGATCCGCCGGATGCGCGGAATGGTAAACACGTCGTCTAGCTTGTCGCACAGGTTCTCGCAGCAGCCGTAGCCGTTCAGTCCGAACCGCGCCAGAAGCCGCTTCTCGTATTCCAGGATGAACTCGCGGTGCATGGGCGGCGAGACCTCGGCCATCTCCTGGGCCTCGGCCGAGCTCCACATGTCGATCGGTCGCACCCTACCGGACCGATAGTCAGGAGCCGGCAACTCTCGGGTATAGCCCACACCGCCAGAAGAGTGATAGGTTCCGTCGTTGTTCAGATCGAGCAGGCCCAAGGCGATGTACTGGTCCACCAGCCGATGATGCCCCTCCTCGAGGATGCGCATCGCGCGATGCAGCATGGCTGGCTGATCGTACATGTCCCACATAACCTGCTCCAGCCCACGCAACTGGCAATAGATGCTCATCAAATGAAAGCTGATGTGCTGCACGCCCACGAGGCGAACGGGCAGGATGCCGTCAAAGAGGGCGTGGGCCTGCGCCAATCGGCGGGACGTCTCCAGCGCATCCACGTGCACCCGTGGAAAGGTTAGCTTGTCCAGATCGCGCTCGTCGTGGATGACCGGCCGGAACCCCCACGCCCCGGTCTCCTGTGCGCTCGGCTCGTGCTCTGGCTCCAGTCCCCAGCCCGATACGGAGATAGCGCGGTGAACCAGCCACTCGGCCTCGATGACGGTATCATCGGGAATATGCTCATGATAGTAGATCCGCTGCCGCAGCCCCCACTCGATCCGGCGCGCCTCCTCGCCCTCGCAACGCAGGGCCGATATCGGCAACAGCTCGCGCCACGAACCTTCTGGAAAGACCAGCACCATCGGGCGTACCGGGTCCAGCATGTTGTGACGCACCCACATCTCGCGCCTCTCGGCCATGATCGGCTCGTGCGCCAACGCGGCCACGCGGCGCGCCAGCTCGCGCAGGATGGCCACGTCTCCTGGCGCCAGTCCCTCAACCCGTCGTTCCATGCCTACACCCCCTCCAGGCGCCAATGGGTGCCCAGAATAGACGCTTTTTCGCCCGGACGAGCGATCTGATAGTGGACCGTGTAGAGCGTTCCATCCTCGAGCTGCACCGTTGCGGGGTAGCCCATATCCGCGTTGGGCGAGGGGGCCACCACCATCTGGTGCTCCACATCCCAGCTGCGGCCGCCGTCCAGGCTCAAGACCGCGCGTTGCCCGTACGGCACAAAGCGACGGCCAAAGGTCAGCAACAGCCAGCCGTTGCGTAGCCGCAACAGATGCGGCGGGTATCCGAGAATGCCCGTATTCTCCGCTACCGACCAGATCCGCCCCCCATCTATGCTACGCGACTGACGCATGTTCCAGTCCTCGTCTCGCGGAGAGGCGTAGCGAAAGAACGCCACCAGGTCGCCGTCCTCGGTCTCGACCACGTGGGGCTCGTGGTAGCGGTCAAAGGGTTCGTCGCCCGGCACCGGAATCTCCCCCCGGACCTGCCAGGTCTCGCCGTCGTCGGTGGATTCCTCCACCACCAGCGCGTCGGGGCCCTCCCAGTAGCGCCGCCCGACATAGATCAAGCGACCATCGCGCAGGGCGGCCGGGCCATGGGGCGCCGATCCCCACACGCGTGTGGGCACCCCCCACGAGCGTCCACCGTTCTCAGAGCGCCGCACGAACGATCCCAGCCAGGCACGCTTGATCTCGGGGGTCGCCCGCTCGATCCGCTCCCGCCAGCCGTCAATCATCTCCGGCCCATAGCCAGGGGTATCCCGCAGGCGTTCGGCCCACTCGACAAAGGCCACGGAAGTGAACCAGGAGATCAGCAGGGCGCCCTTGGGCGTCTCGATGATGCCAGCATCGCGGTCATCCAGCGGCGTATCATTGACCAACTCGGGCTCGCTCCAGCTACGGCCTTGATCGTGGCTGCGGACCAGCTCGGTCACACCAAAGGGACAGATATGCTCATCGCGGCGCCCAGAAAAGACCACCACCAGCTCGCCATTGCTGCGTAACGCCACCGAGGGCCATCCGAGGTACCGCCCGGGCTCCCGGCAGATCAGATCCCGTCGCAGAATCTCGTAACCGATGGCCGCCATCACGCCTCCTCCCGCGCCAGGTTCCAGCGTTGCTCCAGCGGTCGCGACCCATCCCAGATGCCGGCGATCATTTCGCGGGCCTCGGTGCAGTGGCGAACTACCTGGGCGATGTCGTGCCCCTGAATCTCACAGACGATGGGCCCTTCGTACGGGATCTGAGACAAACGGGTAAAGGTAGTCTGATAGTCGATCATGTTGTTCAGATGCACCGGCTGGTGCTCCATGTAGCGGCCCCAGTAGTGGTTGACGCCGTTCATGTGCACCTCGGCGATCCGATCGCCTAGCCGATCGAGGTAGCCCGCAAAGTTGGCATCGGTGTGTCCGGCCATGTAGGCATGCCCGATGTCCAGGTTGATGCCCCATCCCTCCACGCGGTCGCACACATAGACCAGGTCCTCCAGTCCGCCGGCTTCATAGCCTAGCGGCACCGTGCCGTCAGCCTGAGCGGCCAAGTGCTGGGCATAGGCAAGGTTGTGGTCTCGAATGACCTGATGGTCGCGCACAAAGCCCCAAGTGGGGCCGCCCATGTGGTAGGTCATGGCAGCGGCGCCCAAGGTTACGGCCAGATCGTAGCAGCGGTCGTAATAATCCCACGTGAGTTGGCGCAGATGGCGGTTGACGCTGGCTTGATTCCAGTCGAGATGGGGCGAGTGGACCGTGACCCAATCAAAGACGCCGAGGGCCTGCTTGAGTCGGCCGATCTCATCCAGCGTCGCCTCAAACAGATCGATGCCCACGTTGGCATAGTTGGTGGGATAGCCCAGCTGGGCCTGATCCAGCGTGGGCACAATCTCAAAGCCAGCGAACCCCGCCTCGGCCACCAAACGGATCGCCTCATAGATATCCTCGCCGTGGGTGCTCGGCATAAAGTGGGTAGAGATGCCAATGCGTTCGCGGATGGATGTCACCGTGTGCTCCCTTCGAGGTGTGTCAGGATCAGCGGGTTCAGCGGATGACCTGTCAGCATCGCTGTTGCTCGCTAGGCCCTGGCGGCCGGCTCTCAATGGGGCTATTATAGACGCAGCGGTACGGCAGCAGAAGCGGACGCGCTGAGGAGGGCTGGTGGACACGCGAGAACGGTTTCGAGGGGCACTGCTAGGGCTAGCGTGTGGCGACGCCGTGGGCACGGCGGTCGAGTTCCGCGCACGAGACAGTTTTGAACCGCTTACCGACATGGTCGGCGGCGGGCCCTTTGGCCTCGATCCTGGCCAGTGGACCGACGACACCTCGATGGCCCTCTGCCTAGCCACCAGCTTGGTCGAGTGCGGCGAGTTCAACCCCCGTGACCAGATGGACCGCTACTGGCGCTGGGCGCGCGAAGGGTACCTGAGCAGCACGGGCACCTGCTTTGACATCGGCAATACCGTGGGAGACGCCCTGAGTAGATACCAGCGGACCGGCGAGCCGTACGCGGGATCGAGTGACCCGTACGCGGCCGGGAACGGCAGCATCATGCGCCTTGCGCCGGTAGCTATGGCCTACTATCCCGATATCGAGCGCGTCGAGGAACTCGCCGCCGAGAGCTCACGCACCACCCATGGCGCCACCGAGTGTGTCGACGCCTGCCGCCTGATGGGTCGCATGCTCTGCCGCGCGCTGGATGGTGCCAGCCTCGACCAGGTGCTCTTGGCGGGCGCCGACGGGTTCGTCGCCACGCCCAAGATCGCCGCCATCGCCCGCGGAGACTATCGCGACAAGACCGAGGACGACATCCGTGGCACGGGGTACGTGGTGGCCAGTCTAGAGGCGGCCCTCTGGTGCCTCTGCCAGACGTCGAGCTACCGCGAGGCCATTCTGCTCGCCGCCAACCTGGGCGACGATGCCGACACGACGGCCGCAGTCTGCGGCCAGCTCGCCGGAGCGCACTATGGGTGCACCGAATCGGCCGGTGGCATCCCCACGCGCTGGCTCGAGCGGCTCACCATGGCCGACGAGATCACCTGGCTAGCCGATCAGCTGCTCGATCTGGAAATCAGCCCCTGATCAGGCGCGGTTCCGTAGCGCGCGCCAGATCTCTGGCAAGGTCAACCGCTTGCCGTACATCAGCAGGCCCATGCGGAACACCTCGCCCGCCAACCAGAGAGCCAGTGGCAACGCTGCAGCGGTCAGGACGATGCTGCCGACAATATCAATGGTAGGCACCGTCGTCATGGGCAGCCGCATGAGCATAGTGGTGGGCGCGGTCAGCGGGAACCAGGACAACACCCGGAACAGCGTGCTGTTGGGGTTCTGCATCAGGCCGCTGGCCAAAAAGAGCGGTACCGCCGCGATCATCGAAAAGATCGACGCCGACTTTTGGGATTCCTGCTGGGTGGTCCCCAGGGCGCTGGCCGCTCCCATCAAGGCGGCAAAGATGCCAAATCCCAGGACGAAATAGACCAGGCTTAGCACCATGACCTCTGGCCGCGCCGTGAAGCTAAAGCTGACCCCCAGCATCCCCTGGGCGCCTCCACTAAGCGCGTACGCCGCCACCAGCCAGATGACGACCTGCAGAAGGCCCAGTGCGCCCAGTCCCAGCACCTTGCCGGTCAGCAGCTCAAAGGGCGAGACGGAAGACATCACGATCTCGACGACGCGGCTGTCCTTTTCCTCGGCAACCCCCTGCAAGAGATACCCTGAGGCCGTGAACACCGCCATGATCAGCAAGATCCCGAAAAAGTAGGCCACCATCATATCAGCCAGCCAGGCCTCGCCCTCGCCGTTGACGGCCGGCGCGCCGGTCTCGGCATCCAGCTCCACATAGGTGGGCGACTGTAGAATCCGCGCCCGCACGTCATCGTTCAGCGCATCGCGCGTCAGATGCTCTACAAAGAGCGAGCGTACACGCTCAGATTCGAGCGCGACCTGCTTTCGCAGCCCCGACTCGTTGGTCGAGTAAGCCACCTCGCCGCTCTCGACATAGTCGGCCGAAACGATAAGCATGGTCGAGATCCGCTCAGCCCGCAGGGCTTCACGGGCCGCCTCCTCGTCGGCGAACAGCGTGACCTGGTCGTCCCAGCCAGGGAGCAGCGGGTCGAACAGGCCGCTGTGATCGACGATGCCGATGGGCTCGGAATCAGAATCTAGACCCCCGGTAAAGATGCGGTCCATATCGCCGCCCAAAAAGGCGCTGACCAAGAGAAAGACGAGCCCAATGATCGGCACGGCCACCGTAAAGATGATATAGGCAGGCCGACGTACGTTGACCCGAAACTCGTGCGATGCCACCACCATGATAGGTTTCATGCCGCCTCCGCTTGCACGGCTGCTACAAATATATCCTGCAGAGGAGCGGTCGCCACTTCATAGCTGAGCACCTCGATCCCCGCGTCGAGCAGCCGCCGCAACAGATCGCTGGGCTCCCAATCCGCTAGGTGCACAATATCGACGCCGTTGCGATGCTCAACGTTGTCCCCGCCCAGCGTCGCCTGCAGGGCTTCGGTACCCACGCCCGTGCGCAGGCGTACGGTCCGCTCGGCGTACTTGCGCTTGATCTCGGACAGGGGACCGTACAGCACCGCCCGACCATGGTTGATCAGGACGATCCGATCGCACAGCTCTTCCACCAGGTTCATCTGGTGCGAGCTGAGAGCGATGGTCTTGCCCCTGGATTGGAGTTCGCGCAGGATCTCTTTGACGAGGTTGACGTTGACGGGATCCAGCCCCTGGAAGGGCTCGTCCAGGATGATGAGATCAGGATCGTGCACCAGCGTCGCCACCAACTGTGCTTTTTGCTGCATGCCTCGGCTCAGCTCGCTGATCTTGTCTTGGGCGCGATCCTGCAGATCCACCCGCTCCAGCCATCTCATGGCATTCTCGTGCGCGGTATCTGCGTCCAGCCCTTTCAGCTGGGCTAGGAAGACCAGCACCTCGAGGAGCCGCTGCTTGGCATAGAGACCGCGCTCCTCAGGAAGATAGCCCACCCGCCCGCGAACCTGCTTCGGAGCTCCCCCCAAGAGCCGCACCGTGCCCTCATCGGGTGGAACGATGCCCATCAAGGCTCGGATGGTGCTGGTCTTGCCAGCGCCGTTCGGGCCCAGCAGCCCAAATAGCTCGCCTCGTTCGATGCTGAACGAGAGATGATCTACAGCCGTCACCTGGTCATAGCGCTTGACCAGCTCCGACACAGTGAGAGCCTGCTCTGGCATCGTACAACCTCCGAAAAGCACAGGGGCTAAACCGAACAGAGTCTAGCACGGACAGGCGTGGACGCCAAGAGTCGGCGCCGTCGTGGCGCCGACTCTTGGTCGCTTTGGAGGAGCTGTCGAACGATCGCCTGGGCTAAAAGATAGCGTGAAGAGCACCTACCCGCACCACCGCCAAAGCCGACACAAGGTGGCGAGTGATGTCGTCGAAACGGTCACGACCACTGGCCTCCTCGTCATCGATGCAGATGGCATCTCCGGGTATCGACCTCCGCAGACTGCACGCCTTTTTCGTGTATGGCCGGAATATGGTCTTGTCGCTCATGGTATCCTCCTGGTCTGAGCTGGCTGAGCCCTGCCGCCTGATCTCTTTCTCAAGCTCACTCATATTATAAGTATATTGAGCGTATTTGTCAAGATATAATCGCGACAAGGCCAAGCTCTCAGCCCACGGCACGCTAGCGCGCTCGTTGGATCGGACAGCTTCGAGCCTGCCAGCCGGCAAAGCCCCCCAGCACCACCACCAGGTTGGCGAACCCGCCCAGATGCTGCAGCCGGGCCGCCCCCACCATGGCACGGCGGCCGCTGCCACAGAAGAGGTACACATCGCGATCCTGCGGGATCGCATCGCTCTGGTCGGCCAGGTAGCGCAAGTCGATCCCGTGCGCGTTGGGGATCGCGCTGGCGGCACGCTCCTCGTCGCTGCGCACATCAAAGAGCCACACATCGTTGCCCGCATCGAGAGCACGGCACAGCCCTTGCACTGAAATAGTGCGAACGCCCGCCGGCTCGCGGCCTGCGCGCAAGTACGCATCGATGCCGTCGGCCAGCTCACCCAGCACGCGGCTATAGCCCATCCGATCGAGTAGACGAGCGACCTCGGGCGCGCCCGGACCCGTCAGGACGACCTCCTCCTCAGGATCCAAGACCCACCCGCCAAAACGGCCGGCCGCTCCGGGAGGCAGGCTCAACGCCCCAGGGATGTGTGCTCCGGCAAAGCCCAGCTCGTGACGGAGATCGACCACGGTGGCTCCCGCCCCGTCGATATCGTCCAGCGACACCGGCCCGAGCGGAGCCGCACGCTCCGTGGCCCCTCGTAGGTTTTGCCGCTCGACGCTCTTAAAATAGGGCGGGAAAGGCAGCTCGCGAGAGACTGCGGCGACAAAGGCCTCGCGCGAGTCGATCTGAAGCTGGGGGTTCAGCGCTCGCTCCAATCCGATAGTGGTGTGATCGCGATCGGCCAGCGTGGCGCCGCAGGCAGAGCCCGCCCCATGGGCCGGCCTCAAGAGAACCCCGTCGCCCAGAGGCAACACCCGCTGGGTCAGCGAGTCATACAAGAGGCCGGCCATCTTGGCTATCGCATCATGCCCCGCCAGGTCCACGCGGCCCACGTCGCCAGCAAAGAGCAAGTCACCCGAAAAGACCATCCACGGCGCGCCGCCAGACGCTCGAAGCACATAGCTCATGCTGCCGGGCGTGTGGCCGGGCGTGTGCATCGCCTCCACCGTCAGCGAGCCCAGAGCCCAGGTCTGCCCATCATGCGCCGCCTCGCCATACTGGTAGGGCAGATGGGCATCGGCATGCCACACGGCGGCACCCGTCCGCTCGGCCAGCGCGGCAGAGCCTACCACAATGTCCTCGTTCCGATGCGTCTCCAGCACGAACTGGATCTCGAGGCCCGCGTCGAGAGCGGCGGCCACATAGGCCTCGATGTCGCGCCGCGGGTCGATGACCACCGCCCGACCGCCATCCCCAACCAAGTACGAAAAGTGCGCCAGGCCCTCGGACACGAACCGCTGATAGTGCATCGTCTCCTCCAGGTACGGCGTCGCCCCTCTTCTCACCGCTCAAGCCTAGCCCCGGCCCGGATCGGCGTCAACCCCACGTGCTCTTTCATCTAAAATGTCACCGGGGGCACACTGTTCTCTCAAATGAAAA
>DAIRUQ010000093.1:0-11563 GCA_036803245.1 Chloroflexota bacterium | reverse complement strand
GCGAGGCGCGATCCCACGATGACCAGTGCGTTGGCGCGAGGATCGCTTGGCTCGCCGGTGTGCAGCACTGCATGGCGTAGGAGTAGGGCTGTGGGCATGGGTGAGGGCTCCTTGGGGCGGGCGTTAGGCATAGACGCCGTATTGCTGGCAGGCCCGAACCATGGCGACTAGGTTCTCTGGGCGGACGGACGAGTGGATGCTGTTGGATGAGGTCAGGATGTAGCCGCCGCCCGGGGCCGCGTCCGCAATGGCTTGGCGCACGGCGGCCTCTACCTGGTCGGTGGTGCCGTGGGAGAGCAGCTCGCCGCAGTCGATGTTGCCGACCACGCAGACGCGATCGCCCACCAGCGCCTTGGTGCGCGCCAAGGTCATGCCAGCCACCGGCTCGATGGGGTTGATACCGTCGGGCTCGGCGGCGACGATGCTTTCCAGGATGGGGTAGATGTTGCCATCGGTATGTTTGATGCAGAGGGCGCCCTCGTCGTGGATCATGGCGATCATGCGGGCCAGGCGCGGCTGGATGAAGCGGTCGAACACGCGCGGGCTCATCATCGGGCCGCGGTTGTCGGCATAGTCGTCACCCAGGACGATGACGTCAGCGCCGGCGTGGATGGCATGGCGCACCACGGCCATGTTGCATTCGAGCACCTTGTCCATGAGGGTGTCGGCCAGGTCTGGCGTCAGCAGGAACGCTTCCAGCAGGCCCTGGAGACTGATCAGATAGGCGGCCCACATAAAGGCGGCCCGATGGTGAAAGATGACGGCGCGCCGGCCCTTGTAGCGGCGCACCAGGTCGCGCAGGGTGTCTAGCCGCCAGGGCGCAGCGGGATCGGGCGGCTGGTAGGCCCGAGCGTCCGCCAGGGTGGTCACGGGGCCGGCGATGGGGTGGGCCAAAGCCTCTGCGCCTAGCCGGTATCGGACGCCCCACTCGTCGGTGTAGCTGCCATCGGTGGCTTTGGGGCCGGTGCGCCAGTTGGGGCCGCAGCCCACGGCGTCCATATCCAGCCGATCCATGCATTCAGCGGCGTCGCGGGCGCCAGGCACGGCCGCCTGGGCGACCTTGAGGTCGATGAGGAACTCGGCGATGGGCACGCGGTCGGGCTGGCCGCGCTGCAGGGCGATGCGGACGCGTTCGAGCGAGTTCATCGCTTCAGCACCTCGGGGTTGACCAGGTCCATCTGCGCATAGGCGCCGCGTTCGGCCAACTGAATGTTCTGCAGGGCGCGGGCGGCCATGCGGGCACAAGCGTCCTGGGTGGCGCTGGCCACGTGGGGCGTCATGATCACGTTGGGTAGCGTGCGTAGATCCTTGTCAGGCTGGACGGGCCGGTACGGCTCGTGCTCAAAGACGTCCAGCGCCGCGCCGCCGATCTGTGATGCAGCCAGCGCGTTGTAGAGAGCCACCTCGTCGACGATGGCCCCGCGGGCCGTATTCACGAGCCAGGCATGGGGCTGCATCTGGGCCAGCCGCTCGGCATTGACCAGATGCTGAGTGCTGGGGACGTTGGGGACGTGCAGGCTGACAAAGTCGGCCTGGGGGACGGCGTCCTCCCACCGGCGGACGATCTCAGCATAGCCATGCTGGCGACACTGGGCCTCGATGTCGATCTCTGCCACCTCGACGCCCAGGACGCGCAGGCCGAACCCGCGACTCGCGATGTTCGCCAGGGCCGAGCCGATGGCACCGCAGCCGACGATGGCCAGCGTCTTGCCGTGTACCTCGGTGGCGACGAGCTGGCCCCACCGGCCGTCGTGCATTTCGGCGTCGAGGTGGGTGAGCTGGCGCGCGCCCGCCAGCAGTAGCGTCATGGCGTGCTCTGCCACCGAGACATGCAGCGTGCCCGGCGTAATGGTGCAATAGAGGCCGCGCCGGGTGGCCTTGGCCAGATCCAGCCCGTCATAGCCAACGCCGTAGCGGGCCAGGACGCCGCCGCGAGGCAGGGCGTCGTACAGCGGGCCCGTGAACGGCTGCCCCCCCAGCAGCACATAGCGCAGCTCGTGCTCGCGGATGAACGCGGCCAGGGCGGCCTCGTCACCGGGGGGCACCACCAAGCACTCGATGCCGTCGTCGACGGCTTGGGCAAAGGTTTCGGGCGCCCGATCCATCACGCCTTGGGGCACGGCAATCCTTATACTCATTATACTCTCCCTTGCTTGCTGGATGAATGATGCCGATAGCGGGCGATGGCCTCAGAAACGCGCAGGGCCCGGCCATAGAGCGCGGTGCGTGTCACGCCGGGCGCGGCTATACGGATCTCTGGCGCCCCCGACGGACCGCGCCAATGGGGATTGTAGCGGCCCCAGCCGAACTGACGGACGTCGCCTCCGTCACAGAGGTGGCCGTCGATGACCCAGAGGATCAGTTTGGGGCCGCCATCGACGATGGCCACGGCGTGGTGCTGCTGGCCTGGACGCAGCAGGCCGGGGTCGGCGGCCCAACGGCACTCGGTGCGGCCGTCGTGGAGGATCAGTTCCAGGGTGCTGTCGGCGGTACGGATCACCGCAAAGCCGCTGCCGGCTGCATCCCGGTTGCTGAGCAGCGTCGCGCCGGGAGCGGCGTGGCCCAGTGGGCCGCCAAGCTCGATGCTGAACCCCGCGCGCCGATCGAGGATGCCATAGTCGCCGCGTTGGGGGTCGCGCGCGGTAAAGGGGGGCAGCTCTGGCAGGGGGAGTGCGGCTGGCCCCGCGCCCTCCCACGAGAGCAGCGCGTCATCGGGCGGCGGGGGTGGCGGCGTCGCAAACTGGCCGAACAGCCCCTCCAGTAGCGCGCTGTCGATGGCGTGGACGCGGGCGGTCTCTTTTTGGGTCTCGCTCACGTAGGCGATCCCATCGTCCAGCAAGAGGTCGGGGTAGCTGATGCGCACGTAGGGATCATCGTCATAGAGCAGGATCTCGGGTTGCGACCAGGCGATGGTCGGGCCGCTGGGTGTCTCGACCTCCACGCCGCCGCAGATCCAGGCGGGGTTGCGGTCGTTGTAGGGCAGGCTGGCGTCGTTCGGCTCGCGGACAAAGCGTCCCCCGTGGTTGTGGAACCAATACAGGTAGCGTCCGGGGCCGTAAGGCCAGACGAAGTTGGCGGCGCGAGGATGTTTCATGACGCGGCTCTCGCCAGCGCCATGCGCAAAGCGCTGGTAGGCGGGCGCCGACCAGGTGCGTCCCCCATCGCGGCTGAGGCAGCAGGCGGGATGGCCGTCCACCGTGCGGTAGACGGCATAGATCGAACCGTCGCTCAGCACGACATAACTCTGCTCCTCGGCGATGGGGCCGCCGCCAGGGGGCGTGCGCAGGCCGACGTCGCCCTCGGGAAGCGTCTCCCAGTGGGCTGCGCCAGGATCCTCCAGCGACAGCAGATCGGGGCTGCGCAACAGCACGCCCTCCGAACGCGTGAAAAAGCCCGCGCCAAAGCCGCCCACCTTGTGCAACGACACATAGGCCGCGCCATCGAGGACGAACGGCTTGCCCACGTTCCAGAAAAAGAGCAGGTCGCCGCCATAGGCGTTCTGGCGGTCGATCTCCATGACTCGCTGGGGGATCTCGTAGCGGGCTGGCGACCAAGAGCGGCCGTGGTCGTCGCTGTAGCGAAACACAAAATGGCCCAAGCTATCCACGCGACGACAGAGGCCATCGGGGTAGACGGCGGGGTCGGCCCGCACGGCGCGGACGTTGTCGGTGTTGTGGTTGTAAAAGCAGAACAGGCGGCCCGAGGGGGCGGCCAGCAGGATGGCATAGGAGGCCTCGGGGCCGTCGGCGGGCTCGACGTCACAAGCCTCGGGCCAGGTTTGTCCCCGATCGGTGCTGCGGCGCGTGACCACGTGCTGCCCTGATGCGCCCTCGTGCCCCGCCCCCGTCGTCATCACGCAGACCCAGGCGCCGTCAGCGGCCTTGACGAGGTAGGGCTGGTCGGCATAGAACTCGGACGGGATCTCCCAGCCCATGCGTATGTTGCGTGGGTCGTCGCGGGTGGGCATGCGGGCGCTCCTTTTATCCAAGATACAGCGCACTCTATCACGCCGCCATGCGGCGGGCAAGGGGAGGAAAGCTCGGTGGGCTGCAGTTGTACCTGTGCCGCATACAAGAGTATAATCTTGGCAGCCTTGTTTGAGACGTCGTCTCCCAGCACTGGGTGGCCGTGCAATGACGCACAACGCCTTCGCTTTACATGGTGCAAGAGGAGAGGCGTCTTTTTTGCGTTCAGGAGAAGGGACGGGGAGGCATGGAACGGGTCAAGCGGTCGGTCCAACGTCCTGAGGAGCAGGCCGAGGAGGCCGTTCGCGCCATCCTGGCCATCGAGCGGGAGGCGCGCGAGACGTTGGCCCAGGCGCGCGAAGAGGCTCGCCGCACCGTAGCATCGGCTAGCCGTCGCGCGGCCGAGCTGCAAGAGGCGGCCGATCAAGAGGCTCAAGCGCGCGCTCAGGCGATCTGGGAGCGGGGCCATACCGAGGCCGATCAGGAGGCCGACCTCATCCGCCAAAGCGGGGCCGAGAGGGTGGCTGCTTGGCACCAACAGGCCGAGCAGAACCTGCCGCACGCCGTTCGCTTCCTGGTGGGCGCGGTAGCGCCCTCGGGCTCGGAAGAGGAGTGAGCGTGGCGGGTATGGCTGGGGCGTTCCTTCCCTCGCCCATGGCAGCGGCGCGCATGGCTGGGGCCAACGCGCGGGTACGTGGCCTCGCTGCGCGGCTGCTCAGCGACGCTCAATGGGACGACCTCTTGCGGGCCGAAGGGTTCCGCGGGGCCCTGGAGCTGTTGGCCACCACAGGCTATGCCGAGGCGCTGGCGCCGCTGGTAGGCGAGGCCAACCCCTCGCTGCGTCGCGTGGAGCGACAGCTATGGGCGGCCTCTGCGCGGAACTGCTGGCGGGCGGGCGCCCTGGTGCAGGGGACGGCTCGCTCCGTGTTTCGGGCCTGGTGGCAGCATTGGGAGCTGGAGAACCTCAAGACCGTGTTTCGAGGCGTACATCATGGCCTCGACCATCAGGCTGTGCGCGACCTGCTGATTCCGCTGGAGCAGCGACCTGGCCTGCCATGGGATGCGCTGTTACACGAGAGCACCGTGCTGGGTCTTATCGAGCGCACCGACGGTACCCACTATGTGAACCCCCTGCGCAACGCCATCCCCGCCTATCTGCGCGATGAGACGCTCTTTGCCATCGAGGTTGCGTTGGATGTGCGCTACTATCGCGATGTGGCCCAGGCGGTGCAGCGGCTAAGCGGCGCCGATCGCGCCCCCGCCCAGCTCTTGCTGGAGACCTATATCGACATCCTCAATGTGCTGTGGGCCTACCGCTACCGCATCTACTATGGCCTCTCTCCTGAAGAGATCGTCAACTATACGCTGTGGCGCACTTGGCACACCGATGCCGACTTGGTCCGCGACATCGCCCTGGGCGCATCGCCGCAGGATGTGGTGGCTCGCATCTGGGGAGACTGGCGCGTGGATCTGTCGCCGCTAGAGGGCCTGGCCGAGGGACAGATGCTCCCTCTCCTGGAAAAGACACTGGAGCGCTACTGGCGTGGGCTGGCGGTCAAGGCCAAGCGGGGCTTTCCCTTTGGGATGGGCGTCTTGCTGGGGTACGTGATTCTGGATGAGCTCGAGTGCCGCGACGTGGTGCGGGCTCTGGAGGGCAAGGCGATCGGCTGGTCGCCCGAGCGGATTCGCCAGGTCTTGGTGCGGGGTGAGGAGTAGTCAATGTTCATACCAGCCGAAATGTCCGAGGTGGACATCTTTTGCTACCAGGATGACGTCGAAGAGGTGGCCCAGGCCGTGGCCAGCTTGGGCGTCATGCATCTCATGGATGCCAACACCTTGGGCAAGTGGGGTGAGGACACTGGTACCGCCTGGTCGGGACGCATCAGCACCTATGCTGCCTACGAGGCGCGCATTCGGCAGCTCATGGAACGGTTGGGGATCGCCGAGGAGAGCGCGGTTTGTGAGGGACGGCTGGATCCGCGTGGCGACGTTGCCCGCGTGGCTGAGCGGTTGGACGCCATCCAGGACCAGGTCAACCAGCTCACCGAAAAGGTGGCTCTCTTGCGCCGCGACATCGACCGATGGGGCCTGACCTCGCGCTCGCTGGCGATCTTGGAGCCGCTGTCCATCAGCCTCGCGGATCTCCGCACGCTGGAGCACGTGCACATGGTGGCGGGCACCTTGCCGCAAGAGAACTTGGCGCGGCTCGAGGCCAGCCTCTTCCGCATCCCCTATAACATCATCCCGCTCTATCGCCAGGGGGATCGGGTGCTGGTATTTGCCTTTTGCGCCCAGGAGCACGCACCCATCCTCGAGCGGGCGCTGGAGAGCGCCTTCTTGGATCCCCTGGCGCTTCCCGACGAGTACGCGGGGACTGCCCACGACGTGCGGGCGCAAGTGGAGGAACGCATCGTCCTGGAGAGCCAGGAGCTGGAGACGACCCAGGTGGCCCTGCAGCACCTAGCCGAGGATGTGGCTGGCGAGCTCCGCGAGATGCTGGTGCGTGTGCGGGGCGATCACGCCATGGCCGAGGCGATGGCCCATTTCGGGTACCGCGACCAGGTTTACCTGATCGCGGGGTATGTGCCCACCGACGAGGTGCCCCGCCTGCGCGAGGCGGTCGAGGCCGTGGCGGGGGGACGCGTGACCTTTGAGGAAAGCGCGCCCTATGGCCCTGGGCAGCGCACCGTACCCACGCTGCTGCGCAACGGGCCGCTCTTTCGCCCGATGGAGGCGCTCGTCTCTACCTATGGTGTGCCTGGCTATGACGAGATCGATCCGACACCTCTCGTGGGGGTCACGTTTGCGCTAATGTTTGGCGTCATGTTTGGCGATCTCGGCTCGGGCCTGGTGCTGGCGCTGCTGGGCGCCCTCTTGATGTCGCGCTGGGTGCCGTCGCTGGAGCGCCTGGCGGGGGCGGGGGTGCTCTTTGCGGCGTGCGGGCTGAGCTCGTCCATCTTTGGGGCCCTTTACGGCTCGGTGTTTGGCATTGAGGATCTGATCCCTGCGCTCTGGTTGCGTCCGCTCGATGACATCCCGCGGCTACTGCTGGCGTCGGTGGGCTTTGGCGTGGTGGTGCTCAACTTGGGCTTTGTGGCGCACCTGGTAACGGCGGCCCGCCAAAAGGCGCTGCTGGAGACGCTGTTTGACAAGAACGGTGTGGCTGGCCTGCTGCTCTATTGGTCGCTGGGGGGGCTGGTGCTGCTGCCCGTATTGGGCTACGGCATGCCCTGGTGGCTGGCTGGGGTCGCCGTGGTGTTGGCGGGCAGCCTGATGGCAGGCGAACCGTTGACGCGGAGGATCACGGGGCAAAAGCCTTTGCTGACCGCGCCGCTGGGCGAGTTTCTGGTACAGTCCTTTTTCGAGGTGTTCGAGGCGGTGGTGAGCTACCTGAGCAACACGCTCTCCTACGTGCGGCTGGGCGCCTTTGCCGTGGCCCACGCGGGGCTGAGCATGGTCGTGTTCATCCTGGCAGGGATGCTGGGCGGCGGCCCCGCGGGCGCTGTGCTGCGGGTGATCATCCTGGTGTTGGGCAATCTAGCCATCATCGGGTTCGAGGGGCTGATCGTTGCCATTCAAACGCTGCGGCTAGAGTACTATGAGCTGTTTGGCAAGTTTTTCAAGGGGGCGGGCGTGCCCTTTAGGCCGCTGACCTTGCCTCCGATAGAGTGCGGGCCCGAGGGCCTCTGAGCAAGAGGAGAGGACAGAATGCAGGCAATGTGGGCTATTGTGGCTGTGTTGGTCGGGGGCGTGACGGCTGCCCTGCTGTGGGCGCGGCAAAGCCCTAGCCCGCGGGCAGGCGTCCGCGTGGCGGTGGGCGGGGCCTTGGGCACCAATGCGCTGGCCGTGCTGGTGTGCCTGGTGGTGGGGATGCTGGCGTTCGCGCGGCCCACCCTGGCCCAGGAGGCTATTGGCGGGGGCGGCCTGAGCAACGCGGCCCTGGGGGCGGCCCTGGCGACGGGGCTGGCCTGCATCGGCGCGGGCATAGCTGTGGGCATCGCGGGGGCCGCGGCGATCGGCGGCATCACCGAAAAGCCCGAGCTACTGGGCCGCACGCTGATCTTTGTGGGGTTGGCGGAGGGCATCGCCATCTATGGCCTCATCGTCTCGTTCCTGATTCTTACAACCTAGCGACGGGAGGCGAGCGATGAAGGCCTTTGTGATCGGCAGTGAGAACTGTGTGCTCGGGTTCGCCCTGGCGGGCCTGGGTGGCGTGACCGTGCGCTCCGCCGCCGAGCTCCACGCCGAGCTGGATCGTCGGATGGATGATCCCGAGCTGGCTCTGGTGCTCATCTCTGCCGATGTAGCCGCGTGGGCCCGCGAGCGCGTGGACGCGCTCAAGGTCAATAGTCTTCGTCCGCTGCTGGTCGAGATTCCTGGTGAGCACACGGGGACCAGCTATCCGCCCCTCCGCGAGTTTGTGCAGCGCGCCGTGGGCGTGCATCTGGAGCGTAGCTAATGGTCACGGTGATAGGTAGCGGGCTGGAGAGCCACATCGCGCGGCAGGCGCGCAAGCAGGCGATGGGTTGGATCGCCGACGCGGAACACGAGGCGGCCCAATTGGTGGCGCAGGCCGCCGAAAAGGCCGAAAAGCTGCACGGCGGGGCCGAGGCCGAGGCCAGAGAGGGCGTGCAGGCGTTGCGTCGCCGGCGGGTGGCTCGGGCCGAGCTCGACGCCCGTGAGGGAATGCTCCGCGCCCAGGCCGAGCTGCTCGATCGCGTCTGGGCGGCGGCGCGGCAAAGGCTGGCCGGCTTGGATGCAGACAGCCCGCCGCCTCAACGACTAGCGCGCCTGAGGGCGCTGACAGTCGAGGCCGCCGAGCACCTGAGCGGCGGCGATCTGAGGCTGCAGGTAAACGCGCGTGATGGCGAGCTGCTAACCGACGAGGTGCTGGCCGAGTGGGCCGCCGCTTGGCAGGCATGGTGGCCTGGGGTGCAACTGTCGCTGTCGCCGGATGTAACCCCGATCTTGGGCGGCGTGGTGGTGCGCCAGGTAAACGGCCAGGCCCTGGTGGATAACTCGTACGAGCAGCGACTTGATGCAGCGCGCGAGGCTTTGCGAGGACAGGTGATCGAGATCCTGGCGCAGGCAGGCGACGGGGGGGAGGGCTAGGTGGGGCGGGCTGGCACGGTGACCTATGTCAGTGGCCCGGTGGTGCGCGCGCGGGTGACCGGGTCGCTTCAGATGATGGAGCAGGTCGCTCTGGGCGCGGATCGCCTGGTGGGCGAGGTGATTGCCCTGGACGGCGACCGCGCCACCATTCAGGTGTATGAGGAGACCGACGGTTTGACGCCTGGCGATCCCCTGTATGGCACCGGGATGCCGTTGGGAGTAGAGCTAGGGCCAGGCCTGATCGGCGGGATCATGGACGGCATCGAGCGTCCCCTGGTGGCTTTGGCCGAGCTGGCTGGCGATTTCATTGTGCGGGGGGTGCATGCCCCCGCCCTCAGCCGAGAGCGCACCTGGGCCTGGGCGCCACTGGCGACGGTGGGGGAGCAGGTTCATGGCGGGATGGCTCTGGGCACGGTGCCCGAGACGCCCTTGGTAGTGCATCGCGTGATGGCTCCGCCGGACGTCGCTGGAGAGCTGACCTGGCTGGCGGCAGAGGGCGAGTACACGGTCGAGGCGCCCATCGCACGGGTGCGCACCAGTGCTGGCGAGCGCGAGCTGACCATGCTGCAACGTTGGCCGGTGCGGCATCGACGCCCCGTCGCCGAGCGATTGGTCCCCCACGAGCCGCTGGTGACCGGGCAGCGGGTCATCGATGCGCTGTTCCCCATGGCCAAAGGCGGGACGGCCGCCATCCCAGGCGGCTTTGGCGCCGGCAAGACGGTGCTCCAGCAGGGCCTGGCCAAGTGGTCGGACGCCCAGGTGGTCATCTTTGTGGGCTGCGGTGAGCGCGGCAACGAGATGACCGACGTGCTGGACCAGTTCCCGCGACTGGTGGACCCGCAGACGGGCCATTCGCTGATGGAGCGGACGATCCTGATCGCCAACACCTCCAACATGCCCGTGGCCGCTCGTGAAGCCAGCATCTATACGGGGATCACCTTGGCCGAGTACTACCGCGACATGGGCTTTCACGTGGCGCTGATGGCCGATTCCACCTCGCGCTGGGCCGAGGCGCTTCGTGAGGTCTCAGGTCGCCTGGAAGAGATGCCCGCCGAGGAGGGGTTCCCTGCCTATCTGCCGTCGCGGCTGGCGTCGTTCTATGAGCGGGCGGGGCTAGTGCGCACCCTGGAAGGGCGGGAGGGGTCGGTCACCGTGGTGGGGGCGGTGTCGCCACCTGGCGGAGACCTCTCGGAGCCCGTGACGCAGCACACCCGCCGCTTTGTGCGCACCTTTTGGGCACTGGACAAGACCTTGGCTGCCGCGCGGCATTTTCCAGCCGTTAACTGGGCCGATAGCTATAGCGGGTACACCGAGGTGGTGGCCGATTGGTGGCACCAGCAGGTATCGCCACATTGGGCCGAGCGTCGCCGTCAGGTGGCTACGGTGCTGCACCGCGAGGCCGAGTTGCAAGAGATCGTGCGGTTGGTGGGTCCCGACGCGCTGCCCGACGACCAGCGCTGGCTCCTATGGGTGGCGCGCCTGCTGAGGGAGGGGTTCCTCCAGCAGAACGCCATCGATCCAGTGGACGCCTTTACCACGCCCGCCAAGCAGATGGCACTGCTCGAGCTGATCCTTCACGCGCTGGAACGAGGCCGCGAGGTGTTGGCCGTGGGCGCTCCCGTGGGCCGTCTAGAGGAGGAGATCACGGCCTGGCCGCGGCTGTTGCGGGCTGGCGCCACGGTCCCCAATGACGACCTCTCGGCGTTGGACGGGCTGCGGGCGCAACTGGACGCCGAAATGGATGCCCTGCTCAAGGAGTATCAGGCATGAGCCAACACCCCCCAGCCCAACTCGTCCCCCACAAAGCGGGTGGGAGCGGGGCCACCATCCCCAGCGGGAGCCAGGCGCTCCCACCGCTAGCCACCCGCGTATTTGAGGGGCTGGCGGCCGTGCGCGGGCCCATCGTCGTGTTGCAGGGCGTGACGGGCGTGGCCTATGGCGAGGCGGCCGAGGTGCTGCTACCTGATGGTAGCGTGCGCCGCGGGCGGGTGCTCGAGGCCAGCGAGGCCGCCACCGTCGTCGAGGTGTGGGACGGCACGGCGGGCATCTCGGTCGGTACGGCCAAGGTCCGCTTTGCTGGGCACGGGTTGCGGGTACCCGTTTCGGTGCGGATGCTGGGGCGCACCTTTGACGGGTTGGCGCGGCCCATCGACGGGCTGCCTGCGCCTCTCCCCGAGGCCATGGTGGACGCCAACGGTGCGCCAATGAACCCTGTGCGGCGCGTCTACCCGCGCAACCTGATCGTCACGGGCGTGTCGGCCATCGACGTGACCAACACGCTGGTGCGTGGGCAAAAGCTGCCCATCTTCACGGGCTCGGGTCTGCCGCACAACGAGCTGGCGGCCCAGATCGCAAGACAGGCCCACCTGCTCGAGACCGATGAAGAGTTCGCCGTGGTATTCGTGGCCATGGGGGTCAAGCACGATGACGCGGCCTTTTTTGCGCAGCGGTTTCGCGAGAGCGGCGCCATGGCCGACACGGCTCTG